>JBARUR010000368.1:0-42454 GCA_049645845.1 Desulforhopalus sp. | reverse complement strand
ACCCGGTGCGGTTCTATCGACAACTCAAAGCATGCCTGGATGAGAGCATTAGTGGTTGAGTCATGACCGCAGCCGGCACAAAGTGTGGAAATTGCGCCTTCATAATCCTTACGTGAATAGCCGCCGGAATTTTTAGCGAGTTTCGGGTGGCGAAAATTTGGACGATCAAAGCTCATGCTTTTCCTCCCTCGGTATCCTTAAGACTTATCCGCTGTTCATGTTCCAGGCAGGACTGAATCTTTTTAGTGATGAAATCTGCGGTGATGGGCAGACCATCGAAGTTAAGTATGGACTGCAATTTTCCAGGTGAAATAGAGTTTTCCGTCATCAACATGGTTTTTAGCTGTGCATCGCGATTCTGTTCGATCACAAAGATTGTTTCATGCCTGTTGATAAATTCAATCACTTCGTCCTGAAACGGGAAGGCACGAAGCCGAAGACTGTTGACCTTTAATCCACGCCTCGAAAAGCGACCGATTGCCTCATAGGCGGCGTGGGTGGTTGTTCCGAAGAAAATAACACCAATGCCGAATTGCTCATCCCGAATTTTGGTCCGGGGAGCCGGAACAAGGTTTCGGGCTGTCTCCCATTTAACAAGGAGACGTTCCATACCTGCCTGGTAAACAGGACTTTCTTCGGTATATCCGGCATATTCATTGTGGGAGGTTCCCCTAGTGACATAGGCTCCTTTTGTGGGATGTACTCCGGGATAGGTCCGATAACAGATGCCATCCCCGTCAACATCCAGGTAACGTCCCCATTTTTCTTTGAGGTTATCGAGGTCTTTGGCAGTCAGCACCTTGCCGCGGTCATATTTACGGCTGTCATCCCAGTGCAGAGGCGCACTGACATGATCGTTCATGCCGAGATCAAGGTCGAGCATAACAATAACCGGAGTCTGCAGCCGCTCTGCCAGGTCGAAAGAGTCGGCGCCCAGATCGAAACATTCTTTTGGATCGCAGGGGAAGAGCAGCACGTTCTTGGTGTCACCATGGGAGGCATAGGCGCAGGCAAGCAAGTCGGCCTGTTGTGTTCGCGTAGGCATTCCGGTGCTCGGGCCGGTTCGCTGCACATTGGCAAGTACAACCGGTATTTCTGCGAAATAAGCAAGGCCGAGGAATTCACTCATCAGCGAAATCCCCGGACCGGAGGTTGCGGTAAAGGCTCTAGCGCCATTCCAGGAGGCACCGACGACGATACCGATGGCAGCCAGTTCATCTTCTGCCTGAATGATGGCCACTTTATGCCTTTCCGTGCCTTCTTCGGTCCGAAATTTTTTGGTAAATCTCTCGAAGGCCTCAATAATCGAAGTGGAGGGCGTGATCGGATACCAGCCGGTAACAGTGGCTCCCGCATAGACCGCTCCGAGTGCAAAGGCTGAATTTCCGTCCATGAGAATATCGTTGCCGAGTTTATCAGATTTTCGAACCGACAGCCTGCAAGCCCCGGTGAAATGCTCTTTGGCATAATTGTAGCCGAGTTCAAGGGCTTTAATGTTTGGCTCTCCAAGTTTTGGCTTCTTCTTAAATTGTCTCTCGATGGATTCGGTAAGAATTGAAAAGTCCAGGTCCAAAAGAAAGGAGAGGGCCCCGACATAAATGATA
Organism: Desulforhopalus sp.; assembly: GCA_049645845.1. Lineage (GTDB taxonomy): Bacteria > Desulfobacterota > Desulfobulbia > Desulfobulbales > Desulfocapsaceae > Desulforhopalus_A. The sequence continues at coordinate 40,850 of JBARUR010000368.1, read as the reverse complement.
TTTCTTAACAGCTGTCTGAGTTTTGGGTTTTCGAATTCATTATTGCACAGGCTGGTGAGCGGGATGCCGATGGCGGTAATGTCAGTTCTGGTAAACTCATCCGACAGTTCTTTGGTCGAATCGTAGAGGAAATACCCGCCGGGCAGAACCTCAAGGTAATCATTGTAAAAGGTCTGGCCGTTGACGGCAACGGCCAGATCGACGCCGCCGCGCCTGCTGAGATATCCATGCTCATTAACGCGTACTTCGTACCAGGTCGGTAGTCCCTGAATATTAGAAGGAAAAATATTTTTGGGGCTGACGGGAACTCCCAGCCGGAAAATGGCCTTGGCAAAGAGATTGTTGGCGCTGGCGGAGCCGGAACCATTGACATTGGCAAAGCGGACAACAAAGTCGTTGACACTCTCTATCTTGTTCATTTTTGACCTGCCAGTGCTGAGTTATAGGTGTATTGCATCATTTCCCAGGAAGAGGTCGGACAGCGTTCGGCACAGAGGCCGCAATGCAGGCAGACATTCTCGTCTTTGACCATGACTCTGCCGGTGGGTAAGGGAGGGGAGATATAGAGATCCTGTTCAAGATTATCGGCTGGCGCTAAAAGTCTGCTGCGAAGATCGTCTTCGTCACCATTGTTGGTGAAATTAATGCAGGATTCCGGACAAATATCCACGCAAGCGTCGCATTCGATACAGGTGCTGTGATCAAACACGGTCTGGACGTCACAGTTGAGGCAACGCAACGCTTCTTCATGTCCGGTTTTTTTACTAAATCCCAACTCAACTTCAACCAACCGGTTTTTAAGTGATTTAACCCTGTCAACGGTTGGCACCGCATACCGTTTATCATTGGAGATATGGCTGTCGTAAATCCAGTCCTGAATACCCATTTTCTGGCTGACCAGGTTGGTGTGGGGAGCAGGGCGGTCATGGAGATCTTTTCCCTGGCAGAAGAGATCAATAGAAATAGCCGCCTGGTGCCCATGTTCGACTGCGGTGATCACGTTTTTGGGACCAAAGGCTGCGTCGCCGCCAAAGAAGATATTCGGCACCGATGACTGGAATGTTTTTTCGTCGAGCTCCGGCAGCCCCCATTTATTCATCCTGATTCCTATGTTGGGCTTGATAAAAGGAAAAGCATTCAGCTGGCCGACGGCAAGGAGCACCTGGTTGCAGGCGATAAAGATCGGTGGCTCTTCTGTGGGCACAAGTGATCGTTTACCGTCGTCATCGTATTTCGCCTCCATCTTTTGAAAATGCATGCCGACTAATTTGCCGTCTTCAACAACAAAGTCAACAGGTGAATGGTTGTCGATAATAGGAATGTCTTCGTCTTCGGCATCTTCTATCTCCCATGGCGAAGCTTTCATGTCCGATCTCGGGCTGCGGACGATAACCTTTACGTCTTCTCCGCCAAGCCTTCTGGCCATTCGGCAGCAGTCCATTGCTGTATTGCCGCCTCCAAGTACCAGTATCTTTTCAGGAGTTGAAGTGATGTGGCGGTATAAAACTGAGGCAAGCCATTCTATGCCGATAAAAATTGATGCATCACCTTCTGTTCTTCCGGGAAGATCAGGAAGGTCGCGGCCCCGAGGTGCACCGGTGCCGACGAAAATGGCATCATAGCCCTTATCTGCTATTGTTTTCAGGCTGTCCACGTAATGATTAAAATGGGTTGTAACTCCCATATTCAGGATTCGTTCAACCTCCTGGTTAAGTACTCTTTCCGGTAACCGAAAAGAGGGAACCTGAGTACGGATAAATCCTCCGGCTTTTGACTGATCGTCGTAGAGGTCGACCTCGTAGCCAAGGGGCAGCAGATCGCGGGCGACGGTGAGTGAGGCAGGACCGCCGCCGATAAGGGCAATCTTTTTGCCATTTTTTTCGCTTGGAACTTCAAAAGACAAGTCAATGTCATCACTTTTAAAATCCGAGGTTACCCTTTTCAGGCGGCAGATGGCGACGGGCGTCTCCTCGACACGGGTCCGTCTGCAGGCGGGTTCGCAGGGTCTGTCGCAGATGCGTCCGAGAATGCCGGGAAATACATTGGAAATCCAGTTGATTTTGAAAGCCTCATCATATTTTCCTTGGGTTATCAGGCGAATATATTCCGGAACCGGGGTGTGAGCGGGACAGGCGTACTGGCAGTCAATGACTTTGTGAAAATATTCTGGATCATCAATATTTGTCGGTTTCAAGAATCACTCCTCTATTATCTATGGATAAGGGTTCGTGAAAAATTATGGATTTGGTGTCAATACTAATCCGGCAGGATGCGAACTGCACCTTTATCGGCGGACGCCGCAAATAATGCATATGCTTTCAATGCCTTGCTGACACTTCTGTCCCTGCCGACCGGGGTGAAAGCGCTGCTTCCTTTTGCTTCCTCTTTTTTTCTTCGCGTGGCGAGTTCATTGTCGGTCAGGGAAACATTGATTTTCCGTGCAGGAATATCGATCTCAATTGTATCCCCATCTTCGAGCAGGGCAATGGCACCACCCGCGGCAGCTTCAGGAGACACATGACCGATTGACAGCCCTGAGGTGCCGCCGGAGAAACGGCCGTCCGTCACCAGGGCACATTCAGCACCCAGATGGATCGACTTGAGGTAAGAGGTCGGGTAAAGCATTTCCTGCATTCCTGGTCCACCTTTCGGGCCTTCGTAGCGAATGATAATTACATCACCTGCTTTGATTTCTCCATTTAAAATCGTGTCGCAGGCAGCATCCTGAGAGGAGAATACCCGGGCGGTACCGGTGAATTTTAAGATAGAAGGATCGACTCCTGCAGTTTTGACAATGCAGCCGTTTTCGGCAATATTGCCAAAGAGGACGGCAAGACCTCCTTCTTTGCTATAGCAATGTTCCATATCCCTGATGCATCCGGCTTGCCGGTCAAGGTCCGCTTCCTTGTACATTGTATTTTGGGAGCCCATGACCAGATTCGGCCCTGATGAAGCGGGAGCGCTGAGGTAGAGGGTTTCTGCTTCCCTGCTGTGGCCAGGGCGGGAGATGTCCCATTTATTGAGGGTTTCCTGCAGAGTCCTGCTGTCAACTCGATGGACTGTCGAGTCGATAAGACCTGCCCGGTCAAGTTCTCCAAGGATGGACATTATACCCCCGGCCCGATTGACATCTTCTATATGATAATGGGAAGATGGGGAAACTTTACACAGGTTCGGTACCTTGCGGGAAAGATTATCAATGTCGTCCATGGTGAAGTCGACTCCGGCCTCATGGGCAATAGCCAATAGGTGGAGTACGGTGTTGGTCGAGCCGCCCATGGCGATATCGAGAGTCATCGAATTCATAAAGGCATTCTTGCCAGCGATGGATCGTGGAAGTACCGAGCTGTCTTCGTTGTCGTACCAGGCGGAGGCCATTTCAACAATCCGTTCGGCCGCTCGTTCAAAGAGGAGTTTACGGTTGGAGTGGGTAGCAACCACCGTGCCGTTGCCGGGAAGAGCCAGGCCTAACGCCTCATTTAAGCAGTTCATGGAATTGGCGGTGAACATTCCCGAGCACGACCCGCAGGTCGGACAGGCACAACGCTCGACCCGGTTGATTTCTTCGTCACTTACCTCGCTGTCGGCGGCGAGCACCATGGCATCGACCAGGTCATATCGTTTGTCACCGTCAACACCGGCTTCCATGGGGCCGCCTGAGACAAAAATGGTTGGTATATTAAGGCGCATGGCGGCCATCAGCATTCCGGGGGTGATCTTGTCGCAGTTGCTGATGCAGATCATGGCATCGACGGTATGGGCGTTACACATGTATTCAACACTGTCGGCAATGAGATCACGGGAAGGCAGGGAATAAAGCATTCCGGAATGGCCCATGGCAATTCCGTCATCTATGGCAATGGTATTGAACTCAGCTGCAAAGCAGCCGGCCTTGTCAATAATCTTTTTTAAATGCTGGCCGATTTCATGGAGGTGGACATGGCCTGGAACAAATTGGGTGAAGGAATTGACGATGGCGATGATTGGTTTACCGAACTGTTCCTCTTTGACTCCGTTGGCCCGCCATAAGCTTCTGGCACCCGCCATTCTTCGTCCCTGGGTCGTTGTCGCACTGCGTAATGGAATTGCCATGATAATACTCCGGTATTTTTATATTGAATCCGTAAAGGAAAGAATTGAAACTGACCATGATAAACGGAAAAAAGCCAGGGTTCATCATACTACCCCGCGCCTCGCATATGAAGTTTTTTACTGAGCCATTTTGAATTCCGTCTTTTTTAGGTTTATCCCGTTTTTCAGGAATAAGGTACTCAATCGAAAAAAAAACTTGCAACGCTCGTGAGATTAGAGACAATATACTATGAAACCAGGTGGTATTGCACAAATTTTCAGGGGAAAACGATGAAAAAGACGGAAATAGACTACTGGATAGCGGCTATGTTGGAAGCCCATAGCAACGTTTCCGACCTTAATATAACTGTTGGAAAATCTCTGCAGGTTGAGTCGGCAGGAATGCTTACACCGGTAGATGTCATTCCTCCGGTAACAGAACTTACACCATTTCAGACTGAAGCCTTCGCGCTTAATCTTATCGGTAATAATCGAAGGTTATTAAAAGATCTTGTCGAAAACGGATCATGCGATCTTTCTTACTCTCTTTCCGACAAGGCGAGATTCAGGGTAAATATATTTACCCAAAAAGGCTACTTTACCACTGTTTTACGAAAACTTGAAACAGAGGTGCCATCCATCGAGGGCATGCAGTTTCCTGAAGCGTTCGGTAAAATGGCGGCTGACTTAAATGGGCTTATCCTCTTTACCGGTGCGACCGGTACCGGTAAAACGACATCCCTTGCCGCCTTGCTGGACAGGATAAATCATGAGCGGCCGGTGCATGTGGTAACTCTTGAAGATCCTATTGAATATGTCCATGAGCAGCGCAAGGCAACCTTTAACCAACGTGAATTGGGGAACGATTTTAGCAGCTTTGCAGTGGGGATGCGTGCTGCACTGCGACAAGCGCCCAAAGTCATTCTGGTTGGTGAGATGCGAGACCGTGAGACGATGGAGATTGGTCTGACTGCCGCTGAAACCGGACATCTTGTGTTGTCGACTTTGCATACGATAGACGCCGGGCAGACAATTAACCGTATTCTGGGAATGTTCGAGCAGGATGAACAGCCGCAGATTCGCAACAGGCTCGTGGATACAATCCGGTGGATCGTCAGTCAGCGATTGCTGCCGCGTATCGGCGGCGGTCGAGTGGCGGCAATGGAGATTTTGCGTACAAGTTTGAGGGTAAAGGATCTCATTATTAACGGGGAGACGGAGGACAAGACCTTCTACAATATTATTAGTGAAGGATCGGCACTCGATATGCGCACTTTTGACCAGCACATTCTTGAGCTTTATAGCCGGGGAATAATAACCGAGAAAAATGCCATAACATACTGTTCACATAGAGCCGAGATGAATCGCGGACTTGATCGCATTAAGGCTGAGCGCGGCGAGGCGACTACAAATCTTACAGATTTGGCTATGGAAGAAGAAAAAGAGGAAGGTTATGGTTTTTATGGCAGATGAATCTTTTAACTTAGCCATCTGAAATTTTAGGTTTTTTCGAGCTTGCCATGTCTATAGTAAGGCACGATTGATTTTGATTTGAGGAAATTATGACAGTGAATTGTCCGCATTGTGAAAAGCAGCTGAAGTTGAGCGATAAAATTAAGGAAAGCCTTCAGCAGTTGGGGCCTGGCCGAAAAATAAAAGTCAAGTGTGTGCACTGCGCTGTTCCTTTCGGGCTGGATGCAAAAAGTATAATACCATCGTCTTCCGGCAATAATTCGGCGCGTACCGGAACAACATTGCCGGTCAAGTCTGGAAAAATCAAACCACCTGCTCCACCTGATATTGCATGGTTGAAAGAAGGTGCTTTCGAAGAACAAGAAGTTGTTGAGGATATACCAAGTGCGTTGGTGCTTATGCCGGATACGGCAAGTCGGGAAATTGTGGTAAAAGCTGCCTCCGAGTTTGGTTATCGCGTTGAGTTGGCCTCTACACCGGAAGAAGCTATCGATAAGATGCGGTTCGTGAATTACGCCGCTGTCTTTCTTCACGGTTCTTTTGAACCGGCAGGAATCGGTTCAGGAAAATTCCACCAGTTTATGCGGGAGATGAATATGTCTCGCCGCCGGTATATTTTTTATGTCCTGATGGGAGAACAGTTCAATACGCTTTATGATTTGGAGGCCTTGGCCAACTCAGTAAACCTTGTTATCAATGATGCTGAAATTCCTTTGGTCGGCACCGTCCTGAAAAAAGCGATTCCCGAATTCGAGACATTATTTGGACCGCTTATGGAGGAGTTGCGCGTCATGGGAAAATAGAGTAAAATATATGTCATTGAGCTGTGAATAATTCTGCCCGAACGTGATGTTCCTCTTTTTTCGTTCGCTTACACCACTCACTTGCTGGTTGCGGTAACCGTAACCTGTCACTTACCACCTGTTACAGTAGAGTACTGCTATCATCACCATCTGCTGGACAGGTCCGGCACGAGTCTTATAACCAACTATGCCGGAGCTACTTTAGGTTACAAAATTTTGAGTAAATGATGAAAAAAACTATTCTTTCTTTGGGGAATAAAATCAGAAGAATGGCCCAGGCCGGAAAACATCGATATCGTGAATTGCTGGGGAATTCAACCCCTGATATCTCTAAAACCGAACCCGCCTTGGCCGCTCCCCAAAGAAGGCCTGTCGATGAAGAAGAAATACTTTTAGAAAGCAACTCTTTGCCGGAAAAAAGAGTCAAATATAGGGCTCCTGTAAAGCCCAAAATTAAGCCTGCCTGGACTCTTGGAGAGTTTCCGGTTACTCCTATGGAAGGAAAGAGTCGTTTTCATGACTATGAAATTCCATTAAAAGTGATGCGGGGTATTGCCGATCAAAATTTCGAGTATTGTACACCCATTCAGGAAAAGGCCCTGCTTGATGTGCTGGCAGGAAATGATCTTGTGGGAAAAGCCAATACGGGAACCGGGAAAACCGCTGTTTTTCTGATAGCTATCCTTTCCAGGTTGCTGGCGGAAAAGAAATCCGGAAAAGGAAACGTTAGGGCCCTGGTTCTCGCGCCCACCCGTGAGCTAGTAAATCAAATCGCCAAAGAGGGGGTTGTTTTTGCCAAATACTGCAACCTTTCAGTACGAGCAGTATATGGTGGAGTGGACTATCAGAAGCAGATGGACTATCTGAAAAATAAGCAATGCGATCTGCTCGTCGCGACCCCTGGACGCCTCATTGATTTTATGAACAAGGGGGTAGTCAATCTCAGCAGCTGCAAAATCCTGGTACTCGATGAAGCGGACCGCATGCTCGATATGGGATTCATCCCGGATGTTCGGAGGATTGTCGGTCGATTGCCTGCTAAAACAGAAAGGCAGACTATGCTCTTTTCTGCGACTGTTTCAGAAGATGTCCAGCGCCTATCGTCACAATGGTGTGTTAAGCCGAAGGTGGTTGAGGCCGAATCGGAACAGGTGGCCGTTGACTCGGTTGAACAGTTTGTATATCTGGTTACGGCGGAAGAAAAATATTCTGTACTGTACAATCTGATTCAGCAGAATCCTGATGAGCGGATAATCGTTTTTGCCAACATGAAAAATGAAACGAAGCGCTTATCGAATCGTCTTCAGCGAAATAATATAGACTGCGTATTATTGTCCGGAGATGTTGACCAGAATAAGCGAATGACCAGGCTGGAAAGTTTCAGGACCGGTAAAGTGAAGGTGCTTGTTGCAACCGATGTTGCCGGACGAGGCATTCACATAGACGGAATTACCTTCGTTGTAAATTATACATTACCTTACGAACCTGAAGATTACGTCCATCGTATAGGCCGGACGGGAAGAGCCGGTGCAAATGGCAAAGCGGTAAGTTTTGCCTGTGAGGAAGGATCCTTTTATCTGCCGGCGATAGAGGAATTCATTGGTAAAAAATTTGATTGCGTCCTGCCGGATGAAGATCTCCTGACTGCCCCTCCTAAAGGGCAGGGCAAAATTATCGACGCAGAAAGCAACGGCAATTCGCTGCGACCGAAATCAAAACGTAGTCCTCGAAACAGAAACTCCAGTCGAAACAGAAGAGTGGCTGAAAAGAAAACAGCATAGCCCGCATTTCTCATGATCATTGTGTTGATTTTTAGAAAATATTCATTTTCTTCAAGACTTTAGGCATTTTTTCAATTTTTCTCTTAATCAACACAATGTTCACCAAAGGTCAGTCCATGCGGCGCCATCTTCGGCAGTATTTTGCCAGTGAACATAGTTTACTATGGTTCACTACCAAAAACTTTGAAGCTGACGCCGCCTGAACTGATGAGAAATGCGGGATAACAGAAGTATCTTATTCAATTGAAAAAGGATGATTTTGTAACTGGTTGTCCAGTAAGAATGGTTTTTCCCGGGATCAGAAAAAAACGGAAAAAAATTAGCTGACCCTGAAAGAAGTTGTTGTCCTTTCGTTGAAAAATTGCTATAAAGTAAGGTTCACGTATGCGTAGGTTACCCCCGTTTCGGGAGTGACTTTATTTCTTTTTATTCCGGTACATTTATCGTACGGGATAAAGCAACCTTTACCATTTGGCCTCTGGTCTACAGGAAGAGTAAAATCCATGACAGAACAACTTAATCAATCAACCCAGGACAGCAGTGAAGAGATGAGTTTTGCGGAACTCTTCGAAATGGAAGAAAATAACAAGGTGGTTGCGGTCGGCGATGTTACCATGGGCACCATCATCGGCACCGTTGACGACTATCTCCTTGTTGATGTTGGTGATAAAGCAGAAAGTTATATTGCCAAATCTGAATTCCGCCTGGAAGATGGTGAGGAAATCAAAATTGGTGACGTATTCGAGGTGTTCGTAGAACGACGTAAGGAAGAAGGCGGACTCCTCCTGTCGAGAGAAAAGGCAATTGCGATAAAAGTATGGGAAAGAATTGCAGAGATTCAAGAAGCAGACGAAACCATCTCCGGTAAAATCGAAAGTCGTGTCAAAGGCGGTATGTCTGTTGATATCGGCGTTCCTGCATTCCTGCCATACTCCCAAATCGATCTTCGCCCAGTCAAGGATCTTGATGGCCTGATCGGGGATACCATGGAATTCAAGATACTGAAATTCAACAAGAAAAGAAACAATGTTGTTATTTCACGTCGGGCAATTCTTGAAGAGGAACGCAATAAACTTCGCGAAGAAATGCGCTCCAAGTTGGAAGAAGGCCAGATCATCAAAGGTGCCATTACCAATATTACCGATTACGGTCTCTTTATTGACATGGGCGGTATGGACGGTTTGTGTCATATTACCGATCTTTCGTGGGGACGCGTTTCCCATCCGGCCAAACTCTACAAGGTTGGTGAAGAGCTGGAAGTTAAAGTCCTTAAGTACGACAAAGAGCATGACCGCGTGTCACTCGGCGTGAAGCAGCTTCGCGATGATCCATGGGCTACTGTTACCGAAAGATATCCGGTAAATGAGACAACTAAAGGTAAAGTTGTTTCCATTACTGATTACGGTGTTTTTGTAGAACTGGAAGAGGGTGTTGAAGGTTTGATCCACGTGTCCGAAATGACATGGTCCAAAAAGCCACGTCATCCATCCAAGATGGTTTCTGTTGGTGATGAAGTTGAGATCATGGTTTTGAATATTGAGACAGAAACCAAACGTATCTCTCTTGGCATGAAGCAGCTCCAACCAAATCCATGGGATCTGGTGACCGATAATTATCCTGTTGGTTCCGTTATCGAAGGAAAAATCAAGAATATTACCGATTTTGGTGTCTTCATTGGTATAGAAGAAGGCATTGACGGTTTGATCCATGTCTCTGACTTATCCTGGACTGAGCGTATTAAACATCCATCCGAGAAGTATGCTAAGGGTGAGACGATCCAGGCAGTTGTCCTTAAGATCGATAAAGAAAACGAACGTTTCTCACTCGGTATAAAGCAGCTGGTGCCGGATCCATGGCAGGCGGCTTACAATAATTACCCCTCGGGAACAGTTGTTGAAGGTGAGATCACCAATGTCACCGATTTTGGTGTCTTTGTAAAACTTGAAGAGGGAATTGAAGGCCTTGTTCATGTCTCCGAACTCAGCAAGGATAAAGTCAAGACTCCGGTCGGCATGTATCAGGTTGGTGATACGTTGAAAGCTATTGTCATTAACGTCTCTGCAAAAGATCGTAAGATAGGTCTTTCTGTTAAAACTCTTGAGGGTGATGACGAAGAAGTGGCGGTAGAAAAATTCAAGAAAGCTGAAAAAGTCGCTTCAGAATCGTCACCATCGACGTTTGGAGATCTCTTGAAAGCGGCCGCGGAAGGTAACGATTCCGCTGACAACGATTAGGGTTCAGCCTGAATAAGGGCAATTGGAATGCAGCTGAAAGGTTGCCTTGCCGGATGTATGGCGAGGCAGCCTTTTTTTATATTTTGGGGACAGGTTCGTGTGGTTGTCCTTCGTAATTGGTTGATTAAACGTTATTAGTTATGTTGAAAAAAGATTTAGTAGACAAGGTCAGCAGTGAACTTTCCATGCAAAAACAGGATGTCAGCCTGGCGGTTGATATTATGCTGGAGACAATGGCAACGGCTCTGGTGGACGAGAGACGTATCGAGTTAAGAGGATTTGGCAGCTTTTCGGTTAGAGCGAGAAAGCCGCGTTCAACTAAAAATCCGCGAACAGGTAAACTTATGGAAATTCCGGATCGGAAGACCTTGCATTTTACCATGAGTAAATCACTGAAAGAAGCACTCATCAGCGAAAAGGACTAACATCTCCCTTGCCAACGCGCAGGATCTCAGGGGAATCGCCTGTAAGATCGATAACGGAGGAGGGATCGGGGTAAAGTGGACCTCCATCTACAATGATCTCAATTCTTTTACCAAGGTACTCTTCTATTTCAAAAGGTTCAGAGAGTTTGGTCTCCTCATCTTCAAGCTGAACACTGGTATTGACGATGGGGTTGCCCAAGGTATCAACCAGGAGTTTGCTGATTGGGTGACTTGAAACCCTGATACCGACGGTCTTCTGTTTCGTGGCCATTATCTTAGGAACCAGCTTCGTTCCCGGTAAAACAAAAGTATACGGTCCAGGCAGGTTCTTTTTGAGAAGACGGTATGCAGTATTTGAGACATGAGCGTATTGGCTGATATCGGTGAGGTCAGAACACATAAAGGAAAAAGGCTTATCTTTCGGCCTTTTTTTCAATTGGACAAGTTGTTTAATAGCTTTCTGGTTAAAAAGGTCGCAACCGATACCATAACCGGTATCGGTTGGATAACAAATAATCGCTCCGCTTTTGAGTAACTTGACGACCTGCTCAATGAGGCGAAGTTGAGGGTTTATAGGGTTTATTTCAAGCAGCATGAGAGAGATATTTCCTTTCCCGCAGGCGGGTTATTGTTAGATTCTTCGTTTCTAAATTTTTAGTGCCTTAGTCCATAAAACTTTTCGCTCAGTTCAGTCCCTTCAAAGCGTGGGAACTAAAAAGAATCCCCCTTGTGGGGTGTTAGTTATAAAATCAGGCATTGTAAAAAAAATGAGATTTTTTATAAAGATGCCTTACTGTGATACTTTAAAAAATATAGCATAATGTGAATTATGAAAGGCGGCTGAATCGTCCTTTTCTGCGAAACACGTGTGTTGCTTTCCAAGAGAACGAGACATGCAGCCTTTTATGCTTCACTCCCTGACAAGGAGGGGCCATGTTACCAGATCATATAGAAACCGCACTCACATTTGATGACTTACTTCTCGTTCCTTCCGCTTCCGATGTTCTTCCAAGCGAAGTCAATCTGGAAACACGCCTCACCGACACTATTTTTCTCAAAGTTCCACTGGTCAGTTCAGCAATGGATACTGTTACCGAACACCGCACAGCCATAGCTATGGCCAGGGAAGGTGGAATCGGTATAATCCATAAAAACATGACGATTGATCAACAAGTTACTGAAGTGGAACGCGTTAAAAAATCAGAATCCGGGATGATTATTGATCCTATAACCGTTACTCAGGATCAGTCGGTTGCCGAGGTTCAGGAAATCATGAGTACCTATAAAATATCCGGTCTTCCTGTGCTTCACGATGGAAAACTGGCAGGTATTGTTACGAACCGGGATCTTCGTTTTGTCTCAGACGATGGTTTGCGGGTCGCGGATGTAATGACTTCCAAAAATCTTGTGACCGCCAAGGCAGGGATAAGTCTTGAACAATCGAAAGCCTTGCTGCATGAACATAGAATTGAAAAATTATTGGTGGTGGATGAGATGGGTGGCCTGAAGGGGCTGATTACCATCAAGGACTTGGAAAAAATTAAGAAATATCCTCTCGCAGCCAAAGATAAATTCGGCCGTCTTTTGGTAGGAGCTGCAATTGGTGTTGGAAAAAACATTGAGAATCAGGTGGAAAGGCTTGTAAAAGCTGGAGTGGATGTTGTTGTTGTTGATTCAGCCCACGGGCATTCAAAAGGAGTGTTGGAGGCTGTCGCAAGTATTAAATCTTTGTTTCCCGGACTTTCAATTATAGCCGGCAATGTCGCAACCGCCGAAGGGACGGAGGATCTGATCAAGGCCGGGGCCAATGGGGTCAAGGTCGGCATAGGGCCTGGTTCTATATGTACTACCCGGGTTGTCGCCGGTGTCGGGGTACCGCAGATGACTGCTTTACAAAAATGTGTCAAAGTCGCGAACAAGTACAATATCCCGATAATCGCTGATGGTGGTATCAAATATTCGGGTGACCTGGCTAAGGCTATCGGTGCCGGTGCCAGCACAGTAATGCTTGGCAGCCTTTTCGCCGGAACCGATGAAACACCCGGAGAGACCTTCCTTTACCAGGGCAGAACCTACAAAGGGTATCGGGGCATGGGATCACTTGGTGCAATGAGCCAAACCGATGGATCAGCAGATCGTTATTTCCAATCTGAAGTATCCGCAACTTCAAAACTTGTACCTGAGGGTATCGAAGGGAAAGTCCCGTATCGGGGACCTATTTCAACGGTTATATACCAAATGATAGGTGGTTTAAGATCCGGAATGGGGTATGTCGGCGCTTCGACTATCCTTGAACTGCAGCAGAAGGCCACATTTGTCCGTATCTCTCCTGCAGGTCTTAAAGAGTCCCATGTGCATGATGTGATAATAACCAAGGAAGCGCCGAATTATCGGTCTGCATAATTCTATATAATTGAGGAGAACAAGAGAAATTCATGGATATTCACAGCGAAAAAATAGTCATCCTTGATTTTGGGTCTCAGACCACACAACTGATAGCCAGACGGATAAGGGAACAGAAGGTATACAGCGAAATTCATCCCTTCTCGATTTCGCTGGAAAAACTTAAAGAACTTCAACCTTCCGGCATTGTTTTGTCCGGAGGACCGTGTTCTGTTTATGACCAGGACGCTCCTCATTCCGATCCAGGTCTATTTGATCTTGGTATTCCCATTCTCGGTATCTGTTACGGCGCCCAGCTCATGATTCAGCAATTGGGCGGCAAAGTGGAAAAAGCCGAAAAACGCGAATTTGGTAAAGCGGAGCTGACAGTCAAATATACAGCCGGGCTTTTTGCCGGCCTTATGCTGAATGGAATGAAGCATCAGGTCTGGATGAGCCACGGTGATCGGGTAGAGGTTATTCCCGATGGCTTTGAGGCTACAGCAGTAAGTGACAACTCACCCTATGCAGCACTCAGACATACGAAGCATCCGTTTTATGCAGTGCAGTTTCATCCCGAAGTTGTTCATACTCTTATTGGTACCGATGTACTCAGAAATTTCATTTTTGGAATCTGCAACTGCAGCCCTGAGTGGACGATGCATTCCTTTATTGAGCAGAACGTTCAGGCCATTCGGGACAAAGTTGGCAGTGACAATGTTATTTGCGCTCTTTCCGGTGGAGTCGATAGTTCAGTTGTGGCGGCCATCATCCATAAAGCCATTGGCGATCAACTTACCTGTATTTACGTCAATAACGGTCTGATGCGTACCGGCGAAACCGCTGCAATACTAAGATTTTTTAAAGAAAAGAGTAAGCTGAAACTCATAGATATCGATGCTACTGATTATTTTCTTGAAAAGCTGCAGGGAGTAGAGGACCCCGAGATAAAACGAAAGCACATCGGCCTTGGATTTATAAAAATCTTTGAGGAAGAAGCAAAAAAAATCGGGAATGTTAAGTATCTTGCCCAGGGAACATTGTATCCTGATGTGATCGAATCGGTCAGCTTTCGTGGGGCGGCTCCGATCAAGTCTCATCATAATGTCGGCTGCTTTCCTGATATTATGCATCTAGATCTTATTGAGCCACTGCGCGAACTGTTTAAGGACGAGGTTCGCAAACTCGGACTGGAGCTCGGCCTGCCCGAAGAGGCTATCTATCGACAACCTTTTCCCGGACCGGGATTGGGCATCAGGATAATGGGAGAGGTTACGGCTGAGCGGCTGCGTATTTTACGGCAGGCCGATGTGATCGTGCTGGAGGAAATGCGCAAGGCCGACTGGTATAGAAAAGTGTGGCAATCTTTTGCTGTACTTTTGCCAATCCAAACCGTGGGTGTGATGGGCGACGGGAGGACCTATGAACATGTCGTAGCAATCAGGGCAGTTGATTCACTGGATGCCATGACTGCAGACTGGAGCAGGCTGCCCTATGAAATATTGAGCGAGATTTCCAGTCGTATCATAAATGAAGTACGTGGAGTAAATAGAGTAGTTTATGATATTTCATCTAAGCCTCCAGCGACCATTGAATGGGAGTAGTTTGATAATAATATTAAAATAACGGCGGTAAGCTCTACCATCCTGAAGAGATACGTGACGATATGCTGAAGACCGGAATATATGTAGATGCGGAAAATATTAGAATGTGCGGTGGTTACGGCATGCGTTATGATGTATTGGTCGAGCTTGCCGGCGCAGGAAATTCCACTCTATTGAGAGCGAACTCCTATCTTGCAGAAGACCGGGAGAGGACTAAGGATGACCCCGAATATCGACAAAAACTTTATCGTTATCATGGGGTTATCCGTCAGTGTGGTTTCAAGGTCATTAAAAAATATGTTAAACACTTTATTGACGATGAAGGGATATTAACCACCAAGGCAAATGCAGATATGGATTTGGCCATTGATGCGCTTTTGCAGGCAAGAAATCTTGATCGCGTAATTCTGCTGACCGGTGACGGTGATTTTATACGTCTGGTTCTTGCCTTGCAAAACATGGGATGCCGCGTAGAGGTAATTGGTTTCCATCATGTCAGCAACGACTTAAAAGAGGCCGCAGACAGCTTTTTGTCAGGCTTCCTGGTGCCAGGACTTTTGCCTATTGTTCACCAAGGCAGTGAAAACAGGCAAAGGGGTATCCCGATCAATTATAATCCTGATAGGGGATTCGGATTTATGCGGTACTTTCGTCTGACTCCGGAGGGATTGCTCGCTCAATCTGTTTTTTTCCATTGTTCCAAAGCACCTGATGTGAATGACAGTCTTTTTCTGGATTCTTCAAATATTTTTGAATTCAACATCGTCAAAAACCCCGACAACAGCGGCCGGACAGAGGCCTGGGATATACAACCGATCGTTACCTAGTGTGTCTTTTGTCGAAGGCTTTCCGTCAGAAGGTGAGTCGCTTTGTCAGAACTGAGGATGCGATAATGATAACTCTCTTTGCAGCTGATATTGGAGGCACTAAAAGCGAATTGGCTATTTTTCCTCTCGCCGGTTCAGACAGCAAAGCTTTATTACAAAAGCGCTATAGCAATGCTGAGTTTTCCGGAATAGAAGAAATCATAGAAAAATTCCTGGCGGAAGCCGATTTGCTGCCTCAATTTGGCTGTCTTGCCGTTGCCGGAGTGGTATCCGACGACAGGGCTCAACTGACCAACCTGCCATGGCGGGTTGACTGCCGTCTTCTCGAAAAACGTTTTGGCTTCCATCGTGTAATTCTTATTAACGACCTGACTGCTGTATGTAGCTCTTTGTTCATGCTTGGAAAAGTCGATCTGTTAGAAATACAATCTGCAGACGGCCATGGAGAAGTAAGAGGAGTAGTTGCACCCGGCACTGGACTTGGCGAAGGACTGCTGGTTGAATTTGGAGGGAAAGTGTATGCTCGCGGCTCTGAAGGCGGTCATTCAGATTTCGCTCCAGTTGATGAAGAGCAACTTGCCCTGTTAGGCTGGATGCAGAAAAAAATGCAGCCGGTGAGCTACGAAGCTTTGATAGCAGGCCCGGGACTTGCCAACATTTATGATTTTTATAAAGAATACCATCAGATGAAAGAATCCCCATGGATAGTCGAGGCAATGCACCAGGCAAAAGACAGAATTCCTGTCATAGTAGGCGGTGTAACCGGCAAAATCGGTGGTAAAACCTGTCCCTTATGCAGACGAGTGATTGATCTGTTCCTTTCCATTCTTGGCAGTGAAGCCGGAAATCTCGCCCTGAAGCTTTATGCAAAAGGTGGAATTTATCTTGGAGGAGGTATTCTTCCGAGATTGGTGAAACATGTAACATTTGATGGTTTCCTGAAAAGTTTTCAAGCCAAAGGGCAAATGTCCGGCCTTATGAAAGAAATTCCTGTTTACTTAATATTGAGAAAAGATGCGGCACTCATCGGAACGGTCTCCTTTGCCCGACAGGAGCTGAAAGAATGGAATTCAGATGAGTAACACAATTCCCCCGGACGTCCTTGCAGCTTTTTGCAAGGAGCCGGCTACTATTGCCGTAACGCCTCTGGGCTTTGGCAATATTAATGACACCTATCTGGTTCGACCCGCTTCTCATCCTTTTGTTCTGCAGAGAATCAACAACGAAGTCTTTCCTGAACCGCTTAAGGTTATTGAAAATTTCCATACAATTACCAAGCATCTGTTAAGCAAAAATAATGAGCAGAGGCAAGGTTTACAGGTAGCTTCTCCGGTACTGACTCTGGATAAAGGTATGTTCCACCGCGATAGCACAGGAGTATTTTGGCGGGCTCAAAGTTATTTACCGCATAAGAGTTTTCGTGTATTGAATGGCCCTGGTCAAGCTCGAGAAGTTGGGAAAGCACTGGCGAAGTTTCATCGACTGGTCAGTGATCTTGATATGCAAAAACTTCGTGATCCTCTCCCGGGATTTCATTATCTGCCTGGATACCTTGAAGAATACGATCGTGAACTGCAGAAACTAAAAATTGAGACCGACAAAAAAAATCATTCCTGTCTGGCTGCAATCGAGCGCTACAGACAGAGAGCGACAACTCTTGAAGATGCGAAACGGGCAGGAATTCTCAGCCTGCAACCGATTCATGGTGACCCTAAAGTAGATAATTTTTTTTTTGGCGACCAAGGTGAAGCTCTTGGGCTACTTGATCTCGATACCGTGGCGATAGGACTGGTGCACTACGATCTTGGCGATTGCCTGCGTTCCTGCTGCAATAGGGCCGGGGAGGCAGACAGAACTCTTCATTCAGCCACTTTTGATCTGGAACTCTGTCGGGCCCTACTTGGCGGTTACTTTTCGGAGCCTTATAAGCAGCTTAAAAAAGAAGAAATCAGTTTCGTCTTTGATGGAATACTGCTTATTTGTTTTGAACTTGGAGTACGTTTTTTTACTGATTACCTTCGCGGCAATCGATATTTTAAAGTCATGCAGGACGATGACAATCTCCTGCGGGCATTCAATCAATTCCAATTGACCGATGATATTGCCAGGCAGGAACAGGAAATCCGGGTTTTGGTATCAAAGTCAGGAATTGCGGATTAGCCTGTCAACTAAACTGGCATTCAATTGAATAAAGATATTGTCCAATTGTATCTGCAAGGTGGGACTGTAGATTTTCAAATTCGATACCTATTTTGATTTCTTCAGGATTTATCTGCATGTTTCTGACTCTGCCGTTTATCTGCTGTTCTTCTTTTATTCCCGGCAGCAGGCAACGAAGCAGGATGGATGAATTAATGTCGATCTGCGGTAGAGGGTTGTCTCCTTTGTTTTTGATCTGGCAGAGGCCTCCTGTCATGCTCAAATCGATAAGGGCTCCATACAATTCCGGCTCTTCATTTATATGGAAGGTGCAAGGGATAAAAATTGAAGTTCTCTTGGCTTTTCGTAGTTCATGGTAGTGGATAACTCCGGGATATTCAAAAAAGAGCAAATGGGACGGTGATTCTACAGTTTTGAGAAGTTGGGCCTTGAACATCCATTCCCGGCCTTTATGGATATACTTCATTAATATTCTTTGTTCCCCGCCAACCAGATCTTCAAGGTCGGAAAATGGTTGAGGGTTGGTGACGATCAGACAATTTTCCTGCAGCATTCCAACAATTTCACTATCAAGCAACGAGTCGAACGAAGGAAATTCAAGTTTAACCCGAGAACCGATTTCCAGGGGAATGCGTTTTCCCAATGTCGAAAGATGCTTTAGCGGGAGTTGGTGTTTGGGGTTAGGTGATTTTTCCTGGTTCAGTTTGTCCCTTTCGCCATTGAGCCGGAACGCCTCCATAATTATGGAAATGAGTGGTTTGTTGATCTGCCTTTTACGCTGGCCATTGAAAAATCGTATTCGTACGGCTGACTCCTGCCAGGAAAGAATAAGATGAGCCGCTGATTCCCCTGTGAAATTTTTTGTTTCTGCTCCGATGAGAACACCATTTTTCACATAGAGAAGCCCAGTATCGTTTGCTCGATTTATTTGCAGGGTACAGGTTTTTTCTTCAGTTTCGAGCATTTGCAGGAAACTGTGGATGGGGATACCCTTAATTTGACCGCTGGCAGCCGTGTCGAGCAGTTCTCCTGCATGCATCAGCAGAGTCGATTTATCAATGGGTTTTTCAAGACAATGGCTGGCGCCGCGTTTTACAGCTTCATCCGGAATAAATCCAATTTCATGTGACAGGGCTATGCAGGGAATAAAAGGAAAAGTGTGGGTGAGCAGGGAAAAATCATCAAGAGTACTGCCATTCGGCGGGGCAATATCACAAACCACCAGATCAACATGATGCTGTGACATAATGCTGATAGCCGCACGTTCTTCCCTGGCCGTCAGAATGTTGATTTTTTCCTGCCACTGTTCAAAAAGGCTAACCAGGGCCTCTAGTTCGAGAGCTTCATTTTCTATGATTACAACAGTTTTCATCTTCAGTCGGATTAAGAGTTGACGGCGTGTGCGGAGGAAAGAGGACTTCTTTAAATCACCTCTTTCTAGTATGCAGAAAAAAATTAAAAAAGAAAAGGAGGTGCATGGATATGTATTGCTCATGTGAAGAATTTCTCATTTTACACAGATCGATTCCGGAATAGATTGACAGACGAATTTGGGAAGGTATCTTTAAAAACTTTTAACCAGGATTTCTCATAAACAATGTATCGTCAACTGGAACAATAATAGATTTACTCACCCCGCTAAACGGGAAATAAGCCGGGACTCTTTACAGTGCCCCCTTAAGGGGTACTCTTTTTAGTCCCCATGCTTTGAAGAGGACTCTTTTTAGTGCCCGTGCTTTGCGGGTGTAAGCGCCTTGGATATAGAAACCAATTCACAGTTATCAAATACATTTTTCTTGTTTTTTCTCCCCCTCAAAGCATGGGGACTGAACTGAGTGATATTTTTTCAGGAGTAAGGCACTAATGCAAAATAACTCACCATTTACCCTCCACTGTAGTTCATCGGAATGCGCAGCGAGAAGGGGAGAAGTGCGAACCAGACAGGGTGTTTTTCAGACTCCGGTCTTTATGCCTGTTGGTACTCAGGGTACTGTGAAGGCGGTTACTCCGGAAAACCTTCTGGATATGAATGCACAGATTATCCTCGGCAATACATACCATCTTTTTATCCGCCCGGGCCATGAATTAATTGAGAGTTTCGGCGGCCTCCACAACTTCATGAATTGGAAGGGCTCGATTCTCACCGATAGCGGCGGCTTTCAGATCTTCAGTTTGAAAGAGCTGGCCACTATCACTGAAGAAGGTGCGGCGTTCAGGTCTCATCTCGATGGTGCGAAGTTGTTTCTCAGTCCGGAGGATGCGATACATGTTCAGCAGTCTCTTGGGTCGGATATTATGATGTGCCTTGATACCTGTATTCCTTTTCCTGCAACAAGAGATGAAGCGATTAAGGCAACAGATCTTACCAGCCGTTGGGCTAAAAGATGTCGTGAAGCCCACTCTAAGAGAGAGCAGTTGCTGTTTGGTATTGTTCAGGGAGGAATGTATCCTGATTTACGCATGGAACATGCCGCGGCTTTAATCGACATCGGCTTTGACGGTTACGCTATAGGTGGTCTCAGCGTAGGTGAAGAAAAACATCTCATGCATGAAATGACCGAAGCGACAGTTCCTTATCTGCCTAAGGATTATCCAGTCTATCTTATGGGGGTTGGAACTCCCGCTGATCTGGTTGAAGGAGTATGGCGCGGGATAGATATGTTCGACTGCGTTATGCCGACACGAAATGCCCGTAATGGCTCTCTTTTCACTTCAAAAGGAAAGATTTCCATCAAAAATTCGAGGTTTCGCGATGATCACGCACCTCTCGATCAGGAATGCAGCTGTTACACGTGCCGAAATTATAGCAGAGCCTACCTGCGGCACCTTTTTATGGCTCGGGAAATACTCAGCTATCATCTTAATACCATACATAATCTACATTACTATCTTCATTTGATGGCTGATATCCGCCAGGCAATCGAGAAGGATAGTTTTGCTCAGTTTCGCAAAGATTTTTATAGCAAGCTTGAGCAGGAATGATTAATTTGAACAAAGTTTTTGTGAATATGTATGTGAAAAATGCTTTAAAGAGCAGATTTTTACATATCCCCGTTACTTTTTTGGAGG
Organism: Desulforhopalus sp.; assembly: GCA_049645845.1. Lineage (GTDB taxonomy): Bacteria > Desulfobacterota > Desulfobulbia > Desulfobulbales > Desulfocapsaceae > Desulforhopalus_A. The sequence continues at coordinate 20,021 of JBARUR010000368.1, read as the reverse complement.
TTTTGTTATGACAGGAATTGCTTATGCGGCTGCCCCTGATGGTGGTATGGGTGCCGGTGGATTTGCCTCGTTTATCCCGCTCATTCTCATTTTTGTAGTCTTTTATTTCCTGCTGATCAGGCCGCAGCAGAAACAGGCAAAATTGCACCAGGCTTTCCTGAACGATTTGAAAAAAGGTCATAAAGTTGTTACCAAAGGCGGTTTGCATGGTGTTATTACTTCCTTAACCGACACAGTTGTAACTCTTGAGATTGCTAAAGATGTTGCTGTAAAGATTTCCCGTGATGCAATTGGCGCACCCTTGAAGGACGGCGGTTCAGCTCCGGCCTCAAAAGACGTGAAAAAGGCTGGGGGCTGAGGCATTAAAGGCTGCTGATTTCCCCAGGTTGTGGAGAAAAGTTAAAGGAGCCGGATTACCCTATGGGGTGATCCGGCTTCTTTTGTTTATAAGTTAATTGGTAAACGTATGGTTAAGAAAAAATTTTATGCAGTGGCTGTAGGTCGAAGCACCGGAATATTTACAGACTGGGCAACAGCTGAAAAACAGGTGAAAGGTTTTGCCGCTGCCAAATTCAAAAGTTTTCCAACAAGGGCTGAAGCTGAGGCGTGGCTGCAGAGCCCTGTATATGTGAAAAAAGAACAGAGCACCCGGCAGGAAAATCGATCTGCAGCGCCGCAGCAGCAATGTGACCCGGATGCTATTATTGTGTACACGGATGGAGGCAGCATTAATAATCCAGGTCCCGGTGGCTATGGGATAGTCATTGAAAGGGCAGGGAAGCGGCAGGAAATAAGCGGTGGATTCCGACACACCACCAACAACCGAATGGAAATGATGGCGGCAATTGTTGGTCTGCGGGAGCTGCAGAATTGCGGTAAAAAAGTCTTTTTGTATTCGGATTCCAGCTACCTTGTCAACGGCATTACAAAAGGATGGGCTAAAAAATGGCGGAGTAAGGGCTGGAAAAAAGGTGATGGAGAACCGGTTCTGAATATCGATCTCTGGAAAGAACTGCTCGACCTGCTGGATGGTGTTGATGTCCTTTTTAACTGGGTGAAGGGACACGCCGGAAATGAGTTGAATGAGCGTTGCGATCGACTGGCTGTAACGGCGGCACGTCAAGCGGAAATGGTTGCAGATGTCGTCTATGAAGCCACCGGGAATGGAGGAAATTTTGACCAAAGAACTCTTTAAAGGTTCTATCATGTTCGGGCCGGTACCGGCAGTTCTGGTGACAACCATCAATAAAGAGGGGGTTCCTAATATATTTACTGTCGGTTGGACCGGAATCGCCTGCAGCCATCCGCCGCTGGTAACAATAGCAGTACGCAAGGAACGATTATCCCATGAAAATATTAGTGCTGTCGGGGAATTTGTGATCAACCTCACTACTAAAGAAATGGTGAAGATGACTGATTTTTGCGGCTGCCGAACAGGACGAAAAATAGACAAGATTAAACATTTCGGCATTGAACTTGAACCCGGAACCGATGTCGGGGTTCCTTCACTTAAAAAAAGTCCGATTGCTCTCGAATGTAAAGTACGATCCGTTACCGAGTTGGGTAGCCATGATCTTTTCGTAGCCGAGATAGTCAGAAACAAGGTAGATAAATCACTTATCGACCACAATGGTTCCATCCAGCTAGGTAAGGCCGGATTACTCGCCTATTGCCACGGAGAATATTTCTCTCTTTCCCGCCATCCTCTTGGCACTTTCGGTTTTTCAGTTGCCGGTAAGTCTGTGAGACAGGCCAGGCATCAAAAGAAATTTCAAAAGAAAAAGAAAGGCTAATCTTACATTATTAATTTTGATAGGTTTCAACCATAAAACCCATTATTTTAGGGGGATATGCTGGGACGGGTTTGTTTTTTGATTTATTATGCTTAAGGTAACGTGATTCAAAGATTATGTTCGATGATGAAGAATTTCAGGCAACAATGGAGGAAATATAGTGGAATGGCTGGTTGTACTCGACCCATTAGAAGGTCTGGCATCAAGAACGGATACATCTCTTGCGATAATCAACCAGGCACGTGAGGCTGGTATAAATGTTGATACTGCAACTATTGAAAAACTTTTTTTTGAGACGCATGCTGCTGTAATTGCCACCGACCATTCCGGCCGGCAAAATGCAAAAGCCCTCGCAGAGTATTCTCTTATTTTCATGCGAAAGGAACCTCCCTATGATATGGCATTTCATTACGCAACGCAGCTTCTTTCTCTGACTGAGACCCCTGTCGTCAACAGTCCTTCATCGCTTCGCGATTTCAATGAGAAGCTCATCGCTCTTCCTTTTGTGCAATATATGCCGCCTACCCTGGTAAGTTCAGATCCTGAAGTTATAGGTAATTTTTTGGCCAGGCATGGTACAAGTGTTATCAAATCGCTCGATAGTTTTCAGGGAAAATCGGTAAAAAAAATAGAATCATCGGATCAGGCAATTATTTCTTCATTTACCGGGGGAGGAAAACAACCGGTAATGGTTCAGAAATTCCTCGAAAATGTTTATAAAGGCGACAAACGGGTAATGATGCTTGGCGACAGGTTTCTTGGCGCTGCCATGCGAAGGCCGAAAAAAGGATACCACGCCAACTTTGCAAGCAGCGATGCGCTGCAGACAGAACTCACTCCAAAAGAGCAGCTTATTATTGCCGATGTCGGACCATGGCTGCTGCGACAGGGCATCCACTTTACCGGATTGGATCTGATTGATGAAATGCTCACTGAAATCAATATTACCTGCCCGACCGGAATTGTCCAGATTTCTGAATTAGAGAAAAGAAATTTGCCGGAAGAGATTGTGGACTATTTTATAAAATTCGTTAATTGATAGAAGCCACTGCAATGATAGCCTTATCTATTACAGATCTGCATAAAAAATATAAAGGTGGGTTTCAAGCTTTGAATGGTGTCACCTTAGATGTCCGGGAAGGCGAATTCTTCGGTCTGCTTGGTCCCAACGGTGCAGGTAAAACCACTACTATTGGTATTGTAACTTCTCTTATCACTAAGACCACCGGCAAGGTAAATGTTTTCGGTATTGATATTGACCTCGATTTTCCAGCCGCAAAACGGCTGATCGGTGTTGTCCCGCAGGAAGAAAATTTCTCGATCTTTGAAAAAGTTCAGGATATCGTTATCCAGCAGGCCGGCTATTATGGTATCCCCAGGAAAGAGGCTTTGGTTCGTTCTGAAAAGTATCTCAAGAAACTGGGTTTATGGGACAAAAGAAATGTAGTTGCCCGCGAGCTTTCCGGAGGAATGAAGAGGAGACTCATGATTGCCCGTGGTTTGGTTCATGAACCGAAATTGCTCATTCTCGATGAACCTACCGCAGGAGTAGATGTGGAAATGCGCAGAGGCATGTGGGATTTTCTTCTGGAACTTAACCAACAGGGCCGGACTATCATTTTAACGACACATTATCTGGAAGAAGCCGAACAGCTCTGTAATCAAATAGCCATTATCGCCAAGGGGAAAATTGTTGAAAACACTAGCAAACGGGAACTTTTACGTAAAATTAAAAAGGAAACCTTTATTTTTGATACAAAAGACCCGGTAACACAGGTTGTACCGATTCAGGACGTAGAATTTGCCGTTGTGGATGACAACACAATAGTGGTGACCAAGAATAATCTGCAGTCGATGAACAGTATCTTAGAGCATCTTAACAATCAGGGCATAGTCATTAACAGCATGCGCAACAAGGCCAACCGGCTCGAAGAGCTGTTCCTGGAAATGGTGGAATGATGAAAAGGAACTGGATCTCATTTACCAGCCTCGCCCGGAAAGAGATGATACGAATTTTTCGGATCTGGATTCAAACCCTGGTGCCGCCGATGATTACGATCACTCTTTATTTTATCATTTTCGGGGGATTTATCGGCTCTCAACTGGGGGATATCGGCGGTTATGATTATATGGCCTTCATTGCTCCGGGTTTGATCATGATGGCAATTATCACAAATTCCTACTCAAATACCGTTGCCAGTTTTTTCAGCACCAAATTTCAGCGAAACATTGAAGAGCTACTTGTCAGTCCTACCCCGAGTTGGGTGATAATCCTGGGGTATATCTCGGGGGGAATGACACGTGGTCTTTGTGTCGGAATGCTGGTGTCACTGATTGCCCTTATCTTTGCCAAATTACCGCTTTATAACATCACTTTTATTTTTCTTTTTGCCTTTTTGACGAGTTTTGTCTTCTCGCTTGCGGGCATGATTAATGGCATTTTTGCAAAAAAGTTTGATGATATCTCAATTATACCTACCTTTGTAATAACACCGCTGACATATCTTGGGGGAGTTTTCTATTCGATTTCCCTGCTCCCTGATTTTTGGCATACTCTATCGAGGATAAACCCTATAGTTTATATGATCAGCGGGTTCCGCTATGGTTTCCTGGGGATATCAGATATCAATGTCTGGACAGGGCTTGGCATGCTTGTGCTGTTTTCTGTGGTACTGTTTTTAATCACTCTCACTCTGCTTGAAAAAGGAGTGGGGGTTCGAGACTAAAGGATTAAGGCACTAAATACTAAAACGAGGTGAAACAATGATTCAACTCTACGTGAGAGACGGTTGTCCTTACTGCCAAAAAGTATTGGCGGCTACACAGGAGTTTGGGCTAAAAGAGGGCAAGGATTTTACCGTAGTAGATGCGGCACCTGGAACAAAGGGAAGGGACGTGGTATTGGATGTTGGTGGTAAAGCTATGGTACCATTTATGATAGATGGAGGAATATCCATGTATGAAAGCGATGATATTGTTGCATATTTAACACCCCACAAGGGGGTATAAGTGCCTTGGAGGTTACTTTAACATTCTAATTTTATAGTAACCTCCAGATTGCTTGTTTTTGTGACAGATTTTCTGGAGTAAGGCACTAAAAGATAAAGCAGCGGCCTGATCGGGATACTTTCAACTCCAATCAGCAAGAAGGTTAAGCACAGCAGCTGTTGCCGGCTCTACGGCGGCAGTAACTTCAATGCTCAACCCTTCACCGAGCTTGTCGAAGCAACGACCTTCAATCCCGACCAGATGTACTGTTCTGGGTGTGGTTTCAGGGTAAAGTTTTCGTGAAACTTCAATGGCTTCGCGAATTCCGATGCCATGGCAGGAAACATGGGAACCGCCCGATGGAATCATCGACCAGTCCATGACATGGATGGTGCCGGGTGCTGACCCGAATTGAACGGCATCAACCACTATAAGATGTTCCTCACCCTGGAATTCTTCAAGAAGAGACATCCCGCCTAAGCCCAGCAATTTTAGATTGGTGTTCCCCTGTAATCGTGAGGCAAGGGCATGGTAAACTGCGTGGCCGACACCATCGTCGGCCACCAGATCATTGCCGATACAGACAACAAGAGCAGTCGCCATCTATCTCGGTGCACCGGCAAAAGTCAGGGTAAAGGTGCATGTTTCGCCGGTCGAAATTGTTTTTGGCCGGGCAGGTCTCCCGGTAAATTCAGCCATTATTCCCGCAATATAATAGTGAAACATCTGGCAGGCAGAACCATCGATTGCCATATCCCGCTGTTTGCAGACACTGCCGATGGGGCAATGAGTAAGGGATATCGCTGCGTTGTTTCCCTGCATCTCGCCTGTAATCTCCATCTGTTGAATGGTAAAAACCCTCACCAGCTCGGCAAGCGCATTTGCCGGAGTTGGTTCGGAAAGGTATATCGGCATATTGGCAGCCATTTTCCTGCCCGCGGCTACGGCGAGCGCCGGTGTCGATTTTCCGACAAACTTCTCGATAGTTTCAACGAACATATCCAGCAGGAAGCAGACTTCATTGAACGCTTTATCGTGGTCCTCTGCCGTAAGCTGTAATTCTGATGCTGCGGGTATCATAGAAACTTCTCCATTCGTCGGCTGAAATGAATATTGCGGTAAAAATTCGCAACCACATGATGATTCTTATGGGTAATTGCACCCGACGGGCAGATGTAGCCGCAACTGAGACAGGCAATACAATTTTCAAGCAGTGAAACTGTAGCTTTTTGGGTTTCCTCGTTGAAGCTGAAGCATTCTGTAGGGCAGACATCGAGGCAGAGTCCGCATCCACGACAGGCTTTTTCTTTTATCGTCATTTCAAGCATTTCTATCTCCTCACTCTGCGGATGGTTTTACCCTTATGGACAATTTCAACATCGAGAGCCATCTTGCCGATTGCATGGGTTGAGCAGGCCATGCATGGATCATAGCATCGAACAACAAACTCGAGGCTGTTGAGCATGGCTTCGTCATTGGTTTCCTTCAGGAGATTATTGGCGCCTTCCTTGAGGGAATTATTGATTGCTGCAGTATTCTGCTGCGTGGCGATAATCATATTGGCAGCCGTGACGATTCCACGTTCATCAATCTCATAATCATGAATGAGCGTTCCTCTTGGGGCTTCTATGTGGGCAATGCCATGTCCACCCTTGAAGTCGGCAGGAACCCTTGTTTCTCCTCGAATTGCTGGATTATTGATGATCTCGCGGGCTTTCTCGCAGCAGTAGACCAGTTCAATCAGCTTGGCATAGAGCTGTATAACCGCATTGTGGCAAGGGTGCGAAAAATTCTTTCTGAAGACTTCGAATTCTTTTTGAGCAATCGGTGTTTCCATGCCATCGGCAACATTAAGACGGGCGAGCGGGCCGACCCGATACATGTTTTCGACACCATCCATGTTAAGAAAGACTTCCTTGGCATACGAGTTCTGAACGGCACGTTCTACCATCATCTCACGATAGTTTGATGCAGAAAATTCAGGCTTTGTCGCTCCGCTTGCATCCATCGCCCGCAGTTCGCCGTCATAGACATTGTGCCTTCCGTTGCGGACAGTTCCCAGATACCAGCTTTCTGAATTCAAATTATCGAGTAGAACAGGATATTTCTTCAGCAGGTCAAAGAGCAATTTTTTGGTCTGCCCGGCAAGCTCGCCAACAAGTTTAACCGTCTCGGTTGTAAGTTCTTTGAGACGAGAAAACTGAGCATCACTCAACTTAAATGAGATGCCGCCGGCAATAGCGGTAACCGGGTGAATTCCCCTGCCGCCGATAGTTTCATTGATTTTCTGGCCAAGGCTTCTCAATCGCAAACCTTTTTTGGTAAGCTCGGGTGCGGCATTGACCATGCCGACGATATTTTGGGTGGCGGCAGTGCCGTTGAGACCAAAAACAAGATCAGGTCCCGCCAGCACGAAAAGGGACAGGCTGTGGGAGTGAATCATGTGACCCATATGCATGAACTCGCGCAGTAATTTGGCTGCAGGAGGCGGTTCGACTCCGGCAGCATTATCGAGCGCTTTGGCAGCAACAAGATGATGCGCTGTAGGGCAGACCCCGCAGATGCGGGCTGTGATTTGCGGCATGCTGGATGCCTCCATGCCAACCAGGATTCTCTCGAATCCGCGCAGCTCATTGACACAGAAGGAGGCTTTGCTGACTGCCCCGGAATCATCGCATTCGAGAAGGATCCGTGCATGGCCTTCAACCCGGGTGACCGGATCTATTTTGATAGTTTTGCTCATTTGCCCGCCTCCACGTCTGCGATCCATTTCTGTATTAAAAACGTTGGCTTATTGCCAATCATTTTGGTGGCCATAGCATAGGCATAGTGTGTCTTGGCCGATTTTTCAATATGACTGATAATATCTTCCCTGCTGATACCAGTCAGTCTCGACATCCTGTCGCCTACTTCTGTTCTGATATCATGAGTGGGTTCTGTAAGTATCTGCATGGTTGGTCCGGCGCAGCCGGTGCACATTATGCCGTGGTTGGGACAGGGCGAAAGGCAGCGATCAAGCGTTACCGAGCCGAGGCAGATATATCCCTGGCTGAGAAAACAAACATCATCTTCCGGTATCCCGTCGAGATTATCCTTGATTGCCGTCACATCCGTTTTTTTCATTACCCGAGAGCATCCGCCGCAAACAGTTTCCTGTCCGGTTTTTGGTTCTCGTTTTTCCACCAGCGTTGAAAGGCTTTCAAAGATGAAATGAGGATGAGGCGGACAACCCGGTAGATATAGATCGACTTCGATGACTTCGTCAACGGGAACGACTTTCTTCTCAAGTTCATCTATGTTGACATTGGGCACAAAATCCGTCTTTGTGGTTGGATTGGCTTTATACACATGGTTCAAAATATCTTCCCGGGTATGGGCAAGTCCGGCGCCATGAAGACCTCCGTATACGGCACAGGTTCCAAAGGCGATAATAGTCTTGCATTTTTGGCGCATCTGCAGGGCGGCATGCCGATCATGTTCTGTACGTATCGATCCGGTGAGAATGCCGATATCTGCTTCGGGATAGCCTTTTATGTCGGTAAGGACCGGGCACTTTTGTATTTCGATGTTTTCAAGCAAATTAAGAATCTTTTCATGGAGATCGACCAGAGCTACATGGCAGCCGCCGCAGTCGCAAAGCCACTCCGTATTAAGGCGTACTTTTTCCCTACTCATTTTTGTTCCTTTAAAGAGAATTCGATAATCAGGTATGATCAGGCATCGACGGTTAGAACCTTTAAGCAGGCATTCTCACCGGCGTGCTTTATTTCAAGGGTAGCTTTCTTCCCCATAATGCTTTCCAGGGCTCCGGCAAAAAAGCCATACATCATATTACATAAAGAACCCTGCTGAGGATGCCCAAAGCCCAGAAGTGCCTGGCGAATCATACAGTCACGAAAAATGATGAGCATCTGGGATTGGCCTTTCTCGTTTATGGTAATGAAATCCGCCTGACCGACCGGCTTAAACGGTTCAAAATTCCACAGACAATCATTTTTTGCCAGTATACGACGAACTTCGTCTATAGCTTCAAGAAGATTTTTGGTGGGTTGTGCTTCTTCAGAAAATTTCCTGCCCAGGTTGCGACCGGCGGATAGAGTCATGCTGTTTGCACCGCGTCCAAGGATCGGTTCGATTCCTGCAGAAAGAGCAGCCATAAACTTCATTGTCTCCTGCAAAGTACGTCTTTTTTTCAAGATTTCCTGCACTTTTCAACTCCTCTAAATGGCAGATGTGAGATTTCTCCCACTGATCTTATTTTCCGGTATTTCGAAAAAATTGATTAAAGTTCGAGCTACTTAAAAGCTGTTACAACAAAATATTTTTAAAGCCTATCACAGCAAAAATTTATGTTCAATTAATTCAAAAAGAAAGATTTGAATTATGACGAAATGTTAGCATGCATGCGAACGTCGTCATCGAGAGGCTTTATGTTAGGAGTGTGGGGAAAAGAAGATGGGAAAAATTAATATTGTGATACAGAATGGTTAAAAGCTGAACATTTTTTTTCGGAATTGCCCCTGTCGAGAGTGACGTAAATTCCAGCGCATGGCTCATTTTACAAAACCATGCGTTGACAAATTCGGCTGAGTCGAATAATAAAAGTGTATATCGCTAGGGGTGCAGTGAATGCTGAGAGGATTAAATCCAACCCTATGAACCTGATCCGGGTAATGCCGGCGAAGGGAAGCGGCCTGCTCCCAAGCCGAGGTTTCGGAGCATCAAAAATGGCCAGATGCCGCTTTTCCTTCTCATGGAAAAGTGGCTTTTTTTTTGTTTTTTGCTGACAGGAAGAGTTTATGGAAATTGAGATATGTGTCAATGGAACAGACGAACGGCTGCCGGAGTGCACAATTGAAGACCTGGTTGCAAGTAAACAGTTGGTTGCTGCTTCATTGGTGGTGGAGCATAACGGCCGCATCGTCAAACAGGCTGAATGGAGCCAGGTAATGCTCAGGCAGGGAGATATCCTTGAACTGTTGAATTTTGTCGGAGGAGGTTGAGTCCATGCAGGATGAACAATTAAAAATCGGAGGACACAGCTTTTCCAGTCGTCTCTTTACCGGCACGGGAAAATTTGCTGCAAAAGATTGGATCCCCAGAATGCTTGAAGCCAGCGGATCCGAGATGATTACCGTTGCATTGCGCCGCATAGACAGCGGGGGGAGTAATGAAAATATCCTCGACTTCATCCCCAAGAATGTTGTCCTTTTGCCTAATACCTCCGGTGCCCGCACCGCAGAAGAGGCATTGCGTATCGCGCGGATAGCAAGAGAAGCAGGCTGTGGCAACTTTATCAAGATCGAAGTGATCACGGATATGAAATATCTCATGCCCGATAATTATGAAACCTTGCGAGCTACAGAGATCCTCGCCCGTGAGGAATTTATTGTTCTGCCTTATGTGCTGCCGGATCTGACTCTGGCAAAGAAATTGGAAGACGCGGGTGCAGCCGCAATTATGCCTCTTGGATCACCGATCGGCACTAACCGGGGACTTGAAACAAAGTCGCTGATTGCCATGCTGATCGAAAACTGCCGGGTTCCGGTGGTTGTCGATGCAGGAATAGGACGACCTTCCCACGCCGCCGAAGCGATGGAAATGGGTGCCGATGCAGTTTTGGTGAATACCGCTATTGCTACCGCTGAAGATCCGGCCATGATGGGACGCGCCTTTTCCCTTGCAGTTGAGGCGGGTAGAATGGCTTATCTGGCTCGAATGGGTACTGAAAGTACACTGGCCCAGGCTTCATCGCCATTAACCGGTTTTCTCGGATAAAAAGGTGAGTGAAAAATTATGTCATTTTATAATGAACTGACGCGGTATAAAGGATTCGACTTCACATCATTTTTTGAGAGGGTAACTCCTGAGCAGGTCGAAGCCGCGCTCGCCAAAGAAAAACTATCGGAAAAAGATTTTCTGGCACTTTTAAGCCCTGCTGCATCAAGCTATCTTGAGGCGATGGCCAGGAAGGCGCATATCCTGACTGAGCAGTATTTCGGCCGCACCATCCAACTGTTCATCCCGCTTTATATCTCCAATTTCTGCGCCAATGAATGCATTTACTGCGGCTTTCACCGAGGAAATACTATCAGCCGCAAAAAGCTGAGTCTTGACGAGATCGAGGTCGAGGCCAAAGCGATAGCTGCCACCGGTATGCGTCATCTGCTGCTGTTGACCGGAGAGGCGCCGGGAGTAACCCCTATTGATTACCTTGAAGATGCAGTTCGGTTGCTGAAGAAATATTTTGCCTCGGTTGCCATTGAGATCTTTCCGATGGATACAGATGATTATAGCCGGTTGCAAAAAGCCGGTGTCGACGGTCTGACACTTTACCAGGAAGTCTATGACGCAGATCGATATGCCCTTGTCCATAAGGCCGGTAAAAAGACTGACTTTCGCTATCGTCTGGATGCGCCGGAACGGGGCGCCCGGGCAGGTTTTCGTATGGTAAATGTCGGTCCTCTGCTTGGCTTGGGAGAGGTACGGAGCGAAGTGTTCTTCTGCGGACTTCACGCCAAATATCTCGATGATACTTTTCTGCAGACTGAAATTGGTCTGTCCCTGCCTCGAATGAATCCGGCGGAAGGTAATTATCAACCTGAGTTTGAGGCCGATGACAGGACCTTTGTGCAGTTCATGACGGCCTTGCGCTGCTTTCTTCCTCGAGCCGGCATAACTGTCTCAACCAGGGAGAGCGCCGCTTTTCGTGATAACCTGATCCAGCTGGGAGTCACTCGTTTTTCTGCAGGCTCCTGTACAGGAGTCGGCGGCTACGGTGAAAGCCAGGACACGGGTACACCGCAGTTTGAGATTACCGATGAACGAGGAGTGGAAGAAGTTGTTCAGGCAATAAGAAATGCCGGATACCAGCCGGTCTATAAAGATTGGGACATGATCTGATGAAAGTAGGGATTGCCGGAGTAGGTGGTATTGGCTCCAATGTTGCTGTGCATCTTATTCGTGCAGGTTGTACGTGTTTGAAATTCGTTGATTTTGATCGCGTGGAGCTTTCCAATTTGAACAGGCAGTTCTATTTCGTTGATCAGATCGGCTGTTATAAAGTTGATATGCTCAAGGAAAATCTCCTCAGGATTGAACCGAATGCAGCTATAGAAACTGCACGACTGCGATTGACGCCTGAAAATATGCTTGATACCTTCAAGGATTGTCAGTTGCTGGTGGAGGGATTTGACGAGCAGCTATCCAAGAAGCTGCTGGTTGAAACCTTTGCCGATCAGGATATATCGATCATATCCGCTTCAGGAATTGCCGGAAATGAGATAGATGCAATCAGGGTCCATCGACTTGGCAACTGTACCATTGTCGGTGATTTTCAGACAGATTTTCGCTCGAACAGTTTATACGGTCCGAAAATAGCGGTAATTGCAGCGATGATGGCCGATTTTGTATTGAAAATGGTATATCCGTATTTCTCGACTGGTGAGAATCCGGGGTAACTGCTCAAAATTATATTCTACAAAGGAAAACAAGATGTTCTCCAATACACCAATATCACCTGTATTACCAATAGGAATATACGGCATTACCGCTGAGAAATTTTCGGGTGGGCGCACCAATATCGAAGTAGTAAAACAAATGATTGCAGGCGGTATAAAGATCATCCAGTACCGGGAGAAGAGACCTGCTAAAAGTTATGCAGCAATCCTCGAAGAATGCCGGCAGATTCGCGACCTGACCCGTGCCGCAGGAGTAAGCTTCATTGTTAACGATTTTGTGGATGTGGCTATGCTTGTGGATGCGGACGGTGTCCATGTCGGGCAGGATGATCTGCCGGTAAGGGCGGTGAAAAAGCTACTTGGCCGGGATAAAATAGTGGGACTTTCCACCCATTCCCCAGAGCAGGCGGAAAATGCCGTCCGGGAAGGTGCCGACTATATCGGTGTAGGCCCCATTTTTGCTACCTGCACCAAAGATGACGTCTGTGATCCGGTTGGCTTTGAATACCTGGATTGGGTAGTGAAAAATATTTCACTGCCTTTTGTAGCCATTGGGGGCATCAAGCTAAATAATATTGATCAGATCGTGCAGAGAGGGGCAACAACCATCTGCTCGGTAACAGAGATTGTCGGAGCAACTGACATTGTGGCAAAGCTGGATGAACTTAGTGCGATGCTTTGCAAATCTCCTTTGCCCGCCAAATAGCTAGATTCTGTAGAGTCTGTCTTGCCGGCGCCTTGTCTCTATTACGAAGCGATCAATTCTTCCTCCACCATTTTATCTATAAAATCGAGGACAAATTGTCGTTGGGCGGTAGTGGCATGGGCAATGCAGCTACAGTGCAGATTGACCTGGCTGCGGACCAGAAACTCAAACTTTACTGCGGTGTTGGTCATTTCCACAGCCAGATGAAAAGGGCCATGGTCTTTATGTTCCAGCTGGGTCTCAGAAAGAAGATCGTCTGGAAGCTGTATCCAGTAAAGTCCAATCATGGGACCCCGCTTGATTGATCTTTTCAGGTAGGAGTCGATATTATCGCGCTCCATTGGTGAAAGTTCGTCGATTACAAATTGTCGCATAAGTTGTTTTGTCCTTTAAATATTCAGTAGCTCTGTCTGAAACCTCTATTGAGGTGGAGAAAAAATCATATATCGAGCCAGGTGGTATCGGCGTTGAGGTTTTCGCAGCCGTCCTCCCGAACCACGTACATATTCTCCAGCCTGATTCCTCCCCAGCCGGGGATGTAGATTCCAGGTTCAACCGTTACGATCATGCCGGCTTTTAATTTTTTGTTACTGCGGGATGAAAGCCGTGGTTCTTCATGGACGGCAAGGCCCACACCGTGGCCCAGAGAGTGTCCGAAATATTCTCCGTATCCAGCATCGGCAATGATAGTGCGGGCGGCTCTGTCGGCGTCGCAACATCTGACTCCTGCCCGGATTGCAGCCGCACCGGCAAGGTGTGCCTTGCGCACCAGTCTGTGCAGTTTCGTATATTGTTTCTCCGGCTTGCCGGGCACCAGGTTTCTGGTCATATCAGAGCAATATCCGTTAAGGACGAGCCCCATGTCGATAGTCAGCGAGCCATCTTTTCTTAAAGGGCTGCTGCCGGGAACAGCATGGGGTAAAGCTCCATTTTCTCCACTGGCGACAATGGTCTCAAAACTTGGCCTTTCGGCTCCTTTGCGCCGCATAATTGTCTCTATAGCCAGAGCCAGATCGATTTCAGTTGGATAATTATCAAGATTGCGGTGAACTTCTACAAAAACCTCTTCGTTCAGACGGACGGCTTTGCGGATAAGATCGATTTCTTCTTCATCTTTAATTTCCCGCATATTTTCGACCAGGTCTTCTGTCGGGACGATCTGTATGTGTTTTTTTTCAAGTGCTTTTGAGAGCTTGTCGGCAAATGAGTAAAGGGTGTAGTTGCTTTCGAAAGCGAGTGAAGTTATCGCCATATCCGGCAGCATCCCGGCCAGCAATTTCACAATACCTTTTCGATAAATCCCAACCTCTGCCCAGGGAACTTCCTGTTCAACCTGAAGCTTGAAGCGAAAATCAGTTAAAAGATGGACCTTGCCTCTAGCCGGAACCAGAAGCATTCCCGAGGTTTCACCTATACCATGATCACCGCTTCGATAGCCGCTTAGATATCGTCGATTTTCGGGTTGGGCAACCAAAAAAGCATCAAATTTTTTCCTTCTGAGCTTTTCCTGAAGTTTTGCTATCCGCTGTTGATAATCCATAACTTTCGATTGGTATCAGTAAACGTTACACGGCAGCGGGGGAAAAACGTTCCAGGATCATATCCTTGCGCTGGTTCATGGCATCGTTGTATTGATTGTTGAGACTTGTCAACATCTTCGTCAATTCCTCTCTATACTGAGGATGCATGGCCGGATTGACAGGATGTCCTTCCTGTCCTTGGCTCGTTTGCTGCTGCTCCAGTTGTGCCCTGATGGCATCTTCAAGCTGCTGAGTCATCTGTTCCTTATGTTGACCATACTGGTCAAGTATCTGAGTCAGTTCCTGGCAGATAGCGCTTATATCAGCACTATTTCCACTCAGGGAAAGAACGCCTTGAAGAGCGATTTTGCCTGACTCCTGCAGCTGTTCGTCCCGGGGCAACACAATATTTCGAAGCAGGGTCTGTGCCATTCCTTTTCGGATTGCCATCTGGTCCTGAGAAGGCTGCTCACTCAGCAACTGAGCGAGGTCGGTCTCTTTTCCATTGAGAAAATCTGCCGCCAGCCGCATACCGGTCTTGATAAGATCTTCTTTATCAACTTCGGATTTTGCCCCTTCGGCCATCTTTGCAGCACGCTCCAGCACCATTTCCATTGTACTTTTAATTTCTGCCATTTTATATGTCCTTGGTTGAGGAAACCTGCATTTTCAGCAGGTAAAATAGAATCATAATAGTTCTCCGTAACGGATTGAGAGAATGTACAACAGACATTGGCCGTTGGCAAAGAAAAACCCTTATCCTAAGTACGCTGCATTCGCGCAGCAAAAAAACCATCTATCGTTGCCGATGGACGAGGCGCAAAAAAGTTGTTTTCAACGAGTTTATGAGCGGCTTTCGGGAGCTGCAATGAGCAGTCGGTAAGCACAAAATCCTCATGGGTTCGTAAAAATTCCTGCACCACCTCTTGATTTTCTTCCGGTTCAAGAGAACAGGTGGCATATACCAGCACCCCTTTCGGGCTAAGGAGTCTGGACGCGACGGCCAGAAGTTCCAGTTGCTGCTGTTGGTATCGCACCAGTTCTTCGGGACGTCTGTTCCACCGAATATCAGGGTGGCGCCCCGTAACGCCGGTGCCGGAGCAAGGAGCGTCTATGAGAATTCCATCAAAGGAAGGGGTATCTTGAAGGGATGAAAATTGCTGCAGGTCGCCTTCATGAATACTTGGTTTGCCTTCGGAAAAGAGGCGAGTGATATTTTCGCGTAATTTATTCAAACGATGTGGCTCCGGTTCCACTGCATGGATTTCCAAGTCATGCACCTTGGCTAATTGGAGCAGGTGTGAGGTCTTGCCGCCGAGTCCGGCACAGCCGTCAAGGTATTTTCCTCCGGAGTGAAAAGGTGCGAGCAGGCAGGTTGCGAGCTGGGCAGCCTCATCCTGCACCTGGAAAAATCCTTCGGTATAGCCAGGGATCGTTGTTATCGGACTGTGAAGATCCGGAAGAATCACGGCTTCGGTGGAATAAATACCGTGTGTCCACGCGATGCCCCCAGCTTCCAGTTTCCGGCAGTAATCAGCTCTGCTTATAATCGAACTGTTTACCCGCAGTACCAAAGTTGGTTCATTGTTGTTGGCACGGCATATTCTCTCTGTTTCTTTTTCACCAAAATTCCGGTGCCATCTTTCTATAAGCCACTTCGGATGATTGAGAACCGGTTTCCCGCTGCTGTCGGTGAGCGCACGGCTGGCAAGATTTTCCTTTTGCCGGATAGATTGCCTCAGGATGCCATTGACAAAACCATGCAGCCTTTGAGGGATTTTGGCAACCTTGCAGCTCTCAACCGTCTCGTTGACAGCTGCCGATTCCGGAATACGTTCAAGGAAAAAGAGCTGGAACAGGCCAACCGCAAGGGCCTGATGGATAAATGGGTCCAGCTTACGCAAAGGAGTTCTCGAAAGAATTTCAAGGATTCGATCCAGGAACTGTCGATGTCGTAAAACACCGTAAACCAGTTGCATGGCGAGATTACGTTCATTGGCCGCAAGACTATGCTTGTCCACCATCTTATCAAAAAGCGGTTTAATCGAAGCCCGATTCTTATAGAGGTTGCAGAGTATGGCCGTAGCCGTATATCTAGCAGTTCTGGGTTGTTTCTTTTGCAAAATTATTCAACCGGAATTAAGTTACACGAGTGATTGCCATTCAGATGATTTCCTTGTTTTTTTTCAAGAAAATAATTTGTAAGGTGCTTGTGCCGAGAATGTTGTAGTAACGACGCAGATGAAGAGTTATTACGACGTCATCAAACTTTGACAACAAGATTACCATACTATTATAAAAACTATTATGAAAATAAACAGTTGGCTGGTGCTGCTGGCAATGCTCTTTTTTGTCGGTCAGGCGCAGGCCTACACCAGGGAGGAAGTTGTGAAACGCGGTTTCTTGAAATGCGGCGTTTCAAACGGATCTCCCGGTTTTTCGAGTATCGATGCAAATGGAAAATGGACCGGTCTTGATGTGGATATTTGCCGGGCTGTCGCCGCAGCGACTCTGGGGGATGCAAAGAAAGTGGATTTTTTGCCGCTTGCCGAGAACGAGTCCTTCACCGCCTTGCTTTCCGGGGAAGTGGATATTCTTTCCCGCCATTCTACTTGGAGCTTTACCCGTGAATCGGCTCTTGCTGTCCATTTCGCCGGTATTAGTTATTATGATGGTCAGGGCTTACTGGTTTCTAAGCGGCTCGATGCGCATCGTTTGCCTGACTTGAAAAAGGTTGCTGTGTGTAGCCCGGTTGGTTCAGAATTTGAACCGGATCTTGTTGATTATTTGAAAAGAAACTCAATTGAATACAAAATTGTTTCCTATGACAATCTTGATCTTGCCATAAAAGGCTTCAAAAGTCAGTCGTGCGATGTGATTACCATGCAGCAGTCACAATTGTATGGACTTCAACTGGCGCTGGCCGATGCTGATAATTCCGTAGTGCTTCCGGAGGTTATAGCTAAAGAGCCTCTCGGTCCGGTTGTCCGGCAGGGTGACGATACCTGGTTGAATATCGTTAAATGGTCGCTCTATGCTATGATAAACGGTGAAGAACTGGGAGTTACCTCGGCAAATGCCGATGAGCTGAAAAACAGCAATATACTCGCTGTACAAAGATTGTTCGGAAAGGCAGGGGCGGGAGGAAAAAGCATAGGTGTACATGATGACTGGGCCGTTCAGATAATACGCCAGGTGGGCAATTATGGTGAGGTTTTTGAACGAAACTTCGGGCCGGGGTCCTCCTTGAGAATAGAACGGGGATTGAATAATCTTTGGAATAATGGCGGATTGCAATATGCGCCTCCGCTGCAGTAAAATGGTTCAATACAAAGATAAATGGTGAAAAAGGTATGAAGAGTAAGAAAAGTGTGTCCTTGAAAAAAATTATAATTGTTTCCTGCTGCTGTCTGGGATTTGTTTTTTCTCAAGCCCTGGCCGAAGAAGGATCGGGCAAATGGAACGCAGCAGGAAAGGAAATAAGTGAAGCCGCCAGAGCAATAGGGGACGCATCCGGAGAGACCTGGAAGAAAACCAAGGAAATAACTGTCGAAACTGTGCAGGCTTCCAAGGAAAAAGGGGCTGAAGCCTGGGATAAAACAAAGACAAAAAGCTCTGAAGTCGCCGGAAAAACTGCAGTGGTTTCTGGCGATGTGGCGGAAGTAACTGTCGATAAGAGCAAAAGTTTTTGGCAAAAGACCAAGGAAACATCAAAAAAATGGCTGGATATAGCCAAGGCCAAGATCAATCAGCTTACCTCTTCTGAGAAGTAATGAACGAATAAACGACTCAATTCTTTGTCTTATTAATTTTTCAGGCAGAAGGTCAATTCCTGCAGAGAATCAATCGACCAGGTTGGGGCAACCGGAAGTGAAGAGATTGGGGCATGGCTCCAGTTGACAAAAATGGTGTCAATGCCGGCGCTGGCTCCGCTGCAGATATCATAGAGAGCATCACCGGTAAATACGGTGGTGGATTTATCTGCCCTAAGAAGGGATATAGCTTTTAAGGCAGGTTCGGCATCGGGTTTATGCCGAAGAGTGTCCTCAGGGGTTACCAGCACGTCAAAATATTTGGCGGTGTCGGTTGCCTCCAGTATTTTCTCCATGCTGAAGCGTCTTCGTGAGGTGACAACAGCAAGTTTTTTGCCGGCACTCTTGAGTAGCTTCAAGGTTTCGGCGACATGGGGGAATGGTTTGATGCAGTCTCCCATGATGCTGAGCTGGTACTGAAGATAATCATCAAGAATGTGTTCATGATCCAGTTCGGAGCCCAAGTGAGTGATAAGCTGGCTTTTCAGCGGCAGTCCGATACCATTGATGATAACACTCCTGTCCATGGTCCTGCCTGCATATTTCTCAGATACGTATTGAAAACACGTACAGATAAGGTCCACTGTGTCAAAGAGGGTGCCGTCGGCATCGAAAAGGTAGCTGTCATACTGTTTCATGATACGTCTCCGGTTGTTGAAAAATGACTTGAGAGAATACACTATTGGCTGTTCTCCGGCAACCCTCTGGTTTGTGGACACCCCCCGGAAATATTTTAAAAAGATGTCGATCGATCGGCTCTTTAAGAAACAAAAATCCACCAAAAGGACCGATTGACAAATGTTCATCCCGCCAATGAGTCGTTCCGATGAAGAGCTGAACGGTCTCTTCACCGAGGCATGCAAGGCCCAGACAGAAGACCGTTTTTCCGATGCCATAGACAACTACTTGCTGTTGCTCAAGTATTTTCCCCAAGCGCCCATGCTTCATTACAACCTTGGCCTGGCGTACTATAGTCTTGAGGATTTCACCAGTGCCCTGAATGAATTTTCCCAGGCCCTGACTTTACAGCCTGAAGATACAGATTCTCTTTTTAATCTGGCGCTTTGTCAGAAGAAGACCGGGGTTAACCAGGCTGCAATCGCCACTTACCGCAAGTTGCTGCAGGCCATACCGGATAATACCGACGGCTGGTACAATCTTGCCGGCTGTTACCGTGACACCTATGGTGATGAGCAGGCGATTTCCTGCTACCAAAAGGTGCTGGCACTCGATTCCGAATACCTGCCCGCCCTCAACAATCTTGCCTACCTCTATCATCGCAGCGGTAATATTCAAGAGGCGGAAGTCTGCTATAGACAAGTATTGACTTTACGACCGGAAGATGAGTCCGCACACTATATGCTCGCATCCCTTCTCGGTACACCGCTCGACCACGCTCCCGATTCCTATGTCCAGCATTTTTTCGATGCATATGCCGAGGGCTTTGAGAAAAGTCTGGTGGAAGGGCTGGGATACGATAATCCGCGGCAGTTATATGAGTGTTTTAAGAAGTGCACAGCTCAGAAGCGGCTGCGGAGTGATTATGCCCATGGGCTTGATCTCGGTTGTGGAACAGGGCTCAGCGGTATTGCATTCAAAAAAGCAGTAGCACTTTTTGATGGGGTGGATCTTTCCGCCAACATGCTTTTGCAGGCAAAAGAAAAAGGCTGTTACAATAATCTGTATCAGAACAACATCATCCATTATTTAAAGACAACCACTGAAACCTATGATTTTTTCCT
>JBARUR010000367.1:0-15710 GCA_049645845.1 Desulforhopalus sp. | reverse complement strand
CTGAGAATTTGTCGATTGTACGTGACAGGGAGAGCTCTCAGTTTGTTCTTCTTCCGGTGCTTCAAGGATTTCCTCGAGTTGGACATTAAGGGCTTCAGCTAATTTAAGCCCATTATCTTTCTTGATGCTGGGATACCGTCTATTTTCCCATCTCGAAATAGTATCAGTGGTAACCTCAACCGCTGTAGCCAGGTAGAGTTGGGTGAGGCCTTGTTGTTCGCGAAGTAGTTTGATTTTTGCTCCATCAATTTTCACCATATTCATAGGGCTGCTGAACGAATTGTCTGCCATGAGTGCATTGTTCCTAAAAGTCTGTCACTCAATTTGTACCTTCTTGAAGTAAAAGAAGTACAAGAAAGCGGAGTGAACAGCGGAGAATATTTTTGCTTATTTCTCGATTATGGAGGAAAGTTATCCAGTGTTGTTGAGAATTGCAGTTTTGTTTCTTATGGTTATACCAATTTCCCAGGTGACCTTAAAGAACAAAGATTAACTGTGTCCTGCCTGAAGAGCCGAGGAGTCAGTACACCACTAGACATCGCTAGACTTGTCCCTATGTCGGCTGGTTTTTTCCTTTAGGGCATTGTATCTTAATTTGAAATAGTACAAAATTGCATAAATATAAAAGCGAGGAGAGTACAATGAAGAAGGTGATGTTGTTCTGCATGCTGATATGCGTGATGTTAATGACAGGTCCGGGCGCAGGGGATGTGCTGGCGGCAAGTGGAAAATGCACAGTTGTAAAGGTCGACGGGGATGGAAAAAGAATGGTAATTGAGTGCAATAAACAGACCAAGGGGTTTTCTGAGGGCAACCAGATAAAGATTAAGACGGATAAGAAAAGAGATAATAAGTGATAACCGAGTTCCGCTCACCGAAAATTAGAAAAATGCTCGATTTGACCTGTAAATAGTGCCAAGGCCCATAAATCGGCCGACGAGAAAACGCTAGTTAGTGTCTGTCCATAAATGGCATTTTTTTCCTAACTCATTGTTGTCCTCAAACTTTAATCCTCGGAATATCAACTATATGCCTCCGGTTAAATTTATCGAGCGCCTCGATTTATAACAAAATTGCTCATTCCTGGAAAGACACTAGTTACCAGTCAAAACGAACAATATTGTCGAGTGGATCCGATTTGACGACCCGGACTTTAACGAGCGTATTGGGGGAAATATTCTTATTGCCTGGAGTTGGGAGATCTATATCCATAAGAATATCAGTTAGGAGCAGATTGGTCCTTTTAGGGCCTGCCTGGATGACGAGCGCGTCGATATATTGACCCTGTCGATCGGCAAGGAATTTGAGAAGCCAATATCTCTGTCTTTGATGGCGAACATTATTAGCTGTAGTCAGGGTTCGGCTGAGGACTGAGGTGAAATCTTTGCACATTTCCTCAGTGAAACAGGGTTCTTGCCTTCTGACAATACTATTGAGCTGATGTTGCATAACTAGGTCGAGCAAGCGCCTGATAGGAGATGTGACCGTTGTATAATGAGATACACCCAGCCCGCTATGAGGTTTAGAGGTGGTCGACAGTTCGCCTCTCGACATATTTTTTCTTTGCAGAGTGTTTTGAAAAAGATCGTCGTCTTCTCCATGCACAATCCTTTTCTGCAACGGGGGCTGGGATCTGAAGATACCGGGAACCATCCGGTCAGCCACGTATTTCGCAGCCTCGCTATTAGCCAGAATCATCATTTCCGATACGATAGTTCTGGCTGGAGTATCACTTTTTGCTAGACTTACATGGACCTTGCCGTTTTGATCGATGAAGATATTTACGTCTGGAAAGGGGAGAAGCAACGCTCCTTTTGCCAGACGTTTGTCTCTTAGCTTCTTGCGAAGCATGTCCAGCATTTGGATTTCTTTGTCACTCGTCAGCATCCTGTCAACTTCGTCGTAGGTGAGACGTCGTTTTACACGGATGATGGAAGGAGATATCCTGACCCTCAAGACTTCAGCCTCACCTGAAAGCAGAATCATAAAGCTGAGAGCAGCTCTGGTTTCATCTTGAATAAGGCTGCAGATTCCCTGTGAAAGATGTCGGGGAAGCATCGGTACCTGGCCTTCCGGAAAATAAATTGAGGTGCCGCGGCGCATGGCTTCCGCAAATAGTTGATCTCCAGGGCGGACATAATGGGCTACGTCGGAAATATGAATGCCCACTAAGTAGTTGCCATCCTGTTCTTCTATGGTCAGGGCATCATCAAAATCAAGTGTTGTGGGACCGTCGATGGTTATTGGTGACAAATGGGTAAAGTCGATTCTTCCAGGGTCATTAAACAGTTCACTTTGTCCGCGCTGGAGGATGAGCTCTGCCTGCTGTCTGGCTGCAAGAGAGAAATTGACAGGCAATTCATTGCGAAGCAGTGAGACATTTTCATTGGCGCTCCAGAGTCCTGCTTTGACGAGCAAATGAAAGGGGTCATGCACTTTGTGGAGGTTAGCGGACTGTAGTATTTTTCTGGCTATATCAGACTCTGCAGCATCATTTCCAAAAAGATAAAAATCGCGAATGATACTCAAGAGCTCAAGTTGAATGGAGTCAAGTTCCACTGGCGTAGGACTTGATTCTAAGATTCTTGCGACGGCTTTAGCGCCTTCCCGAACCAGTTCGGTACGTTTTGCTTCTTTTTGTTGCTGGAGTTGTAATTGTTCAACCTTTTCGGGACTATTGGCAAGGATCTTACCCTCTCGAAATTTAAAAAATAGTTTATCTTCAAATACACATCGTAGAAATGCACAAACTGTATCATCGGTTGCTTCCGATCCAAAAATGAGTTCGGCCAAAAAAATCGGGCTAAAGGATCCTGCACCATCTTCCGCGGTGAGTTCCCAAATTTCTTCAAGATTAATAAGCCCCATAAGATTACCACGTTTTTCAGTGATATCTTTGAGGTGTTTAGCGATGTCTTCTTTACTCAGTTCAGTTGGATGGCTTTCATTCGAGCAATGGATAACACGTGACTCCGGTAGGTTCACCTCGCGGCCATTCTGATTGATAAGACGCAGCCGTTTCGGCTGGCTTTCTGTCACCAGTGCGCATATAAACTTCCCATTATCAAGATATTCTATCAGTTTGCCTGTAACAATCATCTATTCTCTAAAGTGTTCTGTCTGTGTCGCTTATTTCGCAGCTCTTTTTATCGTAAATCAAAATAGTGTAAGCAATATATTCACAGCGTATTATAATTTCATCCTTATTGATTTGTCTATTTGTAAATGGACAAACGTGTCACAGTATAGTGTGGAATGTTATTTTGCCTACATTTATTATTGTCCTTCTGAAATTATTATTTTTTTTATAACGCTATGGATCATTTTGAGAAGCCGGTCAAATCCGGCATGGTGGCAATAGTAGGGCCGCCCAATGCCGGAAAATCAACATTGATGAACCATCTTCTCGGTCAGAAGATTTCAATTGTTACCTCTAAACCCCAGACTACCCGAAATAGAATTGTCGGGATAGTCAATGATGCAGACCATCAGGTTGTCTTTCTTGATACCCCGGGTTTACATAAATCCCGGGACCCACTTAATATTGAAATAGTCAAAGTGGCAATGGAGAGCCTTACTGAAGTGGATGTTGTCCTTTTTTTAGTCGACGTTTCCCTGCCGTTGCCAGAAAAATTACAAGCAAAAAAGGCTGCGGAACATGCTGAATATATGCAGCGAATTAAGGGACCGGCCATCATGGTGCTGAATAAGATCGATCTTATAGATAGAAAAAAAGTTCTGCCATTTATAGATTCTTACTCTAAACTTTATCCTTTTCATGCCGTGATTCCAATCTCTGCATTGGGTGGTAATGGGTTGGATAGTTTGTTTTCGGAAATTTTGACTCTTTTGCCGATGGGGCCAAGATATTTTCCCGAGGATATTCCTACTGATGCTTCAGAGCGGTTTTTATGCGCCGAAATCGTTAGGGAGAAGGTCTTTCTTCATACTGGGCAGGAAATTCCGTATTCCACTGCTGTTATGATTGAATCCTTTAAAGAAGATGAGATCAAAAAAATGGTAACTATTCATGCTGCGATTATACTGGAAAAACAATCACAAAAAGGGATAGTGATCGGTAAGGGAGGGCAAAAACTGAAAAGTATCGGGATAGCTGCAAGAAAAGACATCGAAGCCCTCATTGGCGAAAAGGTACTTCTAAAATTGTGGGTAAAGGTGAAAAAAAATTGGACTCAGGACGAGCGGTTTATTAAAGAGCTTGGCTATTAATTTATAATTGACCAGTATTCAAGAGGTGCATGGGCAGGACGAACTAATTAATTTGCCTATGCACCTCTTTGACGTTTAAAGGTCATGTGAGGTAGGAAATTCTATTGCTTCTGACCGATTATGAAGTATAGGCATCAATTTGTGGTTTCGTTAAACTCATAGTAGAGATTGAGACTCTTGAGAATATTATAGGCTGAACGAAGCTGGTTGTCAGGTTGCAAACGTTCTTCCAGTTTTTCTGCTGCCTTAGCCTCTTTACTTTCTTTTTCTATCTTCAATCCCGGCAAATGCTGGGCGAGATCAACTTCTTTTAAAAAATTGTCATTTACCTGTGATTCCTCTGGAGGTAAACAGGCAATGAAAGGAATCTCAACGTCCGGCAAAATTCCTAAAGCCTGGATGGAACGATTATCCGGCGTGTAATATCTAGCTGTGGTCATTCTTAATCCGGCTCCGTCCGGTAGAGGTATGATTGTCTGCACTGATCCTTTTCCGAAGGTTCGGGTTCCGACAATAATGCCTCGTCTATGTGCTTGAATAGCCCCCGCAACAATCTCTGCCGCACTGGCTGTGCCTTCATTCACCAGGATCACCAAAGGATAAAACCTTTTTTCACCATTATCATGTGCGGCATATACGTTGTTCTGGTCCATTCTTCGACCTTTTGTATACACGATTGTCCCTTCGGTCAGAAAAATATCAGCAATACTGATTGCCTGATGTAAAAGCCCTCCTGGATTATTGCGGAGGTCGAGAATGAGACCGTCAAATTGGTGCTGATTTTGCAATTCCTGTAATTTGGCTTTAAAATCACCAGTGGTGTGGCTTTGGAAGTTGGTAATTCTGGCATAAGCAAAACCAGCAGATAAAAACTCAACTTTAACAGACTGGATCGGAATCATCTCTCTTTTGAGTGTAATTTCCTTGAGATTTTCCCATCCCTCTCTGTGTATTGAAATTGTTACCTCCGTTCCGGCTGGACCGCGAAGCTTTTTAATTGCTTCATATGGACCCATGTTCTTGGTATTCATGCCGTCGATTTCGATGATAACATCATTGGCCTTTACTCCAGCTGCATCGGCTGGAGTTTCCGCAATTGGACTGACCACGGTCAGGAGATCGTTTTTAATTGTTACCTCGATACCAATACCGGAAAATGACCCTTGGGTTTCTTCCTGGAGATCTTTGAAACTATCCGGAGGCAAATAGGAGGAATGTGGATCAAGGGAAAAAAGAAGTCCCCGGATTGCACCGTTTAATACCTCTTTAGTGTCAATTTCTTCAACATAATTATCCTGAAGGATACTTAAAACATTAGAAAAAATCTCTAATTGCTTATACGTTGCAGTAGTTTCTTCCTGAGATATTTCTGCTAAAACCGAAGAGCCGAGAGGAAAAAGGAGAAAAAGCAGGGAGCAGGTAATCCTGCGTAAAGTACAGGCATAAAAAAGCATATAGTTTCCTCAACTCAGATAAGGTGTTTTTAAATTCCCCTCAAGGGGGACGGTGAAGAGTATTCCTCTGTCAGGTAATTTCTAAATGAAATTTTATTACCTGCAGGAAAATCTATTGTTCATATAACTTCGAAACCCTATCCGGAGCGAGCCACAACAATGGATCGAGAGATTCGCGACCATGGCGCAATTCAAAATAGAGTCCTTCATCAAAAAGAGTGGCTGTCTCACCCATAATGCCGATCGTTTCTCCTTTTCTTACCACTGCTCCTTTGTTGATCAATATCTTTTCGATTCTTGAAGTTACTGTATAATACTGAAAACCATGGTGTACTATAACTGTATTTCCATACCCACGCAAATATCCAGTATAAATTACTTCACCGTCACCAACGGATATAATTTTAGTTCCATTAGCAGCCTGTAGCTCAATTCCTTTTGATCTTCGAGAAATCCCTAATTTATTGGTTTTTTCCTGATCGAAGAAAGTCGAAATGACTCCCTGAACCGGCAAGGGAAGACTGCCTTTGTAAGAGAGGAATTTCTGTTCATAAATCAGACTCTTACTCTTTGCTGAGACTATCGATTCGGCCAGGTTCTCCGCTGCCTGTTGCATTTCGACAATAGCCTGTTTATGAAGTTTTTCCTGAGTGCGAACGTGGGTGAGGAGGGTTTTCTTTTCGATCATTGTTTGCTCCAGCAGTTCTTTTTCGAGCAAATTCTGTTCGATAAAATCTTCCAGAATTAATTTTTCCAGATCAAGCGCTGCTGTTAATCTCACCAGTTCCTCTATAGTCTCCTGATACGATTTGATTACGTCCTGATCGTATTTGATCAATACATCAAACGCATCATGAAAGGTGAGGAGTTCGGGAAGTGTTTTAGTCGAAAAAGTCACATTGAGAAGGCCAATGTCCCCCATGGTGTAATATGCGGTAATTCTTTTTTGCAAGTGACCTTCAACAATGTTTTTTTCGGCTCGAAATTTAATGAGTTCCTTTTCTTCTTTTTTGATCATCTCCTGTTGCTGCTGTGTTTTTCTTTCCAGCTCGTCGAGTTTTTTTTGCTGGTCATCCAGTTTGGCGTCAAGAATTTCCAGTTCACCTAATATGTTATGAGCTGTATTCCGGGTCTCGGCTATTTTGCCTTCCTGCTGGATTATGCCATGCTGGAGTTGACGTATTGTTCCCCTAAATTTGGATATATCTTTTTTGACATCTTCAGGCCCCTCATGGTCCTGCGCCAAAAGTGGAGTGGATATAAAGAGCAGAGCAACGACAAAAAAGGAGAGAAAGAGGAATAATCCTGTCCTTTGTGAAATCCAAGGAGTACCTGATGGTAAGGTTGTTCTCATAAACTGCTTATTCAGTAGAGGATAGAAGAAGCTCAAATGCGGAGAAATTTTTGCATAGTTGAATAACTTCCGAGAGTACAAAGAAGGATCGATACACAGATAATAGTGAGGCTGACTGCCGGAGAAAAAAAGGAAAATTCAAATAAGTTCAGAAACCCCGGACCGGAAAAACGAAGTTTAATCCACTGGAAAAGTATAAAAAGAGATGTGATGCCTAGAAAAGACCCAATAACTCCCTGCAGCAGACCTTCAAGAAGAAAAGGAGTCCGAATATAATTATTAGTTGCTCCGACGAGCTTGAGAAGCTCCAGTTCTGCCTGTCTTCCATGAATAGTAAGGCGTATGGTATATGCGACCATAAAAATGGTTGTTAAAATGAGCAGTGTACCGCTGAGCAACACAATGATCGACAGTAATTTTGTGAAGTAATAAAATCGTTCGACCCAGTCCTGACCGTATTGTACTTTAAGTGTGCCGGGAAGGCGCGCCAGGTATGCCGAAAAAAGTTTCACCTGGTTGAGGCTTCTGAGGTTTTTCAGAGGAACTACTTCAATGGATGGGGGAAGAAAATCCTTTGGCAGATCATTCAAAACATCCTGATTAACCCCAAGTTGATTGGCAAATCGTTCATATGCTTGAGCACGCGAAATGAAACGTATGTTCTCTACCTCATCAAATGTGGTGATTTTTTTTCGCAATTGCTGCTGGAGCTCCGGACCAGGTTCCTCTTCAAGATAAACAATCAAGCTAAGGTCATCGCCAAGCTTATCGCCAAAGTTGAGCATATTGGCATAAATTAGATAAAAAAAAGCAAAAATCAGTACGGAAAGGCTGACAGTCAAAAGGGTCATCAGCTGTGACCCCCATGTCATGCGTAAATTTCGACCGACCTGGCGTATGACAGTGAACCAGAAACTCATAAACTCGTCCCTCCTGCCATAGTATGCAGTTGTCCTTTGCGTAATTCCATAACCCGGTGGGAGGTGTGGCGGTATATCGAATGATCATGAGTTGCGATGACTATAGTTGCACCGCTCTTATTACAGTTTGTCAATAATTGCATAACTTTTTCAGTCGTTGTTGCGTCAAGATTTCCGGTGGGTTCATCAACCAGAATCATCGTTGGTGAATTGGCGATGGCACGTGCCAAGGTAACGCGCTGCTGTTCCCCTCGGGAGAGTTCTCCGGTGATTGTATCATGTTTGTCGGCAAGATCCAGTTGATCAAGCAGATTTCGAACCCTGTTTCTGATTATCTGAGGTTTCTTGTATGATACTTCCATTGAGATGGCAATATTTTCAGCTGCCGTTCTATCAGTCAGAAGCTTAAAATCCTGGTAGGCAACACCTATTTTCTGACGGAGTCTGGCCATTTTAAATCCTTTCAGATGATGAATGGGCTGTCCGCCTATTTCAATCAAACCTTTGCTTGGTGCTTCCATCAGGCAAAGCAGTTTGAGCAACGTAGTTTTGCCTGCCCCGCTCATACCAATTATGAAAAACATTTCTCCACTGCTTATAGAAAGGGATACATCCTTTAATGCAATAACGTCAGGAGGGTAACTTTTGGAGACTTTGATCATTTCGATCATCGTCGTTGTCTTTCCGTTCAAAGAGTTGTTCATTAAATTTATTTTTTCAGCGGGATGGGAGTTGGTAGGAAGAAACATGCGTGTCATGGCGTGAAGTATCAAAAATGGTCAAAAATCGTATATCTATCAATCTTCTCAGAGTTCTTTAAAAATATATAGTATGTAAATTATAAACGCAATGTATCTCATAAAAGAAGGTTTTTTTAGTCCTTAGGAGTTGATTTTTTACTTTATTACCAGAAATCCGGGTTAAGGCAATATACCTGTTCGTTCTATTATTGAAGAGCAACGGGCCGATACAGGGGGAAAACGATCAATTTATTCTTGCAACTTCAACCGCAGTTGTTATTGTTGTCTGTTTCACTATCTGGAATTTTTTTAGAGTTACTGTAAATAAATCGGTGTTTTGACAGCTGGAAAAAATGTTGACGCCACTAGAAATGTATGAAGGAGATGAACATGGATTATAGGGATACCCTTAATCTACCCACAACCGGGTTCAAGATGAAGGCAAATCTCGCCCAGAAGGAACCACTTATTCTCAAGCAATGGGAAAAAGAGCAATTGTACTTCAGGGTTCAGGAAAATGCCAAAAATAAGCCACTTTTTGTTCTCCATGACGGTCCTCCATACGCCAATGGAAATATTCACTTAGGTACGGCCTTTAATAAAATTCTCAAAGACATAATTCTCCGTTCCAAAAGGATGGCTGGTTTTAATGCACCATATATCCCGGGTTGGGACTGTCACGGGCTGCCCATTGAACACAATGTTGATCTGGAACTTGGTGAAAAGAAAAAGACAATTCCGAAGTTATCCAAAAGAGGAGCCTGCAGAAAATACGCCAATAAATGGATTAAAATTCAGAAAGAGCAGTTCAAGCGGTTGGGTGTCTTAGGTGATTGGGAAAATCCATATCTTACCATAAATTATGAATATGAGGCCGCTATAGCCAGGGAATTTAATAAATTCCTTCTTTCCGATGCGGTCATTCGCAATCGTAAGCCGGTTTATTGGTGTTCAACCTGTACAACAGCTCTTGCTGAGGCCGAAGTTGAATACCATGATCATACTTCTCCCTCTATCTATGTCAAATTCAAGGCAAGCAATGATTTGAGTGATATAGATCCAGCCCTTAACGGAGATAAAGTTTTTTTCGTTATCTGGACAACAACCCCATGGACATTGCCGGCAAATCTTGCTGTGGCGCTCCACCCGGACTTCATCTATTGCGCTGTTGATGTAGGTGGTGAGACATGGATTCTCGCCCGCGAGCTGGTCGAAAAAGTAATGGCCGAGATCGGCCGGAAA
Source organism: Desulforhopalus sp. (assembly GCA_049645845.1). Classification (GTDB taxonomy): domain Bacteria; phylum Desulfobacterota; class Desulfobulbia; order Desulfobulbales; family Desulfocapsaceae; genus Desulforhopalus_A. The sequence goes on along the minus strand of JBARUR010000367.1, from coordinate 5,770 downwards.
GACTTCACGATAAAGGCGAGTTTCGGTTCGAAAAAATTCGAAAACAGGAATTGTCGACATCCTTTCATGGATCGAGATTCTTTGCTGGTCCTTGCTGACTATGTGACTGTAGAAGCCGGTACAGGCTGTGTTCACACTGCTCCCGGGCATGGCGCAGACGATTATCAGACTGGTCTGAGGTATGGCTTGGACATTCTTTCTCCTGTTGATGGAGATGGCGTCTATACAGCCGAAGCAGGACAATACGCAGGACAGAAGATACCGGCTGTGAACAAAGTCCTTAATAAAGATATGGCGGATTCCGGTGCTCTTGTCTATGAAACCGCTATTCACCATAGTTATCCGCACTGTTGGCGATGTAAAAAACCGGTTATGTACAGAGCCACCCCCCAATGGTTTATTTCCATGGGCAATAACCAGCTTCGCCAAAAGGCGCTGGCAGCTATTGAAACCGTACAGTGGACACCGGCATGGGGAATGCAGCGGATTTATTCGATGGTGGAAGGACGACCCGACTGGTGTCTGTCGCGACAGCGAACCTGGGGAGTTCCACTGACGGTTATAAGCTGCAAATCCTGTGGCGAGGTAGTTAAAAGTGAGGCTGTAGTTGAAAGAATCGACGAGTTATTTCTGAAAGAAGGTGCAGATGCCTGGTTCAGCCATGATGTGAAGGACTTTCTCACCAATGAAACAACCTGTACAAAATGCGGATCCACAGAGTTTGAGAAAGAGGAAGATATCCTGGATGTCTGGTTTGATTCCGGCGTAAGCCATGCCGCAGTTTGCGAGAAGCGAGAGGAACTCAGGTCACCAGCTGATCTCTATCTTGAGGGGAGTGACCAGCATAGAGGATGGTTCCAAAGTTCGCTTCTGACATCGACAGGGACAAGGGGACAGGCGCCTTTTAAAGGAGTTCTGACGCACGGCTATGTCGTTGATGGACAGGGTAAAAAAATGTCTAAATCCGTTGGGAATGTAGTCGTGCCATCGGAGGTTATTGATAAATACGGTGCTGAAATACTCAGACTCTGGGTAGCAAGTGAAGATTATCGGGATGATATTAAAGTCTCCGATGAAATTCTCAGACAAGTGTCCGATTCTTATCGAAAAATACGCAACACTATTCGGTACTTCCTCGGTAATCTGGAGGATTTTCAACCGCATAATCATAGTATTCCTTTAAATGACTTGCCAGAGCTTGATCGCTGGGCTCTGGCAAAATTTGAAGAATTGAAGTCGAAGGTTACGAAGAGCTACGAAAAGTATGAATTTCATTCCATCTATCATGGGTTAAACTATTTTTGTGGCACCACCATGAGTTCTTTTTATCTTGATATACTTAAAGACCGGCTTTATACATCAGGAACCAATTCGCATCTCAGGAGGTCGGCTCAGACAGTTCTTTACAAAATTCTTGATGGGCTGCTTCGATTGATGAGTCCGATTCTTTGTTTCACTGCAGCCGAAGCTTGGGGTTCTCTTTATCGCATTGGTGAAAATGAACCGCTTGGAGACAATAGTATCTATTTCGCCGAATTCCCTCCTCAGGATAAAGTCGATTGTGATCCACAGATGATGGAAAAATGGACAAAGCTAATCAAGGTTCGCTCAGAGATTACTAAAGCACTTGAAATTGCCCGTCGTGAGAAAGTTATCGGTCATCCTCTTGAGGCAGAGATATTACTAAAGGTGAAAGGGGAGTTAGCTGGTTTTCTTGAGACTGAATGGGAAACCGTGAAAGAAATTTCTATTATTTCCGAGCTCTCAAAACTGCAGGACGATACTCCTGAAAAAGGAATACGTTTTACGAGCGAGGAAATTGCTGGATTTGTCATCCAGGTGCAACCAGCGCCCGGCGAGAAATGTCTGAGATGCTGGTTGAGATCGACCTCTGTTGGGAAAAATGCGGAGCATCCGGAGATCTGCAACAGGTGTTCTGATGTTCTGGCGCAGACGGATGCACCGGTTTAAAAAAAATATGGTTTATCTTGCTGTTATCATAGGGGTAATTGTTGCTGATCAAGTGACTAAGGCTATGGTGATAGACGCAATGCATCTGTATGAATCCCGGGAGATTATTCCGGGTTTTTTCAATTTGGTCTATGTCACGAACAGCGGTGCAGCTTTTAGTTTTCTTGCTGATATCAATTCGCCTTGGCGACACTATTTCTTTCTTTCTATTGGAATAGTCGCTCTTGTTGGGTTAAGTGTAGCTTATTGGAAACTGAGAGCGGAAAACAGATTATACAGCTGGTCGCTGGCTTTAATTGCCGGTGGAGCTGCAGGAAACCTTATTGACAGGGTAAGATTTGGATCAGTGATAGATTTTCTCGACTTTTATTTGGGAAGTTATCACTGGCCTGCTTTTAATGTCGCCGATTCCGCAATATGTATTGGTGTCGGCATGTTTTTACTAATAAACATCTTTGATACAAGAAATCAGGATTTGAGGAAAAATCGATGAAAATTGCTGTTCTATTTCCCGGCCAGGGGTCACAATACCTGGGTATGGGACAAGAGTTTGTTAACGCTGATACCGAAAGTGCTTCCCTTTTAGCAATGGCGGAGTCAACTTGCGAACTGAATCTTGGTGCTTTATCTACAAATGGGCCTATGGAAGAATTGACCCGAGCCACCAATCTTCAACCGGCAATAACGATCACTAATCTCATCTGCTGGCAGGCGCTTAAAAAGGTTCTGAACGGTGGCGCAACTGTGAGTTGTTTCGCCGGACATAGTTTGGGCGAGTACTCAGCTCTTTATGCTGCCGGGGTGATCAATGCAGAGGACACCATGCGGCTTGTCAGCAAGAGAGGTGCTCTGATGGAACGGGAAGGAACAATTAATCCCGGTGGTATGCGTGCCGTTCTGGGCCTCGATATTGATACAATAGAAGAAGTTATTAGTAATTACCAGGGGCCTGGAGATGTAACAGCTGCCAACCATAATACTCCGGACCAGATTGTAATTTCCGGATCCCTTCATGCGCTGGACGAAGTGAGCAAGGTAGCTGAAGAAAAAGGAGGTAAGGTTATTCCTCTCAATGTGAGTGTTGCAAATCATAGTCCGCTGGTAGCAGGTGCCGTCCCGGATTTTGCAGAATTCCTCGAAAACATTGAGTTTAAAAAACCTGAGGTACCGGTCTATTTCAACCTATCTGCAGCAAAAGAAACGGATATAGGGAATATCAAAGAAATAATGGCCAATCAGATTGCGTCTCGAGTGCGGTGGTGCGAAACCATTGAAGCAATGTTGTCCGAAGGTGTTGATACTTTTATTGAAGTTGGGCCCAAAACCGTACTTAAAGGACTCATAAGAAAAATTGTTCCTAAAGGAACTGGAATAAAAGTTACCTCCTTACAATTTGACACACCGGCCTCTTTGTCTCAGTGCATCGAAAAATTGAGAAATGGTAAAAGCGAATAAGCTGTTTTGAGACCGAAAGATTTATCAAGGTTGCATGGAGTTTTAAGTGATTGATAAAGTTATGCACCGCGTGTTGGCCGGGCACAGTCTGGAATTTGGCGAAGCGTTGGATTTAGCTCTGCGTACCGATCCAACCGAACTCTATAAGGCTGCCGATGAACTGAGACAAAGGCTGCATCACAACAGTCTGGACCTCTGTTCGATCGTTAATGCTAAATCGGGAAAATGTTCTGAAAATTGCAAATTTTGCGCTCAATCATCACATTATGATGTTGAAGTAGTTACTTATGATGTAGTTGATGTGATCAAGGCTGTATCCCTGGCAAAAGAAAATGAAATGTCAGGGGTTCAGCGTTTTTCCCTGGTGACTGCAGGTAGAGCGGTTTCTGAAAAAAATCTTGAAGAATTCAGACTGATATACCAGCGGTTACAGGAAGAAACTCAGATGTCTCTTTGTGCTTCAATGGGCTTTCTCACCCCTGAAAAAGCCTCGAAACTCAGAGAAATGGGAGTAACCCGTTATCATTGTAATCTTGAGACGAGTCGAAGTTTTTTCCCGCAGGTCTGCAGCAGTCACACCTGGGATGAGAAAGTTGCCACGATTAAAATTGCCAGAGAGGCCGGGCTGGAGGTATGTTCCGGTGGTATTATCGGTATGGGTGAAAGTTTTGAGCAACGTCTTGAACTGGCTTTTGAACTGCGGGAACTCGAAATACTTTCCATTCCCCTCAATATTCTGACACCCATCAAAGAAACCCCTTTCGCAGATATTAAACCCCTCAGTGTTGCTGAAGTACTTACCTGTGTTGCTATGTTCAGATTCATTAATCCACAGGCAGTCATTCGACTCGCCGGAGGAAGAAATCTGTTGGGCGACGAGCAAGAAAAATGCTTTGCCAGCGGGGCAAATGGAGCAATTGTCGGCAATTATCTGACTACTACAGGTAATAGTCTGCTCGAAGATATGGAGATGTTCCGTGCGCTTGGATTTGATGTCGCCAGATAAACCAAAGTAAATAAAAGGTAGGAGCCGCAGAAACCGTGGAAAACGAAACAGCCGAGCTGCTGCAATTTGATCGGAAGCATATCTGGCACCCCTACACTTCTATCGAAAATCCACTTGATGTCTATCTTGTTGAATCTGCCGAAGGTGTGAGAATACGTCTGCAGGACGGGAGAGAATTGATCGACGGCATGGCATCCTGGTGGTCGGTGATTCATGGTTATAATAATCCACATCTTACCAGAATAGTTCAGGAGCAGGCCGGAAAACTCGCTCATATCATGTTTGGCGGCTTGACCCATGAGCCTGCAATTAAGCTTGCCCGGTTGCTGATTGATATCACCCCTGCGGGGTTGGACAGGATCTTTTTTTGTGATTCGGGGTCAGTGGCTGTGGAAGTAGCCATGAAAATGGCAATTCAGTACAATTTTGCCAAAGGAAGTTCCGGGAAAAATAAATTTTTAACAATCAGATCCGGTTATCATGGCGATGCATTCCACGCTATGTCTGTCTGCGATCCTGTAACCGGTATGCATCAAATCTACCAGGGGATTCTTCCTGAATATTTCTTTGCGAATGCTCCAAAATGTGGTTTCTATGATGATTGGGATGAAACCGATATCGCCTCTTTTAATAAATTGCTCAGTGAACATCATGGCTCTATCTGTGCAGTTATTCTCGAACCCATTGTACAAGGAGCAGGGGGGATGCGATTTTATCATCCCCATTATCTGCGCCGGGTTCGTGAATTGTGCGACGAATATCAGGTCTTGCTCATTGCCGATGAAATAGCGACCGGGTTCGGAAGAAGTGGTGAGCTGTTCGGTTGTAATCATGCCGGAATTGCACCAGATATACTCTGTGCTGGAAAGGCATTGACCGGAGGATACATGACCCTTGCTGCAGTTTTGGCAACTGCGGAAGTTGGTCATGTCATCTCACACGGTCATCCCGGCGTTTTTATGCATGGACCGACTTTTATGGGCAATCCGCTTGCTTGCAGCGTTGCTATTCGTTCTATCGAGCTTCTGCTTGAGTCGGACTGGCGGGAAAATATACTCCGAATTGAGACCGAGCTAAAGACCGGCCTTGAACCGTGCAGAGGTTTGGCCGGAGTCAAGGATGTACGTGTTTTAGGAGCAATCGGTGTAGTAGAGCTAGAACAGCCTGTGAACATGAGCAGCATTCAAAAGAAATTTGTGGATAATGGAGTTTGGGTGCGACCTTTTGGTCGCCTGGTTTATATAATGCCTCCCTACATCATTTGTAACAATGATCTTCATTTCCTGACCCAGGCAATCATCCGGGTAGTGGAGGAAGAGACAGCGCTATGAAAGACTC
>JBARUR010000366.1:0-3099 GCA_049645845.1 Desulforhopalus sp. | reverse complement strand
TTTTTCTTTTGAAGGTGGAAATGCCTTTAATGTGGATTTTGTAGATTATCACTGAAGGAGGTTAAGCCATGGATATGAAAAATCCTGTACACCCCGGTTTGCTCGTCAAAGAGTGCCTTGAAGATTTGGGTTTAAGTGTTGCTGAAGCGGCTTCAGGGCTGGGTGTTACACGCCAGCAGCTTCACAAGGTCATTGCACAGAAAAGCAGTGTCACCCCTGAAATGGCTTTCCGCCTAGAAAAAGCCTTCGGCGGTGTTGCTGATACGTGGCTCAAGATGCAGATGAATTACGACCTGGCCCAAGTACGTGGCCGTTCATCTACCATTCTTGTTAAAAAGCTGACGGCAAAAACAGCCCACCCTTGAACCTGTAAAAGACTATGGAAAACGACAGGAAACACCACACTTGCAGTTTCGTAATATAGAAAAAAGTTGTCTCATCGACCTGATGGTAAATACCCGGCATGAATTCCAAATGCTAAAAGAGAGCGATAGTAAGTTTACACGATGAATGCTCTGCGAAGGGAGGGATGAATTCAATAATGGACACGCCCATGTGGTAAACTATGAAGATTATCATTAGTAGAGGAAAAAATGACTATTCAGCAGTATAACCCTATGCACCCAGGAGAGGTTAACAAAAGGATGAATGTTGTCAGTGATTTTGATATATTATGAAAAATAAGAGTGATGATGCACATGATAGGAGTAGTTTGCTTGTGAGTTGTTTAATTTCTTAGGAGTCCCCCAGGAGGGTTCGCCATGGTTATGCAAAGTTATGAAGCTATTTACGACCACGGCCAAATGAAATGGTTAAAAGAGAAGCCGGATAACGGAAAAGCGCCATTAAGCGACTTGGCGGGAGGCTTGGAACATTCAGCTCGTTTTGCAGGTTCACCATTGAAAATTCAGGAAATCCTGTGCAATGACTGGGATTGATTATCTGCTTGAAACAAATTTCCTTATCGGCTTACTGACTCCATGATAATCGACCAGGATCAAAATGAACTTTGCTGACATTCTCACACTCCCTGAAGGGAAAACCCTTGAATTTAAAAGGGACACATCCTCACTTAAGCAGATAATGAGAACCATCGTTGCTTTTGCCAATACTGCTGGCGGAAGTATTATTATCGGCAGAGACGATAACGGAGACATTGTTGGCATTGAAGATCCACTTCAGATTGAGGAGCAACTGACAAACAGTATTGCCGATTCAATTGCCCCCCTGCTCATGCCGGATATTGAAATTATATCCGTTGGTGGCAAGTCTCTTCTCTGTATTCGAGTTGCGCACTGGTTTGGACCGTTCTTCCTTAAGAGCGAAGGGCAGGAACGTGGTGTTTACATTCGTTTAGGGTCCTCCACGCGCCAAGCGGGGCCGGCATTCATCGCTGAAATAGAGCGTGCGGGGCAGGGGCTGTCTTTTGATAGACTGGCACGACCGGAATTGAATGTTGATAACCTTGATTCGGGGCTTATCGAAAAAACGTTCGATCACGTAGGGCAAAAAATAACTGAGCAGAAGCTACTCTCGCTCGGTGTTCTTGTTCCTTACGGGAACAGGTTTGTTCCATCGAACGGCGGCGTGATTCTTTTTGGTTTGGAAGACGTCAGGGAGCAATACTTCCCTGATGCCAGAGTAAGCTGTGCCCTTTTTCAGGGAGAGAATAAGGCACATTTTTTGGATCGGATTGATATTGAAGGTGGAATACTGCCCGCTTTGCTTGAGGTTCCAAAATTCATTCGACGCAACACCCGGTTGGCTTCCCAAATACGCACATTTATACGAAAAGATATACCCGCCTATCCGGAGGTTGCTTTACGGGAAGTGTTAATAAACGCCATTGCCCACGCCGACTACTCACTGACAGGCATGCGCATAATGATCGCTATATTTTCTGATCGGCTGGAGATACAAAATCCAGGCATATTACCTTTTGGAATGACTATCGAAAGTTTTAAGGCGGGGGCGAGTATGGTCAGAAATCGTACAATTGCCAAAGTGTTGCGACATCTGTCCTTGATGGAAGAGTGGGGGAGCGGCTACAACCGTATCATGACTGCCTGTACCGAAGATGGGTATCCATTGCCTGAGTGGGAAGAAATCGGGCCCGTGCTTCGTGTTACATTTCCGCCACATCCACATACAACAACCTTGCCTAGCACTGGAAAAGTAAATGTCCCTGTAAATGTCCCTGTAAATGTCCCTGTAAATGTCCCCATAAACGTAAGGCAGCAATGGTTTCTTGACCAACTAAGGCAAGGCATTCATTGCGGGCCGACTGACATTGCGACAAGGTGGGATGTGGTGCTGAAAACAGCAAAACGAGATATTGCCGATTTACAAAAAAAAGACCTCATTATCTTTGTCGGCCCAGCAAAGACTGGGTCGTACCAATTGAAATGACACAAGATGAACTAAAACAAGGGAAAATCCTTAACAGAAAAGGGCGGGTATAGAACCCGTCCACATGCATACGTAATTTCCATCTGAATATATTGCAATGATATCGGCAGTAAAGACTCAAAAAACACCACACATCCCGATTTCACTTCCATAAGGGGCGTGGTTCTAAACCCGCCCTTCCCAGGTTCGAAAGACATAATATCTATAATTCAGATAGGATATCGTCAGGCGAAAATACGTTAATTTAAATAGATGAAGAGTTTTTGCGACGCCGTCAACGTCATCAAAGCCTATTCACAAGATGAACCTCAACCAGCGCCCCTTCATCATAATGAGCTCGTCCAGGCGACAGCAAAATAAAACAATCAGGAATTTCCAGCCGTTCAGCAAAACGCACCAAACACCTCCCCTCCGAAAACGTCAGAACACCATCCTTTAACCGCAGCACATCATTTCGTTTTACATTAACCGGATGCAGCAAATGCGCCTGCACCTCTTTCGGCCACGAACCTTCCACACCCTGCATTGCCAAAAGCGCCGGACCAACCAACTCGTTCAAGAGGGTCCGCACCGCATAAGGCGGACCCGGCAATCCAAAAAACAGAGTCCGCCCCAAAACTCCAAAAAGAACCGCCTTTCCAGGCCGCATCTCAATCGAACTAAAGAACACTTTCCCACCAGCTTCAACAA
>JBARUR010000365.1:0-2873 GCA_049645845.1 Desulforhopalus sp. | reverse complement strand
CTTGATCTGGGCCGGTTATGGCAGGTTCTGCTGGTGACCGGCATGGCCTTTTGGGTGGTAATCGTGTTTCGCGCCCTTAGAAGCCGTTTGCGCCAGGAACACCCCGGCAACATGCCCTGGCTTTTCTTTTATAGTGCGCTCTCCATTCCGCTCTTCTACGCAGCAGGATTGGCCTTTTGGAAGGATGTCAATTTTACCGTAATGGAATTCTGGCGCTTCTGGGTAGTTCATCTGTGGGTCGAGGATTTCCTGGAACTGTTCACCACCATCATGGTTGCCTATCTGTTCGTGCTGCTCGGGGTGGTCCGGTTGACAGTAGCCACCCGTATCATATACCTGGATATCATTCTCTATTCCATCGGCGGCGTCATCGGTACTTTGCATCATCTTTACTTCAGCGGCACGAGTGCCATGTACATGGCCTTTGGAGCCTTCTTCTCGGCCATGGAAGTTATTCCGTTGCTGCTGCTGACCCTGGAGGCCTATCGTTTCATGCGGCTGGGCACGCCCACCGATGCTGCCAGGGGCAGCGTCCTGCAGGTCTCGACGGTGGATTTTCCGCATAAGTGGGCCGTCATGTTCCTGGTGGCGGTGGGATTCTGGAATTTTTTAGGCGCCGGCGTTTTCGGCTTTCTGATCAACCTGCCTATCGTCAGCTATTATGAAATCGGCACGCAGTTTACCGCCAACCATGCCCATGGGGCAATGATGGGTGTTTACGGTATGTTGGCGATGGCTTTTTTAATTTTCGTGGCACGCTATTTCATACCGCCACACCGCGGTGATCGCGCAATGGCGATCTCATTCTGGAGTCTCAATATCGGTCTGCTGCTGATGCTTTTTATCAATCTCGTTCCTATAGGGTCTTTGCAACTTTATGATGCGGTGGCCAATGGTTACTGGCATGCACGCGAGCCGGAGTTTTTTCAAAGCGGCGCGGTGCACCTGTTCGAATGGCTACGCATCGTCGGGGATACGATTTTCAGTGTCGGTTGCATTTTTCCGGTGGTCTATCTGGCCATTCTCATGTTTGTCTACCGCAATCGCGGCGAAAAACCGACCGATGGAGTGGCCGAAGCATTCACCGCTTGAGCCGATCTATCTTCGAATATGCTTATGCCGCATGATGTCGATATCATAAGTACCTTGGTACGGAATAAGAAAACAATCTGTACCAAGGTACTTATATCCTTTACGGTGGGCGCATTTTGAGAGTTTACACAGCGGTACCGTAACTTACCCAATAAGGTACTTAAGAAGGAGTTATCGATTAATTCAGAGGTCGCCTTCTCATGGATAGACACCAGCTAGCAATATATTACTTTGAGTAAGAGGAATTATCGCTCATACCTTTCCTGGCTTGTGGATTTAATCTCTCCTCTTTTATTGCCTTCTCAGCCCATTCTTTGGCCAGAGTATCCTTGAATGTCATTTTTTCTTCGACAAGCTGTTGCAGTTGAACTCCGGCAATCGACTGAGCCTTTTCTTTGGTGGAAAAATCCGGGGCTTCATAGTTAAAAACATTGTGTGCGGCTAAGACAGCAACGAGCTTCAGTCTTGCCTGCATCGCTTTTTCATTAGCTACACTCAATAGCCGCAAGGTTTCCTCTGGTGCATGATAGAATGATCCGTGACTTGCTATAGAATAATCCCACAGCCATTGTCCTGAACGGATAGATTGCAGGACTTCTGCCATCTCAGCTTCGGTTGCTCCTGATTCCCAGGCTTTTCCGGCTTCGAGATGCGCTTTGCCAAGGTTGTCCATGGCAAGCTCCATAAGCTGTTCTTTGCGGTCAAACTTTTGTTTCACGACCATCTTAAACTCAGCTTCACTCTCGCGGTGACAGGTCAGGCAGGTGTTGGCGATATTATCAAGAGGATTGGCAATGTGATGATCCGAGTATTTAATTGCCCCTTCCTGTTTATATGGCATATGACAATCGGCACAGGATACTCCGCGTCTGGCATGAATACCTGTTGCATAGAGTTCATATCCAGGATGCTGCGCCTTCAGCATAGGTGTTTTGCTGATTTTATGAGTCCAGTCTGAAAAGCCGTATCCATCATAATAGGTTTCCATATTTTCGGCGCTGAGGCCTTCTGCCCAGGGGAGAGTTACCACTTTAGCTTTTTTAGCATTACCTTCCGAATCTGTATAATCGGTGTCTTTGAAGTAATATTCCACATGACATTGAGCACACACCAGAGTTCTCATTTCCTGATGGGTAATATCTTCCACCTTTGTACCACTGGCTTCAAGTCCCTTCAGTAAGTGTGGCCGGGTAATTTTTAAATTTGCAGTTTTACTGTCGTGACAGTCTGCACACCCAATGGTATTGACAACCTGGTCGCCGAGTCTTGCCCATGCGCCTGTGAAAAACTCATTTTCTCCCTGTTCTTCGATTAATCTCGGAACATCCGGTGATTTACAAGTCCAGCATGCAGTTGGCATTGGTCCTGTGTCAGGCCCGACAGGTGCACCGGTGCGAAGAGTGTTGATATTATCCTGTAAAGCATAAAAGTGACCACGAGGGGCGTTATAGTCTTTGGCAAATCCATAACCAGCCCAAAGAACAGCTAATTGTGGCTTTTTCTCTATCATATCTTCAATTGTCTCGCTGTTTTTTGTCTTTCTCCAGGAGTCATATTGTCGCGGGAAATATCTGGCCCATTCTTCGCTTTTACTTTCCACACCAACGGCCTTTACCACCGGACTGGTATTTATGGCATTTTTTTCTTCCTCTTTGCCGCTTATGGAGTTTGCCATAAATGTCATTGTGACGATTGCAGCCAACGAGCCACCAAATAATAATGTGTACTTATTCACTCTCTTCTCCATTTTTAAAGTTCTCGGACACCGAGATTATCAGGAG
>JBARUR010000364.1:0-1882 GCA_049645845.1 Desulforhopalus sp. | reverse complement strand
TAGTTGTCGGTTCCATGGCTTTGTTTTTGAAAGCCTCAGGTCTGGTATTCATCGTGACGGCCACCTCGCCGGCAGTCGCATGTTTTCCGTCATTATCCTGATAAAGTTTAGAGCAAATCTCGCTCACCCCCGGAAGAGTATACCATGAGATCAGCTGAAAGATGCCCGGCAGACCCTGTGATTTAAGCTTGACCAGTGCCACCTGGATTGGTGCAATGTTGCCACCGTGGCCGTTGATAAAGATTATTTTCCTGAAACTATGCATCACCAACGACCGTATAACATCACAAACCACTGCAACGAGTGTATCCGGCGATAAAGAAACGGTCCCGGGAAATGCCATGTGATGTGGGCTCACCCCATAGGAGATTGTGGGTGCGACAAGGACATCCATCGCTTCAGCAGCCTTTCGGGCTATGTGCTCAGCCGTGATGAAGTCTGTTCCGATCAATCCATAGGGACTGTGCTGTTCTACTGAACCGACTGGCACAAGAATGGAGTCTTTTTCTTTCAGGTAGAGTTCGACTTCTGGATAACTCAAGTTTTCAAGCAGCATCGATTTATTTCCTCTCGTCTTTCTGGCTGGCTTTTCTTTATTAGTGCTTGGCAAATGCTATGCTTACTGCTTTGCATTGTGTCTCATCGAATAAAAAGTGCATCTGCTGTCTACCTGCCAACGTAGATATTCTGATCATACCTATGGTGTGTGGGGCTGGTAAGACGAACTAATTGTCAGCAGATACTTGTTGTAATTTATAATGCCTTTGAATTCATGAGGATTGCAAGGCTTTTTGTTTTTATAAGCTTTAGCGACTTTGCTGAAGACTAAAGGAATCGAATTACTGTTGAGATCCGGAAAATTGGCTCGGACTTCTTTATAGAAGTTTGGGTAAAAATGATGTGTTTTCCAACAATAGAGTTTAGTTGGTGGAAAATACCCTCTAGTTCTTCTCGGGTTGATCACATGGGGCAGTTTTTTAACTTGACAGCCCTGGCCTTTCCTGGCTAATACTTCGGTTGGTGAGCATATGTTCGAATTCGGGCGATGTACTCCCAGTAAAAAAGCCGAGAGATGAGGAGGAATTGAAAAATGCTGAAAATGAGTGCAGCACATGGACAAATCCTGTTTGTAACCGTGGTGATCGCATTTGCAAGCCCTGCGGTATCCAAAGAAAAAAATCAACTTGGCCATGACTGGTATTGCCCCGACCCGGAAGCGCATGCACAATATGAAAAACACCGTAAAATGCACATGGAGACCGACACGGAAGTTATCGTCGACATGCTGGATAAAGTCTACAATGATTCCGCATTAACCGCGGAACAGAAAAGAACCCACGCCTTGAAGATTCTCAAGAAAGATCCATCGGAACTTGGAAAAGACCAAGGCGTGGGGGATTAACATTACAGCTTCTTCAGCGACTCCCTAACAAATGGAGGAAGGTCGGATGGATGGCGACTGCTCACAATGTTGCCGTCCACCACCACTTCACTATCGATAAATTCAGCGACGGCGTTTTTGACATCCTGGATGATTGATTATAAAAGGTAAATTTGCGCCCTTGCAGAACCTGGGCCGTGACCAACAACTGTCCCGCATGACAGATTGCGGAAACCGGCTTGTCGCTTTTGACAAAATCAGCCGCGAAGCGAACCGCATTATCTTGGACCCGAAGCTTGTCTGGAGAATAGCCTTCCGGAATCTACAACGCATCGAAATCGTCGATAGTGACCTACGGCTTTATCAATTTTCACTTTAGTTCCTTCCTTCTTGCCCTTGGCCGTCTTCCCGGCTACCAGACCGATATTGACCACTTCATGGACTTGTGCCGCAAAGGCCTTGACCGATTCGACATATTCCGAATCTTAGAACATATACGTG
>JBARUR010000363.1:0-14366 GCA_049645845.1 Desulforhopalus sp. | reverse complement strand
CTAGGTTTGGAAGAAGGCAGTTCATTGAACCCTTCCCTGGCTATTTTTGCTTGGGCCTGAGTTTCGTTGAGGTCCAAAGACATATCTGGTTTAGTGTTCATAATTATGGGGTATTTATTTGATGAATTTCCAAGTTGAACAGCTATTCGGTTTTTATTTCTTTTTTCCCTGTAATGATTCCTTTCACAAGGTTTTCGTTATGCACTATACTTGAGAAAGCAACTCCAACTATGTGAAAACAGATCAAAATCAGCAGGAATTGAGCTAACACCTCGTGGATGTCACCCCAGACGCTGTCACTCTCATCATCACTTTTTGCATCGTTATGTCTTTCACGTCCTTTGTGTCTACCTTCATGCCGCTCGTCTTTATCGTCATCGGCGTAGGCGTTTCCAACAATCGAAATTGTGTTGCCGGAACCTATTGAATTCGGACCTCTCTTGGTCGTGTGCGCCGCATAACCAGTCAGACAGACTATTATGATGCTTGAAAGTAACAAAAGAATCATCCAGGCGGCTGCTGGATTGTGACCGATATAGTGTGTTGTTTTCCCGGTCACAAGTTCTTTCAGGTATTTCAGTGCCTTGACCGGAGAACAGACAAAATTATTAAAAAGGGCATATCTTGTACCTCGAAATCCCCAAAATATGCGGATTGACACGAGACCTAACACTACGAAACCAATGTACTTATGTAGAGGCCCCTTGATATCTCCTGTCACATAGGCCAAAAAAATAAACAGTATCATTGACCAATGAAAAAACCGCACAAACTGATCCCATACGACTATTTGATTTTTTTGATTCATTTTTCTTTCCTCTGATTATCATTTTTTCAGGCTGAGCTGGTATCTCACCCTGCTGCAACGACCCGGACGAGGTGTGGCAGTGATCGACCTAAACGATCCAGCTTCCACACTATGAGTATATCACCTGCTGAAAGGTCTTCGAGACATCTTCCAAGCCTGACCGTTCCGATAAGTGTCTTCTTGCAATGTCTCTGTAGACACGTGAGCATCCGGTTCGTCTAAGAGCCTCTTCTTGTTTCAGAATAGGCGAGCAAAAGGCTACCTTTGTTTGATTTCAGGCAGAGGAAACTGCATGACTGCAAATTTAATTGTTTCCGTTCGGCCATATTTATATCGATGCTCGTAGTGATTGACCGGATAAGCGGTTGGGAGAATATTGTAGGTCTTCATCAAAAAAGATTCCAGTTCAGGGGGCATTGCCGGAAAAAGATCGGCTTCCCATAACACCACTGCAACCGACAAATTGTAAGGTGCTGTTCGACTCTCAAACCGATAGCCGGGAATAAGAGCTGTACTGTCTGGAAATTGAATAAGCATATTGCCAGCCAGAAAACGGTTGTTGCTTATAATTAAACCATTTGAAAAACCTGTCTGACGGAGGTCATCGGTAATAGCAGTGAAGGGATAATTTAACCTGGAAAAACGATCTATATAGGAAGCACCTGCAACTCTGATGGTAAAGGCGAGATAGATGGCTGTTGCAGTGACAGCTATCACTCCGAGAAAGATTTTGAACCGCTTGGGAGAAATCAGTGATGAATCAAGTCTTGAAAAGAAGAAGAGAGGGACTAGAAACAACAAAGGCTGCAGCCATCTGTCTTTAACGTAGGTCACCTTAAAGACAAGGACGACAGTCAAAAGTATAAAAAACAGAATCAAAAGGTATCGTTTTATTAACTGATGATGAAAATCTGCATGAGGGCCTTGATTTCGAACAAAACCAACGGGAAAAATCAAGAGAAATATAAGCCACATCGGGGTGAGAAACAGGAATATTTTACTCAAAAGGCTGACAATTCCCTGTAGTCGATAATTTTCGATAGCGAGTTTAAATTTATGCGTCACTGAAAAGACAATGTCCTGATTATTAAACATCCATAGAAAATAGGGGCCGGTGAGTACAGCCATTATCAAAATGCTCATCAATAATCCAGGAGAGAAGATGATCTTTCTTCCTTCGGAAAATGTGAGCAAGGTCAGCAGCAGAGCAGCTATAAAAAGGGTAAAGTTGGCCTTCCCGAGAATTCCTATTGAGAGCACTAATCCGAAAATACAATAATTGATAATGCTTTGGCTTTTAACCAGACGCAGGGCTTGCCAAAAAGAGGCAGATGCGGCACAAACTACCAGCGTGGTGTGAGTCATGTCACGTTGAGATTCCCAGCCGATCTGGGGGATAAGCAGCAGGGAGCAGGTGGCCAGAATAGCCAGCCGGGTATTCTTGAGAATTTCCCGTCCGCTGAAAAAGACGAAGACATAGGTTAAAAAAAGGAGGCTGTTTTTCAAAAGACTGACGGCAAAGACGTTTTCACCAAAAAGCCTAAAAAGAGCATATTGCATCCATGTATAAAGCGGGGGCTGCTCTGTATAACCGGGCAGCAGCCATTGACCGAGAAGGGCCTGTTCCGCTTCGTCATAATCCAGCGAATCTGAAATGAGCACCCTCAGAACAATGTGCAAGGCAAAATAACAACCTAGCAGAAGAAGAAATTTCAGTGCCAGTTGTTGGTTGGCTGTTGGATTCATCGGAATAGCTGGGGGTATTAGGGTAGTAGTCATCTCAATTAATATCCTCTGATTGGCATTCATTTACCAGGCCTTGCCGCAGGCCGAGCGAAATATTTCTGCTATAGACAATTATCCCGAATAACTGACCGACAAAGAGAACCGGATCTTTTCTAAAAATTGCATAGCTGAGGAGCATGACAGAGCCAGCAATGCTGATTATCCAAAAACCGACAGGCAATATTGATTGCTTCCGTTTTTCGCTATAGAGCCACTGATAAATGAAGCGAAAGGTGAAAACGCACTGGCCGACGATACCCCAAATCATAAGGGTCGAGGAAATTTCCGTGTTGGTAAACAACTTGTGAATGTTATACGTTTCGCCTGTCAGGAGCCAGCAGACGGCAAACCCGGGAAAAGCAAAAAATAAAAAGCGTACAGGGAAGGGGATTTTCTTCCAGAATCCATGATAATACAAATTTCGGATATAAATCCCGTAAGTGATGACTTGCCCAAGGATGATAACCAGATCGTTGCGCAGAATACCGTAGGCCATCAGCAGAAATGAGGCGAGGATGCTCAGCTGCCAGAAAAGCAAAGGTGAAAGAACCCTTCCAGCCTTTTCCGAAGCAATCCATTGGGTAAGCTGCCGTGCTGAAAAAAGTGTCTGGGCCAGAAAACCTATCGAGAAAATGAGATTATTGTTCATGTATTCTGGTCTGTTAATTTGTAGCGGATATATCGATTGCGCATCCAGCGAAAGGCAAGAGTGTCAAAAAAAGGACCGACAAGACGATTGGAGAGATGATATTTGCTTGTTCCGGCATAACGGGGGGAGTGTGATATGGGGACCTGCCTGACCTTGCCGCCCTGAAGCTGAATAAGAGCAGGAAGAAAGCGATGCATTCCTATAAAAAACGGCATTTCACGAGCATAAGAGAGCTTGAATATCTTCAAGGGGCAACAGGTATCCTTGATGGCATCATTGATCATCATTCGCCTATAACCATTAGCAAATTTTGATGACAGTCTTTTTACGAATGTATCTCTTCTTTTTTCTCTGATGCCATTGACCATATCGTACTCAGGAAAGTATTCGAAATACGATAGGAAATCCGAAGGATGTGTTTGCATATCTGCGTCAATGTAACCGACCAGAGTGGTCTGACAATGATCAATTCCGGCTTTGACTGCTACGCTCAGGCCATAGTTTTTATCTAAGGAAAAAACATTATACCGGCCCATCACATTACTCTTTTCCTTAAGTAATCTAAAACTATTATCCGTTGATCCGTCGTTGATAAAGAGCACTTGGCATGATACCGGGCTTGTTTCAATAAACCGATCCATTTCGACAAAGAATGCAGGAAGGCTCTCTTCCTCATTAAAGACTGGAACAATGATGGTTAGTTCATCCGGCATGTGTTTTGATTCCTCTCTATTTGTTGCTCCGTTGTGTTAACGTGTTGATCAGACAGTTATCAATATTATTTAGTATCTTGTCCGGCTTACTGGGGCCGCCCTGAACCACTGAAAACCAGACGGGATGAAACGAGATAATTACTGGTGAAGGCGGTAGCGATGCCGATAGTCTGGGCAAGCAGGTACCAGGCACCAATACGAATAAGAAGTGCCGTGACAGATACATTGATGACCAGGCTTCCGCAGGATGCCAGATTGTAGTGCAGAAACCGTGTTACAAGGGATCTTTTGGATCTTTTTATACCGAATGTCCAGAAGTTGTTGAAAAGGAAATTATGTATGATCGCTATTTCTATAGCAAGGACTGAGGCTGGTAGAACACCTGTTGCAAAAACTTCAACCATGAAGGTCATCAGCAGAAGGTTCAACAAAGTTCCAAGCACACCGATGACGGCGAACTTATAGAAACAAGAAGAGATGCGCACTGACCTAATGTTTATTTGCATAAAACACCGGATGCATATCCCTGCTCATCAGGAGTCATGTTTGGGCCTTTTTTCCTGCAAACATTGCTCTGACAAGATTTTCATTATGCAGTATGCTTGAGACAGCTACCCCCAACAACCATTGAAAAATCCTGACAAAAAGATCCCAAACAAATATCTGATTATTCGTGTACATTTGGCATTTCTCTCTTGTATCGTTTCAAAATTTTCGAACAATTTTTTTACTAGACATTTTTAAATGTCGCTTGGCTTCGTTTGATCATTTCCTGAAATATACTCGATTATTATGAAGAATTGATGAAGGGTAATACCTATAGTTTGCGGATTTTGCAGATCAATCGAGTTTCCGCTCAACTGCCGGTGAATCTCAAGTTAGTAATGATAATGGTCGGATAAAATTATTCTCCTTTATCCATAATTCGGAGGTAGATTTCGGACAGGCACTCTATAGTGCTGCATATGGCAGAGTCACTGTAAAGGTGGTGGACTCATTGGCACTTGCCACTACGATACTTCCACCATGCATTTCAACGATACGCAGGGCAATGGTCAGGCCGAGACCGCTTCCTCCGTAGGCTTGCGAACGTGACTTTTCTATTCGGTAAAATTGCTTAAAAATGTGTTGGATATCTGCCGGAGGTATGGTTTTGCCGTCGTTGGTCACTTCGATGACCGCGCTGCCTTTCACCTTTTTGGTACAGACCTGGATGCGTCCGTTCAACGGATGATTGTATTTTACGCCGTTGTCCACCAAGTTTATAAGCAGTCGCTGGATCTTCTCAGGATCAGCCGAGATGGTCAGCGGTTCCAGCTGAGTTGTGACGCAGATACTCCTGGCACTAGTTATTGTGGCGTAGTCTTCCAGGATGTTCTTGATAAGTTGTTTCAGATCCACCAGCTCTTTTTTGAGTGTGTCCTGCTCTTCCAGGCGAGCGATTTTAAGCAAATCCCGTATCAGCTTGTTCAGGCGCCGCATGGAGTAGAGTTGCTTTTCCAAGGACTTCATGATCTCCTTTTCGGGATCAGCGGCGAGCATCTCTTCGTGGCCAAGCATCAGTATGGTCAGCGGACTCTTCATTTCATGGGCGGCATTGCCGATAAATTCTCTCTGTCTGCGAAATGAGTGCTCGAGGCGGTCAAACATCGAATTCAGAGAAGACGACAGGGCATAAAGCTCGTCCCTGTTTTTTCCAAGGGGAATCCGTTCGTGCAGAGAGTGCTCCCGGATTGCCACAATTTTGCGGTTAAGGGTCGAAAGTGGTTTAAGTAGCCTTCCTGCGACAAAATAGGAGGTGCCGACGATGAGCAATATAGTCAGAATAATCCCCCAGATCAATTCCAGAAGAATCTCGTCTAGTTCTGCATTGAGAAGAAGAATCGGTTTGGCGATATGAACAATGACCTTTTCACCATCCACTAGCCTACTGAACGTTTGGGCTCTCAGCTTAACCTGGTCCCTATCGGTTATCTCATCTTTTTCCGAGTCCGGGATATTTAAGTACTCATGCGAAATCGGCAGAGTGACAAAATATGGCCGGTTGGTCTCTGCCTCAGGCATACCGGCAAACTGCACGAGTTTGGTGGCAAGGAGGGTTCGCCCGGATTCGGTGTAAACGTGCAGCCAATAGTCCTTCAGCAGATAACCGGGAAATCCAAGAACCGACAGGTAGTCATTATCGTGTGCCGTCTCGAGGTGGTTGTATATAGACTGTGCCGCATCGGCCAGTTCGAAGTCGATGAGTTCATAGATCTCTTCTTTGACATGGCTATAGAGAAATGAAGAGAAGAATGCCACGACAATCAGCGAGGTGAAGGAAATCAGCAGAGTAAATTTTGTTCTGACTTTCATAGCCCTTCTCAATCAAGGCGATAGCCAAAGCCACGAACAGTTACAATAAGCTGGGGCTTGCCGCCGGCAGATATTTTCTTACGTAGATTTTTCATATGGACATCGATGAAGTTGGACATGCTGAAGGGATCGAAATCGTCGCCCCAGACATGTTCGGCCAGTGTGAATCTGGATATCGCTCGGTTTTTATTATGCATGAGGAATTCCAGGATGGAAAACTCCCTGGCGGTGAGGGTCAGCAGAGTACCGTCACATATCACCTCTCTACTGATGGTATTGAGCTGAATATGGCCGATCTCGATTATTGGGTTGGCAGAGGTGGAGCGTCTGAGAAGTGCCCGTATCCTAGCCATGAGTTCGGCTATAGAAAACGGTTTGGCAAGGTAATCATCGGCGCCGAGGTTTAACCCAGTCACCTTGTCACCGATATCCCCTTTGGCGGTGAGCATAAGCACCGGAGTGGTCATGCCAGCAGCGCGTATCTCTTGCAGAACCTTGAGACCGTCGATGTGCGGCAGCATAATGTCAAGCAGGATGAGGTCATACCTGTCATCCCAGAGTTTTTCAAGACCTTCCCGCCCATCGACGGCGGTGGTCACAGTATAGTTCTCCTTTTTCAGTACACTTGAAAGTCGTTCAAGAAGCTCATGTTCATCGTCGATTATAAGTATATTCATATTAATTCGCCTCGGTTTTCTCGGGCTGTGACGGTTTTAGTACCTTACAGATTGAATTCTTGTTTTTTTGCAAGAAGTCAATCTGTCTCAAGATACTTATCCCCTCTGTTGTAGGAGGGTATTACAGCCCTTGGGTTGCCGGCGTTAGCCCGCTTTAAAGACTGTTACTGCTTTATACATTCTTCGGAATGTACCATGTTAGCAGGCGATAATAGTAACGGCCAGCCTTTTTCCCTTGCTTGGTCACGGTAATCTCGCCAATTTCACCAACCAGGCGGCAGTAATCCTGAAGGGCTGTGGGAGCAAGCCGTGCTTTTTTCTGCGAGATGACAAGTATGTCCTTTTTGGAGGCCAAGGCTGAAGGATACCAGTAATTATACATCAAAGCATTGTTGTTAAAGAGTTGTCGGCCCGTTGTTTCGTCGACAAGATAGTCAGTATCCTTCTCTTCTCGCTGTTTGTTGCGGTAAAATGCCAAGCCACTGGCTGTTTTGTAGCGATCAACTCCGGCAACAAGAGGCCTGTCACCTGCGTTTGTCCCTATTGTCCGCACCTTAGTTTCCACTTGTTGGGCCAAGTCTTCCCATCCAAACAGAAAATCGCTACTGTTATACGAAAAACCGGGAAGACCGATTGCGAAGTAATGCAGCAGGACGCCATACCCCAATGTCAATGTTACCAATGTGTTGGGCCAGAGTCTGGTCACCAGCCACAGAGGTTTATCCTGGTGGCGGGTCATGGTCCAGGCGATGAATGGTAGAAGCGCAAGCCAAATTGGGCCGGTCCAGTTCAATTTTATACCGCTTCTAAGACTCAACAGAGCAAAAAACGAAAGTGGAACGATGACCATAATCATGCAAAAAAAATAGCTTCGGCTGCTTACATTTCCTGGTTGTGTGTGAAGAAATTCCAGTCGAGCCAACTTCGGCCGCATGGCGTAGAGAGCGGCCAGAAAACCGGTCGGGGTAAGTAGAACGAGAATGGAACCCAGCAGTTGATCGATTGAAAACGAAGGTGTGCTTTCCAAACGTTGCTTGCTCTGGAACAGAAATGAAACCCAGTCATGCTGATAGTTCCACCAGATGACAGGTGAAAAAATCACCAAGGCCAATATGGCGGCAAGATATGGTTCGGGCTTGAGAAGCCATTTTCTCGAAGAAACATCGAGCAACAGGAACAGAATGATTGCCGGCCCAAGAAAAGCGATGGTGTATTTCGAGACAAGACCGAGGCCCAGCCATATTCCAGCGACATACCAGGCGGTTCGCCTCCCCTGCACGAGTGCGCGGTATAAAGAGTAGAGTGCTCCCGCCCAACATGCAATGAGCGGCGCATCCGGTGTCATAACCAAGGCCACCCCAAAGAAAATGGGGAGCACCGCCACGAGTAGGATAGCCTTGAAGGCCGCATCTTTGTTGAATATCGACTGTGTGAGCTTATAAACGTATAAGGCGGTGATGAACCAACAAACAAAGGCCCCGAAACGCACACCGAGCTCATTGTTGCCAAAAATCAGGGTGCCTAAGGAGATGAGTAGAGCGACCATCGGCGGGTGATCGAGATAACCGGGGGCTAGATGCTGTGCATAGTTCCAGTAATAGGCCTCCTCCTGAAGCAGCTCAATGTTCCCTAGATATATCAGGCGAAGCAGAAGAGTGTAGCCGATGAGCAGGAAGCCGAATACGCGCCAGTTGATATTTTTTGCCGGTGAGCGGTGCCGACTGATCCAGAGGGCTGCCGGGAGACTACAACAGGTGGTGGCAACCAGTAACGCCATCAATAGCCTAGGCGATGATGAGAGCCCTATCAGCTGAAGAGAGAGAATCCCCCCCCGCAAACTGAGTATGAAAAGGGTAATAATTGCAAAGCGGAAAAAGTTTCCAGCGTCGACAAGGTTCGGCCTGCTGTGGGTGAGAACCGGTGTGATGAAAGAGTAGAAGCAGGCAGCTATAAGAAAGCTGGATATGTGGCTGGTGTCCAGGCCGACTCCCATGGAGGTGAAAAGGCTGAAGAGGGAAGCGTCTACCAGACCGGCAAGTATCGCGATGACAACCAATGGGAGACTGTTGCGCACTTCCGGCCTTTTGAAAAAAAGTCGCACAAGCTGGTGGAGATATTTCCCAACAATCGAGCTGGTCATTTTCGACTGGCCGTAAGTGCGATCTTGGAAAACGATCGGCACTTCGCCGACCTTGAAATTGCGGCCTGCCCCGGCGATGACCTCGAGGCCGATCTTAAACCCCGAAAGATCACTGTCCAAACAGGTAAGGTACTTCTTATGGATAGCAAAAAAACCGGAGAGAGGATCGTGTACTCCAGTGAGCAGGCGAGCGGGCAATGAGGCAATATTCGAGGCAACCTTACGAAAAAATGGCCAGCCGGAGGTTTTTCCGCCTGCTATATAACGACTGCCGATCACCATATCAAAATTGCCGGCCGTCAGTAGCTCAAGTAGTGCGGGAATTGACTCGGGTGGGTGACTGAGATCTGAATCCATAACAACAACCAGGTCGGAACCGGCTGCACGGGCTCCGGCAACGACCGCACCGGTTAGTCCCCGTTCCTGGTTCCGTTCGATCAGTTTAACCGGAAGCGGACCGGCATATGTTTTGATCTGCTCACGGCTCCCGTCGCTGGAACCATCGTCAACGAAGATAATTTCCGGATCCATTTCATGATGCTGGACCATAAGCTGAATACGGTTAAGCAGCGGTTCGATATTTGCGACTTCGTTCAATGTTGGGATAATAATAGAAAAACGTTGCATATTGTTCTCAACCTTGCATTTTTTTTGTTCGGGGTTTTGGTAAGGTAGTATCTTTCGGCTGGATACAGAATAGCTGAGCAAGATGAAGAAGATATGAAGGAAAAGGATAGTTTAAAAAAAATCGGCCATATTACACCAGAAGCATATCCTCAGATGAACTACGAGAACATTGGCGTGTGGGTTGAAGTTTTTACTGCCGGAACTGCAAAAATATCTCGATGATTCGCTCTTATACAACAATGAGAGACCTCATCAGGGTAAATGTGTTGCGCCATATAGCACCGCACCTATAGGAATTTGAGAAGACCGCAATGATGACCTTCACCGTCATATTCCGATTAATTCTATATCAACTATATCGAGGTTGCCGTTGCAAATCCTCAACTTCATTGGTACCGATTGAATACGGGGGCTTCCTAATGTTTAACCTGTAGACTGTCCATCTTTTTCTAAATGTCGCCCCGGCACTCTGGAGAGCAAATAGCTATAACAACGGAGCGGGAATGAACCGACTGTTGACAACCCGCGTTTATTTTTATCAACATACCGCTGAGAACAGTGTGGAACCATCCGGCAATTCCCAATGAAGATACCTACGATGTTGCGGCCTATCTTAGCTGATACTTCTAACTATTTATCAACTCAACATACCAGCTACTGTCTGGCAGAATTTTATGCCCAATTAAAGGAAATTAGTGCCTTGTAAAAGGTAAATAATCATACCTACACCCAATATGGCGACAACGAGATTGATAACAACACTAAGGTTCACAAGATACCCTACAGGTATCTCGGGAGGATGAAGTGTCTTTAATACTTTTCTGTACTGGAGTATAGCAAGTGTGGATGACACTGCTCCGAGTATGATGAAAGAGAGCCCTATCCAGAAAGAAAATCCACGCTGCATCATCATGTGAGGCTTCAGCATTTGGACAAATAAACCGAACCTCTCTATGACAAAACCGAAGGCCATCAGAGTTAAAGACGTTCTTGTCCTGGCTAGCAAAGTTCTTTCTGCTGCAAAGAAAACTCTAGGATCGTTAAGGACCGACATGTACAATTATCCACGATTAGGGTTTAATAATCTACAAATTAAACATTTTTGCAACACGGTTGCAAGAACGGCCTAGCCAATTAGTTGTACAACAACTGGCAATTGAACGAAGTCCCTCTAATGTTGTTCTCATCTCGCTATACACTGCTTGCCCTCGATATCACTTTTGAAGAAGGAACAGACGATAGTGGCAGGTGGATAGGGAATATGGATACAACAACAAACCGGAGACAGTGGCTCTTGTCGGTGAACTAAAACCTGTCCAATCCTCCACATGATTTTAGCAGAAATAAAATTCTTAGCGAAAAACCGCATGCCCTCTGTGTCACAGAAGCAATTTTAACTGCTCCATCAACTTATTGACCACTTCCACCTGGAAGTCCAAAAATGGAGCAGCTTTTCAATAGTAATTTTGGCTAATTTGACCAAGTTCCCATTCCAGCTTTCACCTGGTTATGCACTCCTGGAACTTCAGAGTTAGTGTTGTGGCTGTTAATTGATTGGGTTTAGAAGCGATAAGTCTTGCTTTATCATTTATATATTCAAAATGAGATTATTAAAAAAGAGGGATTGTCCCATCGAAGCTCATCGATGGGACACCCTTTTCGTCAGCCTGCAGTTATTCTTGTTCAACAGCAGGAATAGTTTCCAATCCTGGATCTGTATAGGTCCAGAGAGGAACCGGTATTTCATAATTATGTAGAAAAAGAATTGTTTGAAGGCTATCATTGGCTGCCTGAACAAAACCTGTGATATTTCTCCAACGATCTTTCTCATTCTCATCCAGATAAGTCAGCCATTCGAGAAGGTCTACCTCTGTTTCCTCCCACATGCCATCAGACCCGGAAGGTTGAATAACTGAAACGTATCCGCTAAACTTATTGCTCCGTTTATAAATAAAACTACTGTAGTTAACGAACTCTAGGTCGGACCATGCGTTGGTAAGGTTTGGAATATCCAAGATGGCATTTATATATTGAACTAGGTCTACCGTTATGGCACCACTTTTGTCACCAGCACCTGCCAGAAAGAAACTAGCCAATGTTAAATCTCGATTAGATAAGGGTTCCGCATCGGTTGATTTAGAAACACCTGGTAGAATGTATTTTACTGTAGACTTGAACTTTGGGTAATCAACATCGCTGTCGAGGCATGGCCGATAAGTGGTTTCATCACCGCGATCACTTGCGATCTCTCCACATGCGGTTTGAAGGTGACCAAACTTCATCAGTTGAGTATAAAGTGCCAGGTTTTCCCGAGGGGAGTCAACTGTCTTCCAAACAACTTCTTTATCTCCAGTATCAGGATTAACGATTTTATATTTCAAGGCCAGACGACCAGCTGGGTCAAGTGAGACTTTCAAGCAATCTTTGATGGCCTGAATCACCTCGTCCAAAGCTTGCTGTCTTACTTTTTCGGGAGATCTAGCAAGGCTGAGTCTTCCGAAGTCCACTTCGACTACAGCAGCTCCGTCAACCACTTCGCATTCCGCGTCAAGAGAAATAAGATTCCCGTTAATGTCCAGTGGTTGCAAACAGCCAAAAGCATCCAAAACAGGCACACCGTCTTTATCTCTTTCTATCACAATGAGATCGCCGTAGTCCGGGTTTTCCATTCCACCATCACCTCCAGATCCAGATCCAGATCCAGATCCAGATCCTCCACTTCCAGAACCATTTCCCGCAAAAACATTAGGACTAATAATGATAAATAATGCAAAGGTATAAACCATCATACTTAAAAGAGTCTTCATTTAGTGCCTCCTTTTCTTAATGATTCATTGGTACTCTTTGATTAATTCTTTTTGCCACAGACCAAAATCAGACCATTCAAAACAATAACCCTATCACCTCCTTTTGCTAGACGTATCATATGTGGTTCCTCGTATTTCAAATGATCGTAACACATTGATTTTTTTTGACTCCTGGAGTACTGTGCAGCGTATCATCTATCAATGACGTAGTCGCAATGTCCGATTCCCAGGAGTCTTTATATCTACCAGAAGAGCCTAGCCCAACTCTGTGACTTTCGCTCCGCTGAAGCAGCAAAATCGTGTTAGAAGAGACGCTGTGTAAAACATATTACTTATAAATACAATCACATACTAACAGTTGGAGCAGTTTTTGGCCAATGTAGTGCCAGAGAATGATGCCAGGCGGTTGACACCGCTAGTTTAAAAAGTAAAAAAGAACAAAAGTAGTGCCACAACGACCCTCAAAAGGTCATAACACGATGTTATTATGGAAATTATATATTTCTACTCACAAAGCTTGGCTAGGTTCGGGTGGGGTTATTAAATAGTTTCTAACCGTCCATTACAGAACTTATAATCTGCCTACAAGAGCGGTTTACTATTTAAATATTAACATTATTTCTATAGTAACAGTGCAGGCCCATAATCTCTTTATCTGATAAAAAAGAACACCTGCTTGAGCAAACCAACACGCACAGGTACATCAACACTCAAAACCTGCAAAATTCACCCCCCAATAATATTTATTTTATGAATTTAAATCAGTGCATTAATATCATGCCACGTTGTGACAGGGAGCGTTTTTCCGAAATTGCGAAAATAAAAGTTTGGAAAACAGGAATTTGTGCGAAGGGGAAGTATTGCCGCCAATAAATTCTTGTAATTATTTTTTAACTTAAATCATCCTCTATAAAAAGCTGATAAAGGTGTAACAGGTAGCAGTATGGATAGTGCCTCTTATAAAGCGCAGTCACAGCTTACACCGAACACTATTTTTCAGGATAGTTGCCAGCCTTTTTCTCATAATACAATTCTAATTTTGAGGCGATTTCCCTGACGTGACCCTGAGCCCCCCCGTGTGACGCAATGACCGGGGTTAAAGAATGCAACCGTTGAAGTGGGGACGTTTATAGTGATGGTCCTTACTACCAACTTTGCGACCAGTGCATGGTTTCGTCCTTGTTAGACGAGAAAAAAACGATCACCAGCCGCTTCCCCTTTTCATAATGATATTCGACTAAAACACTCATCATACTTGTAGTAGATAGTGACTATTCGCCGAATGAAATCGGGGAGATAACAAGCCCATCCCTAACAATGCCTAATGACATCTTATGAATTGAAGAGCCCTGAACCTTCGCATACTGTATTCGATGCGATTCGAAGCGACCGTGGTCTAACTTGGGCCTTGAAGGATGTTTCCAGAGCATCAATCAAGAGAATTGCTCCATTCTTCCAGGATTTGAATTACTGATGCTTTCATATCAGTCATTGCTCACCTGTTTAGATTGCCAGACAACACCTCTCCGAAAACGCAACAAGACCCCAACTTGATATGTTTCCTATGTGAGGGTAGAATCGATTAAGCAGAGAGAATTGATCTGAAATGGAGCAACTGCTGAATTTACCTTACCAAAGAACACCTCTCGTAAGTGCAACAGAACAACAACGAGAGTTTTCTACTATATCTTGAAATCAGAAGTTGCCTTAAAAACCTAACGATACATGAAGGTGTTGTTAGCCTCTATAGAACCCAAAGTAGCCTAACAGGAAAAATTCATTCCAGTATCCGAGATGCTTCCAGA
>JBARUR010000362.1:0-1927 GCA_049645845.1 Desulforhopalus sp. | reverse complement strand
AGTTAAAATCAAGCATAATAAAAACCTCCTAAGGTCAAGTTAATGTTTTAATATTTATTTTAAACGATACGATCTGAGGACGTTATGGTGACCATATCGTCCTTATTTATAGCTTCCACTGTAATGTTGTTAACGGCGGAGAAGTTTAACAATGCATAAGGCAGCAGCTTCTGAGGACGCTGGGTTCTGGCCAGTTACCAGGTTTTCGTCAATCGCAACATAATTCCCCCAATCTTCACCTTTACAATACACTCCCTCATTCTGTTTGAGCATGTCTTCCACTAAAAAAGGAACCACCTCTGTCAGCTGAACAGCTGCTTCTTCACTGTTGCTGAATCCGGTTACCTTTTTCCCTTTAACCAAAGGTTGTTTTTGGGCATTTTCGGCATGGCGCAGAACTCCTGGGGCATGACAGACAAGTCCCAGCGGTTTGCCTTTTTGATAAAAAGCCTCAATCAAGGCTATCGAGTGCTTATCTTCAGCCAGATCCCAGAGAGGCCCGTGCCCGCCAGGATAAAAAACAGCATCATAGTCATCGGGTCTGATCGAATCTAAACGAAGGGTGTTGGCAAGCGCCTGTTGCGCTTGCTCATCTTTTCGAAAACGAGCCGTCGCCGCTGTCTGGAAATCAGGCTCATCACTTTTTGGATCGAGCGGAGGCTGTCCTCCTTGTGGGGAGGCCAGGACAACCTCAAAAGACTGGTCTTTAAAGACGAAGTATGGAGAAGCAAATTCCTCCAGCCAGAAACCAGTCTTTAAACCTGTACCACCAAGCGTATCGTGTGATGTCAGAACCATTAAAATTTTCATAAATTCACCTTATACTTATATCGTATTACAGCTCGTTATTAACTTTGATGACAAGTTTTCCAAAATTCAGACCTTCGAGCATGCCCATAAACGCTTGTGGCGCATTCTCTAAGCCTTCCACTATCTGTTCCCGGTAATGTATTTTTCCGGTTGCCAGCATTTCTGCCATGTTCCTGGCAAATTCATCGTAACGATGGCCATAATCATCAAAAATTATAAAACCCTGCACCTTGATGCGTTTGACCAAAATTGTGCCCATGAGAACCGATAAACGATCGGGACCATCTGGAAGCTTGGTCGCATTATATCTTGAGACAAGTCCGCAGACTGGAATTCTTGCACCGACATTCAGCAATGGTAAAACGCCATCAAACACCTTTCCGCCGACATTCTCGTAATAGATGTCGATGCCGCTGGGACAGGCCTGTTCCAGCTGATCGGCAAAATCGGCACTTTTGTGATCAAGACACTCATGAAAACCAAGAGTCTCTTTGGCATACCTGCATTTGTCAGGTCCCCCGGCAACACCAACCACACGGCAACCTTTTAACTTGCCGATCTGCCCTACAGTGGCCCCAACCGGACCAGTCGCAGCAGCGACCACCAGGGTGTCCCCCGGCTTTGGCTTACCAATGTCTAATAATCCCATATACGCTGTAAAGCCGGGCATTCCCAAAACGCCCAGAGCAAATGATGGATTTTCTAGATTTTTACCCAATTTGGTAAGATCAGAACCATCCGACACCGTATAGAGTTGCCAACCGCTGTAGGCCAAAACCCATTCGCCTCTTACAAAATCAGGGTTGCGGGAGGCTTCAACTTGACAAACAGTACCACCCTCCATTACAGCATCGATATCCACAGGGGGGGCGTATGATGGTGCATCGCTCATCCGGCCACGCATATACGGATCAAGCGACAGGTAGATGCTTCGCAACAATACCTCTCCCTCCTTCGGCACCGGTGCAGCAATTTCTTCTAAACGAAAATTGTCTTGAACCGGTGCCCCTTTCGGTCGGGAAGCAAGTACAATACGACGATTTATAATTTTATTTTGTTCCATAGTATTTTCACCTTTTTGAAATTGTATATTTTAAAATGAGGTAATCGGTCTCAT
>JBARUR010000361.1:0-35860 GCA_049645845.1 Desulforhopalus sp. | reverse complement strand
ACATGCCCCATCCCATCCATCTGCATGGCAAGCAGTTCCGCGTTATTGAACGTAGCGGCGTTGCCCATCAAGGTTATGTGGATGAAGGCTGGAAAGATACGGTTTTGCTGATGCCTGGTGAGCGGATCAGAATATTGGTTGATTTTGCTGATTATCCGGGAATGTTTCTGTACCATTGTCACAACCTGGAACATGAGGATATGGGGATGATGCGCAATTATTTTGTGAGGGCATAACCACTATTATCCTTCCTTAACGTTCATCGTCAGAAATGTTCACGCTGGTAGGTACTTCCAATCATGATCGGGTGCCTCCAGCGCACAAGATCTGGTTTTTTGTCGGCCCGGAACCACAGCTGGTTTATGTACCCATCGTGACGGTATCCGCACTCATTATCGCCTCTCCCTGTACTCTTGAACTTGCCAAACCCATGTCGATTATGGTGGCAACTAGCAAGGGAACAACCATGGGAGTCCTCTTTAAAAGGCTGAAGCAAAAGAAATAATGTGTAATGAAGTTAAGAAGTAAGGTTACGTTGCACATATCAAACGATAAGTGCGAGACAGGCAAATCACCTTTTAAAACAGGTGACGGAAATGAAAAAGAATCAAATTAATGTAATTGATAGAGAGAAAATTTTCCTGATAATTGTACTTGTGACAGTTACAACGATCCTCCATTTTACCACGAAGCAAAGTCAGTTTTATTATCATATCGTATTACGGGAACTCTATTTTCTGCCGATCGTGCTTGGGGCCTTCTGGTATGGAGTCAGAGGAGGTCTTTTTACGTCTTTAGGAATCAGCAGCGTTTATACTCCACTTGTTGTTATGCATTGGCAAGGGTTTTCACCGGAAGACTTGGATAAGTTTTTGGAAATAATTCTTTTTAACGTGGTTGCTATTGTTATGGGTATTTTAAGCGACCGTGAGAAAGCGCGAGAAAGGGAAAAACAGGAGTCGATTTTGGCAATGGCCGGCACTATAGCCCACGAGCTAAATACACCGCTTCAAGTCGTTTTAGGTGGCTCTCAACTTCTCCAAGATGATTTTGAGCCGGAATCGACAACTCACAAAGAGTTACAGGATATAATAAACAACACCAGGACAATCCAAGAGGCGATAAAAAAGATTTCCCAACTGGATCAGTTCGTACTTAAAAAATACGCAGGAGATACAAAAATTATTGATATCTCATCGTAATCCGGATGTGGAATTTCATCGGCGTTAGTTTCCCTGGAAAATAATCTAACAACTTTTATTTATATGGAAAAAATACACCTATTACCTGTTGGTAAAACTTAAAACAGCAAAATAACGGATCGTAAATCTAAAAACTGTAAGAATTCAGTCCAGAAATACTTCTGTCGAGGGGCGCGCCTTCTTGTAAAGAATCGAATGTGCCGGATGACATCACAGTATCGTTGAAGATGGGCAATGTCGCTAGAGAAGTAGAGGTCAAACAAATAACATAAATAAGGTCTGGGAGGTGCCGAAAGCCAGCGAGTGAAATACTACAAATTCATAGTACTTAGTGTTGCGTGACGATGGAGCGCCAATAAAAATCAACTGAATGTCATCTATGGCTTATTCGAATAAATCTTTACTCGTCACTATTTCTTTTTAAAACCAATAGATTGCCAATAATTACATCGGGGAGTTGTTTACATCATGATACTAACTCAATAAAGGAGAAGAGATGAAACTTTTAAAAAAAGCGACGGAATGTATGAATAGCATGTTGAAAGTTTCGGTATTTGTTTTGATGTTTTTGATTTGGACAGGAGGTAGTACCTGGGCAGGCTATGAATTTAAAATCGGCGACACCACAAAAGGCGAGATTAACTTCTGGACTCAGGTCTGGTATCAATATGCGGAAAACGCCAGTGATAGCAATGGAGATACCATCCTTGATGAGGATGTGAATGATTTCATGATTAGAAGAGCGTATTTTAGTATTAGCGGTGAGACTACCAAATATTTAAGCTTTTTTACCCATATTGCCGCAGATAGAATCGGTCAAGACAATTTAGACAATTCCTCCGTGGGGCTTGGGAGTGGAGTCGCCTTTAGAGATTTATGGGTTACTTTAAAGCCATCTGAAGCTTTTAAGCTTCAGGTGGGCCGGATGTATGTTCCTTTTACACGAAATTACGGAACGACCTCAACCAAGGCCCTTTTAACCACGGATCTTGACTGGACCCAAGGTGGAGTACGAGGTAATATTTTTTATCCCAGCAAGGTTGGTCGCGACGATGGTGCTACTCTTTGGGGCAATCTTTTTGAGGGAATGTTTCAATACCGATTTATGGTTGGAGAAGGGGTTGAAAATACCACCCAGAATCCGGATGATAATTTGAGATTTGCAGGAAGAATGAGTGCCAATCTTTTTGAGCCTGAGACGGGTTGGTTCAATCAGGGTACCTATTTGGGAGAAAAGCAGATTCTGGCAATAGGTTTAGGAGCAGATTATCAGGAACTTGTATTTGGTACCCAAACCGACGATTATTTTGCCTGGACTGCAGATATTCACTATGATCAGCCTTTCGATAATGGAGGGGCTCTTACCGCAGAGATCGCTTACATTGATATTGAGAATGTTGCGAACAGTGTTAAGTATACACAGTTTGCATCGGGTGACAACGGCTCGATCATTTCCGTGAAAGCGGGGTATCTCTTCCCTGGTAATCTTGGGATCGGTCAGCTCCAACCCTTTGCACACTATGAGCTCATCAGTGTGGATGAAACCGGTAAAGACGATACTCAGGTATATGGTTTGGGCTTAAATTATTTTTTTAAAGGACACGCAAATAAATTGAGTTTGGATGTCACATCAGTTGATCAGGATACGGAAACAACGTCAGCGCAGGATCACCTTCTCATTACGTTCCAGCTTGCAGTTGGTTTCTAGTTCAAATTAACTGCTAAAACACGGGTCGATGCCTGGCTATCCAAATGTGCCAGGCCGACCTGTCCTTCATCATCTTGATCTCCTGCACAGCCGCTCGGCCATAACCACGAAGCTCTGCATTGATTTTTTCAACATGCTTTGTGAGATTTTTACTTTCGGACATTGTTGTTACCTCCTGTCATGTGGGAGAGAGACAACATGTCCCCTGTCGGGAGTATGTGTTGCACTCCTTTTGATGGGGATTTGGTGAGTTATTTGAGAGTAAGAATGATCGACAACACGTAAAAATGGTGCAGCGACGTCAATATGACTCACTTCTGTCGAAACATTTTATGCATTAGAAAAAGAACAAGGGGGCGAAGATTAATAGAATCCTGCCATGGGGGTCATATCTGTTGTCGCAAATTAAAGGGAAGTCTGCAACTGCGGTTAAACTCCTTCTTACATGGATATCACGTAACTCTCTAAGAATCGAAGGGCCTACCACAAGATACATAAAGTTTACGATGAGGTTTAAACTTTATGAATTATAGCTCGTATTCTTTAATTTTATTGATAAGAGTTTGGCGGGCAATGCCCAAATTTTTTGCCGCCAGGCTCTTATTATTATTTGTTTCCAACAAAATTGCACGAATCATCTCCCGCTCCATATCGCGTAAGGTCCAACTCTCTGTTTTTAACTTCTTGTCAATATATTCTCCCTTGTCGGGCAGAAAGTGTGATGGCAACTCCCGCGGTGTAATCTGTTCACCAAGACACAGAATGACCGCCCTCTCGATGGTGTTTTCCAACTCTCTTATGTTTCCGGGCCAATTGTAACGCATAAAGACACTGAGGGTTTCCGGATGAAATCCCTTAATGATCTTTTTATTTTTCTCGGTATAGCGTGCAAGAAAGTGCTGTGCAAGTTCGGTGATATCTCCTTGACGTTCTCGTAAAGGAGGAAGTTCAATCGGCACTACGGCCAGTCGGTAATAGAGATCCTGTCTAAAAGTTTCCTGTTTGATCATAGTATCAAGGTCTTTATGTGTTGCAGCCAGAAGTCGTACATCAACCTTGATCGTTTCGCTCCCTCCGAGTCTTTCGAATTCGCCCTCCTGCAATACCCGCAAAATTTTTGCCTGAGTCGTCAGGCTCATATCGCCGATCTCGTCCAAAAAAAGGGTGCCTTTGTGAGCGAGTTCGAATCGGCCTTTCCGCCTGGATGTAGCACCAGTGTATGCGCCGGCTTCATGACCGAACAATTCACTTTCCAGTAAGCTTTCGTGAAGTGCAGAACAATTCACTTTAATGAATGGCCCGGTTTTTCTCGGGCTGTTTTCATGAAGGCCATTTGCGACAAGTTCTTTGCCTGTCCCGGATTCACCACGTATAAGGACCGTTGCATCACTATCGGAGACCAGTGATAATGTGGCAAACAATTCCAACATTGCCGGACTGGAACCGATAATATTGCTGAAACTGTATTGTTCGGACAAACGTGTTTTTAACTGAGCATTTTCCGATAGAAGCGACTTATGGTCGAGGGCTCGTTTTAAAACATGAGAGAGATTATCAATATCGATTGGCTTGGTAATATAATCGTAAGCGCCTTTTTTCATGGCTTCTACAACACTTTCAATCGAGGAAAATGCTGTTATGACAATAGTGGGGATAGAGATACCTGCAGCACCAAGAACTTCAAGTGTTTCCAAGCCTCCCATCCTTTCCATTTTTAAATCAAGTAGAATAAGGTCAACCAATGATTTTCGGACGATATCGAGAACTTCATCACCATCACTTTTTTCAATAACCGAATATCCTAAAGCTTCTAAATTCAGTTTGAGCATGGTTCTATGGCCGATATCATCGTCAACCAGTAAAATATCACATTTTCCTGCCACCTTCTTAGGCATAATGTCTCTCCTCCTGAGGGAGCACGATAGCGACTGATGTCCCCTGCCCTATCTGTGATGTTACCTCGAAATAACCATGATGCTGTTCCACTATCTGGTGACACACAGCCAACCCCAACCCCGTACCACCTCTGCTGGCAGAAAAGAAGGGGTCAAACATCTTACTTTGCGTTTCTTCCGACATCCCCTCACCCGAATCCTTGATACAGATACGACAGGTATTGTTTGACTGTAATACCTCCAGTGAAATCTTTCCTCCTTTTGGAGTAGCGCTGATACTATTTTTTAACAAATTAAGTATAACTTGTATTAACAGGTCTGAATCGCCATGGAGAACAATATTCTGGTTTTTGATATATGAAAAATCAATATTTCTTTCTGAAAAATCGTTATTCAGCAGAGTGATGACTTTATCCAGCATGGAATCGATATCCACTTCGGTAAAATTGAGTTCTCTCGGCGTTCCGAATTGTAAAAGTTCTGAAACAAGCTGATTCAATCTATCGACTTCGCTTATCATAAATTGGGCATATCTCTTACAAGCGTCAGACGCCCCAACCTCGGAACCAAAAAAATGAGCAAAACCGCGTAAAGTTCCAAGAGGGTTTCGCACCTCATGGGCAATTCCTGCAGCCATGCTTCCGAGTGCCGCAAGTCGCCTGGACCTTTCAAGTTGGAGCTCCATTTTTCGAATTTCGCGAATATCCCTCAGAACCAGAACTCTCCCGATCCAATTGTCCAGGTGGTCCATTAACTGTGCACTGCCAACTTTGACGGGTACGATTTCTCCGTCGGCTTGTTGACACTTCGCATTGAGTTCCAGAGAGCTTTTCTTTGAATTAAGAACTTCGAGAGGGCATGAAGGAAAAACTTCAAGGACTGTTGTTTCAGTGAGTTCTTCCATCGATTTTCCTAAGAGGATTTCAGCATTTCTATTGCAGGACACAATATTGTCATCAGTGTCTAATGTTATCAGCCCAGCGGGAATGCTTTCCAGGACGTTGTCGGCATAAAGCCTTGTATTAAGTAATGTAGCGTGTGTAACCCGCATTTTTTGATAAAGAAAAAGAAAATAGAGACCGGCAAAACAGAGAAGAAGCAGCATAACCAGCATAAAAATGGTATGATACATATCTTCTTTCCTTGCCGCCTCAAAATCATCTGTAAAAAAACCTACAAAAATAAACATCCTGCCTTGAGGTTTAAAATCAAGGTTCCATTGCTCCCAGCGTCGGTGCATCATTGTCATTCCCGTTGTTGATTCCCCTACAGGACTGAACTGTTTGGCTACTTCAAATATACCATTGGACCAGCTGATAGTGGAAACGGGGGTGTTACCTACATTTTTTATATTTTCATATTCTTTCAACATGGCCTGAGGAATATTGCCCTCAGAAACGATCACATTATTTTTCTCATCGATGATTCTGATGTACGCAACTCCCTTATTTTTTATGATTTCTGAGGTCAAGTCGACAAGGGGATTATGTCCCGTAGCTTTCCGAAATAACATTGAAGTCCGCGTCCCTGCTTCAAACGAATGGATCATGGTGGTCCCTTGTCTGAGAAAAGACAGTTCCATCAACTTCAGCCCTCGATCAATATTATTCACAGTCGCAACAGCAAGAATTCCCGACAAAATTAATGCGATAACAAAGAGACCAAATGCAGGTTTTGAAATCTTGAATTTCTCTTTAGCTCTAAGAAGCAGATTGTCACGCATGATCACTCTCTGTTGATAGTTTCTCTGTAAACGGTAAAAGGTGGAACCATGTATTGATCTTTTCAGTGTCCCACTTTCCTCATTTGTACAAAAGGAAAGATCTGTTGAATACTCTGCAGAATGGAAGATCGTCAACAGGGTCACTATGGTCCTATGTATTCGTGACAAGGTGTAAAGGCGCAGATCACGTCAATGCGACCTGCGCCTTTTGATGAAATATGCGATTTAGCACAAGCGATTTTCTTGTTTGGTGTTTTCAGAATACTACCTTACTCAGCCGTTGGAGAATTTGTACCATTGGCTAACTTTGCATTCGCAAATTTTTCAATGCTCTTATCTTGGGTTTCGCGCGGAATAATCATCCTG
Organism: Desulforhopalus sp.; assembly: GCA_049645845.1. GTDB lineage: Bacteria > Desulfobacterota > Desulfobulbia > Desulfobulbales > Desulfocapsaceae > Desulforhopalus_A. The sequence goes on along the minus strand of JBARUR010000361.1, from coordinate 28,966 downwards.
AAAATTGCTCCACCCTTTTGTCCTGTCTCATAAACCAGATCGCCGCCGAGGTCGCGCAACACTTTCCTGCCGGAGGAGAGAGAAAGACCATATCCGTCGGGTTTGGTGGTAAAAAACGTGGTAAAAAGTTTAGCTTCGTTTTCCTTCGAGACACCGGGGCCTGAATCTACAACTTCCATCGCACATACTTTTCCACCTCTGATTGATCGTAAAATGATAACTTCTCCGCGTTCTGAAAAATCGATCGCATTACTGACAAGTGAATCAAAGATGCGGGTGATTGATTCAGGTGGCACCATGGATGGGCAACCTGTTTCATCCTGCTCGAGAACTATCTTCACCCTTTTGCGAGCAGCTTCTTCTTGAAATTTTGAGGCGCTATATTCCAGGATGTTATTGAGATCCGATGATAAGGCTGAATGATCGAGAGATGGGGTGAAATGTCCCAGGGCATCAAGCAACCTCTTGAGTCGATCGGCCTCAGCGAGAAAATCATCATTTGCCGATTCTTCTTTCAATCCGCCAGATTGTCTGTGTATCTCTTCAATGCCTTTGACTATATCTCGTATTTCAAAACTAAGTGTAGATGCGGCTTTAGCGAGTGTGTTGATCCTCTCACCCTTAAGTAGCCGGTGCTGTTGTTCACGTTGCCTATCTGACAACCATCCCATCAGAAAAGCTATAGAAAGGTAGAGCGAGACTTGAGTAAAAACTACCAGATGGATGCCTTCTTCATGGTGCCGGAAGATCATTGATGGGCCGTAAAGAAAACTGATAACGAGAGCAGCAAACAGACCTGCTCGCATACCGAACCAAAAACTTGTAAGCACGAGAGGTATAAAAAAGAGTTGTTGGTGTAAGACATGAAAGCTAATCTGTGAGCCGGTATAGAACAAATGCACAGCAGAGATAGATCCAACCAGCACGACAATGAGTAGAGTTTTCATGTTCATAATGTTCCTTCCATGTGAAATGTTTTTCGTACAGCTGAATTTGCATTTCCCATACCATAAAGCAGCAAAACAAACATACCTATTGTTAACATACCAAGACTACAGGATATATATTATATCAATGGTCTCAATAAAGATACTGCAAGAGTTGGTTTCTTGGATCAAGTGTACATTTTTTGGACAGACACGAACTTGATGCCCAAAATTTGTACACTTCGTAAGGAGCTTTCTATATAAAATTTATTAGAAATGGTTGGAAAAAACAAATTCATTCCTCTTCTGTCAATGAGTGTGTCTGATTAACAATTCGGTGTCAGCCCGTTGGTGCATTTTACGAGCCAAATGTTCCGTATTCCTCAAAAGTAACAAAGTGCTGTCTGTAAATATTGTGGATAATCGTTTACCCTCAGCCCTCTGACAACTGCCTCAATTCTGGACACCACTAGAAGCCATTTTGACCGTCACTGAGTATGTTTTCTTTTATAATTTATTTAAAACAACTACTTGTAAATATTTTTAGAAATTGTTCAGTCAATGATTCGATATCTGCCTCAAGAATTTTTATTTTGCAGCACCTTGGGAGATTAGTTTGGATACTTAGGGGTGGAGCAATAGTTTTAAAATCCTGCGGATCGTTTCTTTCTCTACGGATCAAAATAAAGTAGAGATTGTGAAGTTTGGTACCCACTATTGACGGCCTACCTCAATTTCGATTTTATAGATAGTGGCTAATTAATTGGAAGCAAAATCCTAAAGACCATACCTCTTCCATCCTGCTGCTTATATTGCAGAATTCCACCATGTGCTTCAGCTATTTTTTTTACGATCGGCAGACCGAGACCGGTGCCTTCTTTTTTGCTGGAAAAAAATGGGTGGAGAATTTCATCGATTTTATCGGCAGTGATTCCTTCGCCATAATCTTCTACTTCAATAAATATATTGTTTGTGTCCAGTTTACTTCGGATAATTACCTTTCCTTCAGCCTGAGATGCCTCTACGGCATTATTGATCAGATTGAGCAAGGCTTGCTGTAACCGATGATAATCGAAGGAATAGATCGACAGATCATCCAGTATTTGCAGGGAAAGTTGTACATTATGTTTTCTGGCTTTTTCCTCGGCAAGAAGCATTGTTTCCTGAAAGAGCTTATTGAAATCATCATCCTGACAATTCAAATCAAGGGGTTTGGCAAAAACCAACATATCTTTTACCATTAATTCAAGCCGTTCCGTTTGCTGCAAGACGATATCCAGTTTCTCCGTGTCCCTGTTCTCTTCCGGTATTTTTTGCCTTATCCGGCGGACCAAGCCTCCGATTGCAATTAACGGTGTTTTCATATCGTGGGCAACACAGGCAACAGCCCGTCCTATAGCAGTCAGCTCTTCTTCCTTCCTCCTCTTCGTTTGGTGGGTAATGGTCCGATCTTGCAACCAACCGACTAGAATTCCGATAATATTGAACAGTAAAACTTCCAATAGATTTCCCATATCGTGACCGGCAAATCCCCTTGGCTGTCCGACAACCATTGGCATATACAAGGCTGTAATCACAAGAGCCGTGGCCGGTCCGCCGCGCAGACCGAACCAAAAACCGGCGAGGATAATAGGCAGAAAGTAAAGCTCACGATAGATTACATGTAATACTGCCTCTTCCTGCCTGGTATTATAATGGAGTATGGTTACAAGAAAAATCATGACAAGAATAGCCATTATCTTGAAGGCTGTTTTTCGATCGATTCGCATCATATTTTTTTCAAGTAAGTACTTGAGCATTGTAAACAGGTGCCCTCTCCTGTCAGTTTACACCCTGTCATCTGGAATTATTGGCCGACCCGTCAGGTGTGGCCACCAAGATGAGGAGCCCGACTGCTGATTATCTTAGCCAAAGCTTCAGTTGTATGAAGAAAGGCATCATCAAGTTTTTTATATGAATGGGCATTTTCCAGAGCAATCGCTGCCTGACTTCCCAGGGAACAAAATATCTCTAACTCAAAAGTGGAGAATTCTGGGGTATCTCTGGAGATTCCAAGTAGACCACAGGCCTCGCCTTTTATTTCAAGAGGCGCAAAAACCATATCAGATAACAACGGCATTTGCTGACACTGGAGCTGCAGGTCGTCATCTGTAAGAACGTCGTCCATCGTGATGACTGTACCTTTGTGGGCAATACAGTGACCAAATGGCTTGATATTATGAAAGTTTTTTAGCTGCAGCTCCATTTGGTCAAGTCCATGAAATCTCTGCAGGGTAAGAATCGTTTTCGTCTCATCCAGCCAGAGAATGAGCACCTTTCCCGCATTCATCAGCCTTGCTATCCCTTCCAAAATCAATTCCTCTACCTCGCCTAGATTCAAGGTCGAGTTAACTGCTTTTGCGAAGGCATTAAGCCCCATTAACGAGTCAAAAATTCGCTCTGTATCCATCGCTCTATTCCTCATTTGATGTTCTCCTAGGTACGAGATTCCTCAGGTGTACGATTCACAGACAAGGTAATTTAGAACCATGATGTCGCCTGAATTAAGCACCATAAAATCCGAGGTATCATCAACAATACGCATACGTGATGAAAGTTCTCTTCCCTGCTCAATAAGAAGTACCTCTATTTGATTTTTATTCATGTGATATGTCTCCTGGCGTTGCCGATAATATTCTTTCTCCAATCCTTTGGTTAATGTCATCCTTATATGCCGAACATTTCACCTTCTGACGATTTGCCCGGCACGTCCGGACTGGGTTCAACAGTTAATTTTTCATCATCATCTCCTGCTGGCTCATCATGCCGCGCATCATTTCCATCATCATTTGCATCTTGTCCTCCATCATTTTCGTGTGCTTGTCATCTTGATCGCTCATCATGCCCTTACCGCCCATCATGCCCTTGCCGCCCATCATTTCCATCATCTTCATACCATCTTTCATATGTTGCATATGCTCATGCATGAGGGCTTTTTGTTCTTTCGGGCTTTGTGCCTTTTCCATTTTCAGGCGTGACTCCTTCATACCCATAGTGGTGGACTCCATGTTTCCCTGGGGCATTTCAATAGCTGGTTGTCCACCCGATTCAGGATGATGGGCATCGTCAGCCCATATAGGCACTGTTGTCGCCATAACCAATACGAAGGTTGAAGCTAATATATTTTTTTTCATCTGAGTTTCTCCAAGCTAAAGATTTACAGGGATGCTTTTAATCATTTTTTCCCTTTACATTGAACGCCCTGAGCCTCAGGGCGTTACCAATTACCGACACAGAACTTAAACTCATTGCAGCTGCAGCGATCATCGGATTGAGCAGAAGGCCCAGAGTTGGATACAAAACGCCTGCGGCCACGGGCACACCAAGGGAGTTGTAAATAAAGGCAAAAAACAGATTCTGCTTGATGTTCGTCATCGTGGCCCGTGACAGTTTCCTGGCTCGGACGATACCGATGAGATCACCTTTCACCAGGGTGACGCCAGCGCTTTCCATAGCCACATCAGTGCCGGTGCCCATGGCGATACCAACATGGGCCTGGGCAAGAGCAGGAGCATCGTTAATACCGTCACCGGCCATGGCAACCATTTTCCCTTCATCCTGAAAACGTTTAATTGCCGCCGCCTTTTCATCAGGAAGTACTTCGGCCACCACCTCATCAATATCAAGTTTAGCCGCCACCGCCTCTGCAGTTACCCTGTTGTCACCAGTCAGCATCACGATCCGTAATCCTTCATCATGCAGCTGTTTTATGGCTATTGGGGTTGATTCCTTGATTGGATCGGATACAGCCAAAATGCCCGCCAGTTTTTTGTCAACAGCCACGAACATGACGGTTTGTCCCACAAATCGCATTGCCTTCGCACGGTCTACCAGTTCATCCGTATTCACACCTGCGTTATTCATCAGCTTGAGGTTGCCGAGTAGGACACGTGCGCCTTCGATTGTCCCGGCAACCCCCATGCCGGTTATGGAGTCAAATTCATCCGGTGCGGAAATTGATATCTTTTTCTCAGCTGCCCCGGAAACGATTGCTGCAGCCAGGGGGTGCTCGCTTGATTTTTCAAGACTTGCAGCAAATCTGAGAAGTTTGTCTTCATCCATGCCTGCCGCCGCAACAAGATCGGTGAGTTTCGGTTTTCCCAGGGTCAGGGTACCAGTCTTATCCACTACCAGGGTGTCGATCTTTCGCATGGTCTCGATGGCCTCGGCATTTTTAAACAGAACTCCCATTGTTGCCCCTTTGCCGGTCGATACCATGATGGACATGGGCGTCGCCAGACCAAGGGCGCACGGACAGGCGATAATCAAAACAGACACTGCCGCAATTAGGGCGTGGGCAAGTCTCGGATCGGGGCCGACGAAATACCAGACAGCAAAGGCAAAAAGGGCAATGAAAATGACCGCGGGAACAAAATAACCGGCCACAAGATCCGCCAGTTTCTGTATTGGGGCGCGGCTGCGCTGGGCATCGGCGACCATTTGGACAATTTGGGCAAGCAGGGTGTCGCTGCCAACCTTTTCAGCACGCATGGTAAGTGAACCTGTGCTGTTGACAGTGGCCCCGACCACCTTATCTCCGGCCTGTTTTTTTACTGGAACCGGCTCCCCGGAAATCATCGACTCGTCCACTGAACTTGAGCCATCAATAACCTCGCCATCCACAGGCACCTTTTCACCGGGCCTGACCCGTAAAACGTCTCCCTCCTGGACATGCTCAAGGGGGATGTCTTTTTCCGTTCCATCATCATCTATTTTTCTGGCTGTTTTAGGCGCAAGCCCCAGCAGGGCTTTGATGGCAGCGCCTGTCTGGCTACGGGCGCGCAACTCCATGACCTGGCCAAGGAGAATCAAGGTGACAATAACGGCCGCCGCCTCAAAATAAACACCCACGGCGCCTTCGGGTCCGCGCATGGTAGCCGGAAAGATCCCCGGAAAGAGCACGGCAATGAGGCTATAGATGTAGGCCACAGAGACCCCCAAGCCGATGAGGGTGAACATGTTCAGGCTCTTGTTGATCACCGACTGGAAACCCCGAACGAAAAATGGCCAGCCAGCCCAGAGAACAACCGGTGTTGCCAGGATAAGCTCCCACCAGCCAAGCGTCCCTGCAGGGGCCAGGTCATCTATAAGATGTCCTCCGGGAACCATCTCGCGCATGGCAATGATGACGATGGGCACGGTGAGGATTGCTCCAATAATAAAGCGGTTCCTCATGTAATCGTATTCGGGATCCTCTTCACCGGTCTCCAGGGAAATGGCACGCGGCTCCAGGGCCATGCCGCATTTAGGGCAGATACCAGGGCCTTCCTGCTCCACCTCCGGGTGCATCGGGCAGGTGTAAATACGGTTTTCAGATTTTAGACTTTTGGTTTCCGCGTTATGTTTTATTCCAAATGATTTGCCCTGATCCGATTTTGTCTTATTGCTGCCATGGCGGTGATCAATCTTTTCACCGGCACGATAGGTATCAGGTTGGTTTTTAAATTTGGTGAGGCAGTGATCACTGCAGAAATAATAGGTATCGCCATGATAGACATAGTCAATAAAATCCTTCTCATCTTCGGTTGACATTTTGCATACCGGATCACGAAAAACTTTTTCCCGGGTATGATTCATGCTTTGTTCATTTATCATCATCGTCACCCCATATATTAAACCGCCTCCCCTGTTTAATGCGCTGATTCTGCAGGCTCCACAATAAATCTGATTACTCACCGTTACGCTCAGCATTAACATTCTCTTCATGGAAGGTTTTAGATGTCTGTGTTATGAGTACAGCATGTGTCGTGCCAGTTTTTGGAAACAATACGAGTACACCTATGACATATTGAGTTGAATGGATAAAACAGTTCACTGCATTGAGACGGTCCGGTGATAGACTAGAGGTATTGTCTAAAAATCAGACATCTCTTGGAAATGAATGATGGAAGAGTGCCTAATAACAAGACAGTCAACTGATACAGGAGGGAGGAAAAGAGATGAAATTTAATTCAATCAGAAGTCTGGCTTTAACCGGTTCAATCCTCTTGGGGATAGGGCTCACCTTGTCGGCGAATGCCGGAGTTGCCCCCGCAGCAGAATCCAATATCAATGACCAGATTCAGGATCTCTTACAGGGTGACTGGGGACAAATCACACTCAACCTGCGGTATCGTTTTGAGCATGTGGAGCAGGATGGCCTTAAAACGGCCAATGGTGACCCCGTCCGTCTACGTCTGGGTTACCTGACGCCAAAATTTACCGGTTTCCAGGCCTTTGTGGAGTTTGAGGGGAACACTCCACTCTTTTCAGACGACTACAACGATACGGTAAACGGTAAAACAGAATACGCAGTGATAGCAGATCCGGATGAGGGAGAACTGAATCAGGGGTGGCTTTCCTTTGACACTATTCCCAATACCTTACTCAAAGGCGGTCGTCAAAGAATTCTTTATGACAACCAGCGATTTATTGGGCCTGTCGGTTGGCGGCAGATGGAACAGACCTTTGATTCGATCACCCTGCTCAACACATCCCTTAGTAACTTTTCCGCCAATATCTCTTATATATGGAACGTCCGCACTATCGTCAGCAAAGATGTGAATATGCAGTCGCCTCTCCTCAATCTGAAATACGCGTTTCAAGATATCGGCTCACTTTCCGGATACGGTTACTGGCTGGACTATGATGATCCTGACGATTCCGGCCCTTTTCAATTTGCATTTTCCACTCAGACCATCGGCCTGCGATTTGATGGGTCAATCGCTGTAGCCGAAGAGCTCAAGTTGCTCTATACAGCTGAATATGCCAATCAGGCAGACTACCAGGATAATCCCAAAGATTATACCGCCAATTATTATCACCTCATCGGCGGAATCCTTATACCACAAAACGGTTCTATGCTGACAAATATCAGCGGAAAAATTGGCTATGAGGTCCTTGGTTCAGACAATGGAGTCTCCTTTAAAACTCCACTGGGAACCAACCACGGTTTTAACGGCTGGGCTGACCAGTTCCTGACCGTACCACCTGATGGGCTGCGTGACTTGTACGGAATCCTGAGTAGTACTGTTGCCGGGGTCAAGGTAGATCTGATTTATCATGATTTCCAGGCTGATACGGGTGGCAGCGACTTTGGGACAGAGTTTGACGCCATGCTGACAAAAAAATTTGCCGATCGCTATACGGTTCAGGTAGCCTATGCCAACTACAATGCTGATGAATTCAAAACTGACACCCAAAAATTCTGGCTCCAGTTCACTGTGGCCTTCTAAGAACCGGTCCTATTAAAAAATTTTCCGTGATGGGTGTCAACCGCCTTGCTGGGTTCATTTTTAAGGTAGGCCATCGGGTCTCAATACAGCAAAACAGCCTGTGAAGTGGTGATAAGAGCTGTGATCAAAATTGTTGACCATAAACAGCCAGGTGAGCCTTCGGGAAGATCCGAGAATTGAATTATTCATGTAACGGTGCCTGACGAATACCTTCAAATGCAAATGCATCCGAATTGCATTTGATTCATTTCAATAGCCGTAGCGATGTTGCCAGGCAGTGCATTCTCGCCATTTCTGAAGTGACATATTAGTAGCTGGAAGTGGTTACTGCTGTTGAGGAGGGGGATCAAGGAGTCAATAGCAACAAACAGGCACTATCTATGAAGCCGATGCACAGAGAGAAGGTCAAGATTTAGAAAAATGCATTGGCTTAAGTGTCTCTATTGGCAATCTATAAGAAGCAACTTTAAACGCGTTAAAAAAGTCATTTCTTCTCCGAAACGACGCAAGGCTCCTCATTGCATGGGTTAACTTCAATAGTTACATGCGAAAGCTCTTTAAATTCCTTTAAAAGATCTTTATAGTATTCATTTGGTTGAGGGTAATGCGTTACTAACGAAATGATGGCAGCGTAATCGATCGGACCAACTTTCCAGACGTGAATATCAGAGACTCTGTTGTCGGAAACAGATTCTATTTTCTGTTGAATCAACTGGGTATGCTCCTCTTCAATATTCCTATCTAAAAGAATTGCACTTGTATCTTTTAATAGACCATAAGACCAACGAGTAATCACCAGGGCTCCTACAATGCCCATGACCGGATCAAGCCACCCCCAACCGAAAATTTTTCCAAACGAAAGAGCAACAATCGCCAATACGGATGTAAGCGCATCCGCCAATACATGAAGATAGGCTCCCCTTAGATTATGGTCATGATGGCTGTGGTCATGCCCTTGATCGTGGGTATGTGCATGATGACCTTGTAACAAATAAGCACAAAAGAGGTTGACCATAAGTCCAAGAACCGCAACAGCTATTGCCTCGTTAAAATGAATCTCCCGCGGTTGAATGAGACGTGTGACTGATTCTACACCTATAAACAGTGCTATTACAGCCAAAGTTATAGCGCTTGAATACCCACCCAGAATACTCACTTTTCCTGTACCGAAAGTGAACTCCCTGTTGGCTAAATGTTTTCGTGAATAATGATAAGCAAAAATAGTAATGGTGAAAGCTGCCGCATGTGTACCCATATGCCAGCCATCCGCCAGCAAAGCCATTGAACTAAAAAGTGTACCAGCAACGATCTCCACTATCATCGCGATAACTGTGATCACTAATACCTGCTTGGTACGAGCCTCACCTTTTTCATGAGTTAACGCAAAATCGTGATTGTGTTTCCAGCGATCTAATGTGTGAATATGCATACAATTTATATTTCTAATGAAAATTTTTACTGAGACGATCCTCGGGTCGGTGACTCTCATCATTCCCGCAGGAACAAACATTCTGGAAATATAATGCTGAAGTGTGTTAAAGCCATCCTCAGCGATAGTAATTACCAATAGTTCTATAAAAATTCATTTCATACTTTAGTAAACGATATTCGATGGTAATTTTAACACTTACTAATGAAATGCAACCTAAACTTATTCTTCCTGAGGATCTCAGATTCTGATGTTTGTCGTATCGTGCAAGTTTTTGTTAAAAAGCCGATTTAGACTTGCTCCATTTCTCCCTTACGGACGCACGATATACTTTCTAATTTACTCGCTGGTAAAAGGCGAATGACGAATGCTCTCGTAAGATATTGTGTTAGAAGATCTCTAATGCGAGTTTTGCATCTGTTCCGACCTAACCTCAATACGAAAAGCGTCGGATCAGATCTGGTCCCGATTCCTACAAATAATTCACTTTCGCTTTTGATACAGAAAAGGTCGCTGCTAAATCTCTTCCATTTCTTCGTCAGTTGCAGCAACCACTCTCTAACGGGTTATACGCTTGTGTCACAAAGGCTGCCCCAAGGCGATTACCCTGACTATGACCCATAATCTACTGCCGCCGGGATTTGCATTCGCGGCTGTTGTACTTGCTATGTCGTCAGCGGAGTGATGACCTCAGACTTCCGTTCAGCCTGACTCAACAAAGAACTTCCTTGCACAGGTGTCTAATTAATGTACAGCAATGAAGTCTGGCGTGTCATGAAATTGGACAATTTTTCTTTATGATCATTAAAACCATGCATCAGAGTTAGAGGTGCATAACCAATTCACGTGCATATGAGATGAAATTGGTTTTGTGGTAATTTCCGGCACATGGATTGCAATGTTGAGAGCGTAACGTTTTTTCAGTTATTACAACTCTATCATGACTGCCACCACCGATTCCTGAAAGAAGCACAATGATTACAAAGGAGAGTACGATGAAAAAAATTATGCTGTTTTTAGCTATTGTCAGCCTCATTTTCGCAAGCGGTTCCATGGCTATGGAAGGAATGGACCACGGAAGCCAGGAAAAAAAAGGGAATTTTATCCATTCAGCCATGGCCGGTGATGTCCATTCTGAATTTCAGGTCATGGATCTTGCCAGTATGGGCATGAAGGATCCGGATGGCAAAACCCATCATGTTATGGCCACTTTCAAACGTAATGATGAAATAATTTCTAAAGCGGTGGGAAAAGTGAAGGTTATTTCCCCCTCAGGAAAGGAACAAATTGCCAATTTAAAAGATTATGGTGGAGGTGTTTTTGCTGCCAACTTCACTATTGACGAACCCGGTAAGTGGGGAGTTATCTGCATTTTCAAGGATGACGCAGACCCGCAAACAGTGAAATTCTGGTATCCTCACATGGTAATGTAAACTCTTTTCGGATGATCAACCGGACATTGTCAGTGATGATGACCGGTTGAGCCGCATTGGTGTAAAATCGTTTATAGGTCGAACGACGAATAGCAATTACAAGGGGTTGCCATTGACAGGATTCCGGGAAAATTTTACTAGTATCACTACTTGCTATCGATGTCTGTTCTCTCATTTTTTTTCGATTAATACCTTCTGTCTTATTAAAAATAGTTTTTCAATCAACTGGCTCGACCGCACGCTTTCACAGCATCTAATTCAGGTGAATGATTTTATCAGAAGCTGATGTATCATTTTTCTCCACTCGAATGATTTGAACAGAAAATCTGGCTGATAAAAGCAGTGCTTTTGTGGCCATATCATTATAGCCATACCAATATTTTCTTATTGCAGAACCCGTCCGACAGAGACTTCACTGTCCAATATTTGGACGCTTGCAATTCTATAGTGTAGTTTGCAAGAAAGAACGCCTTTACGTTAATTGCCTTTACAAAACAGAGACATAGACAGTTTCATTTAAAATCATCCAATATGGCATAGGAGATGCAATCTGAGGGGCATGTGGATAATTAAGAGATGATAGACGATTTTATCTCCCTTGAAGGTTTTTATTGCAGTCAAGGCATAACAAACAACAACCCTTAAAGCGAGATGTATGATCAAATCACGGTATAGAGGGTGCCGTGGAAGACTTGATTTTATCGATCGAGATCAAGGCATGTGTGAGGTTCTATCACAGTAATTCAGTCGACGTCATGGGAAAAAAATTATTTCTTAACGCAGAGCCTGGAAAAAATAATGATTTTCCCAGGTGGCTGCATCATGTGGCCTATGGCTTTGTTGTAATAGAATTATCGTTTGAGGTGGCTGAGGTTTTCACAAAGGTTAATTCCGCCATGGAGGTGTATCAGTGACACATTTTACTAAAAAAATAAAATCAATACAGGTCATGGGATTTTTATTGCTTCAAACCATCTTGATTTGCGGAATATTTTCAGCTTATGCCGAGGCAACTGAGAATAATATTGATGTGCTCAGTCTGGAGATGGCTGTTAAAGCAGCTCAGGACAATGACCCCTGGTTGGTCGGTAACCGGCATTCACAAGATGCAATTGAATCATTGAGCGTGGCAGCAGGAACACTACCAGATCCTAAAATGTCCGTCGGGCTTCTCAATTTACCAACCGATACGTTTGATTTCTCTCAAGAACCTATGACACGGTTTAATGTCGGGGTATCCCAGATGTTCCCTCGCGGTGACAGCCTGGCAATTAAACAAAAGCAGCTCGAATTGGTCGGCAGTCAGTTTCCTTTTCAGCGTCAGGATCGCAGAGCAAAGGTCGTCGTTTCGGTCAGCCAGCTCTGGTTAGACGCATATAATGCCCAGGAGAGCATAGCTTTAATTGAAAAAGATCGTCCTTTGTTTGAGCAACTGGTCGACGTAGCAGAGGCAAGTTACTCTTCGGCTTTAGGAAAAACTCGACAACAAGACATTATCCGCGCTCAACTGGAACTGACCCAGCTCGAGGATCGACTCACTGTTTTGAGACAAAAACAGGAAGTGTCAGTTGAAAAACTCTCTGAATGGTTGAGCGAATACTTTTTGAATGAATATCAAGACAAGACAACGACTACGGTTGTGACACCCTGGTCTCGGTTGGAGTTGGACAAAGAGTTACCCAATATAAAAATGTTAGATGCACCTCTCTTTACAGCAAATAATGAAGCCAGCCCACAGACACTTTTTGAACATTTTTCTCAGCATCCGCTGGTTGCTGCTCTGGAACAGCAAATTAAGGCCAGTAAAGCCGGCATCGATCTCGCCAGGCAAAAATACAAGCCGGAATGGGGGCTAAACGTAAGTTATGGTTATCGTGACGCTGACCGATCTGGCAATGACCTGGCTGATTTCTTTTCAGTTGGAGGTACTTTTGATTTGCCGTTATTTACCAGTAACCGCCAGGATAAAGAACTTCAATCCGCAGTTTCAGAAACTGAAGCGATAAAAACTAAAAAGTGGTTGTTAGTGCGAAAAATGATCGCGGATTTTGAAAAATCCAGAGCAAAATTGCTCAGACTGAATGAACGACAGAAGCTTTTCCAAATTGAACTGTTGCCACAGTTTCACGAGCAGGCTGAGGCCTCTCTGACGGCATACACCAATGACGATGGTGATTTTGCCGAGGTAGTCCGTGCGCGCATAGCCGAGTTAAATGCGCTGATAGATGCGCTCAGCATCGATGTAGAAAGGCAAAAGGCGATTATTGAGTTGAATTATTTTTTTATGAAGACCGCCGATGACATTATCGCAAGTAATCGTCCGTCAGGAGAAATGAAATGAAGAAAAGTGTAAGTGTGCTGGGCTCACTTATTGCCGGTATTGTGATTGGTTCAGTCATTACCTGGTTTGGCTATTCCATGTTTGTTAATCCATCTGATCCGTCAGGAGCATCACCTGACAGCGAAGTGGCGAGTGGTGAGAAAAAGCCGCTGTATTGGGTTGCTCCAATGGACCCGAACTATAAACGCGATAAGCCCGGCAAATCACCAATGGGCATGGACTTAATCCCCGTCTATGAAGAAGGCGGCAGCGACACAGATTCGGGACCAGGAACAGTCAAGATCTCTCCGGATGTCGTGAATAATTTGGGCGTGCGAACCGCGCTGGTTGAACGTAGATCTCTACATTCTGCTATTCAGACAGTGGGTTACGTGAAGTACGATGAAGATCAGCTGGTTCATATCCACCCCAGGGTAGAGGGCTGGATCGAAAAACTCTATATCAAAGCATCAGGCGATCCGGTTAAAAAGGGTCAGCCACTCTATGATTTATATTCACCGGAACTGGTAAACGCTCAGGAAGAATTACTGCTTGCCCTGGATCGAAAAAGGCCACGTTTGATTAAAGCTGCGGAGAATCGCTTGGCAGCATTACGAGTACCAAAAACAGTTGTCCAACGACTGAAAAAAAACAAAGAGGTGAAGCAGACTGTTACTTTTTATACACCGCAGAGCGGGGTTGTTGATAACCTGGATATTCGCCAAGGTTTTTTCGTTAAACCTGGTTCCACCATTATGTCAATAGGTACTCTTGAACAGGTTTGGGTAGAAGCAGAGGTATTCGAGCGACAGGCATCCCAAGTTGCTGTTGGCCTGCTTGTCACCATGACACTTGATTACCTGCCGGGCAAAGAATGGCGCGGTGTCGTTGATTATATATACCCTTCGTTGGATGCTAAAACCCGGACTGTTCGAGTACGTTTGCGATTTGACAACGAAGGTGATTTGCTCAAACCCGATATGTTCGCCCAAGTCGTAATTCACTCGGAGAGTTCAGAAAAAACTCTACTTATACCTAAAGAAGCAGTGATTCGGACAGGCTTGGTCAACAGGGTGGTTTTGGCTCTTGGTGAAGGTCGCTTCAAGTCAATCAATGTTAATGTCGGACGTTTTGATGAACGCTCAGCGGAGATACTATCAGGCCTTACGGAAGGAGATCGAATAGTTACTTCGGCACAGTTCTTAATCGACTCCGAGTCCAGTAAAACATCTGATTTTAAGCGAATGAATCATGGAGATGAGGCCATACCAAGTAGTGTCTGGGTAGAAGCAACCATCAACAGCCTGATGGCGGAACATCGAATGGTCAAAGTATCCCATAAGGCGATCAATCAATGGGATTGGCCGGAAATGACTATGGATTTCACCATTGCTGATTCGATCGACCTTGCTTCACTTGAGCAGGGTATGACATTACAGGTGGAAATATCAAAAACTCAGGATGACCAGTACCAAATTTCCAATGTTCGCCTTCCCGGGACAGACGATGAGGGAATGAATCTTGACGACATCAGTCTTGATGACATGAATCTTGATGATATGGATAATGGCGACCATAAGAAATAAGTAATCATCCAGCAGCACTCCATCTATACGCGATCAGATCGCCGCGCATAGGCCTACTATAGCCCGTCGACCTGCCTGCGCACATCTGAAGCCCTGATGAACGATTACAACATCCGGCTTATGCCACCTTTTTAGGGGTTCCGGTGAACTGTTACAGAAATAGAGGAATAAATAATGATTGAATCTATTATACGCTGGTCGGTTGGCAATCGTTTTTTCGTTATGCTTGCTACTGCAATATTGATAGGCATTGGCTTGTACTCCCTGAAAAACACTCCTGTTGATGCGTTGCCTGATTTATCAGACGTTCAAGTAATTATCAAGACCACCTATCCCGGACAGGCGCCACAAGTCGTTGAAGATCAGGTGACGTATCCACTGACAACCGCGATGTTGTCGGTGCCGGGTGCTGTAACAGTCCGAGGCTATTCATTTTTTGGCGACTCTTTTGTGTACATAATTTTTGACGAGAAAACCGACCTCTACTGGGCGAGAAGCAGAGTGCTGGAGTATCTCAGCCAGGTCATACCTTCACTGCCCGATAATGCGCGACCACAACTGGGACCGGATGCGACCGGAGTAGGCTGGGTATACCTTTATGCCCTGGTGGACAAAACAGGCAAGAATGATATCAGTCAACTGCGATCACTGCAGGATTTTTTCTTAAAATACGAGCTGCAGACGGTTCCCGGCGTTTCAGAAGTGACGGCCATAGGCGGCATGGTTAAGCAGTATCAGGTGCGAGTTAATCCGGATAAACTGCGAGCTTTTGGCATCCCGCTTTCCAAGATACAAATGGAGATCAAGCGGGGCAACCAGGAGATTGGCGCATCGGTAGTGGAAATGGCCGAAGCCGAATATATGGTAAGGGCCACAGGATACCTGCAGAACGAGAAGAATCTGGGCAATATCCCCTTAGGGGTTAACCAGAATGGTACTCCCATCTTATTAAAAGATGTCGCTGAAATAGGAATTGGCCCGCAAATGCGCCGCGGTATTGCAGAGTTGGATGGAGAGGGTGAAACAGTCGGCGGCATTATTGTCATGCGATTCGGTGAAAACGCCCAAAAAACTATTGACGGTGTCAAAGCCAAACTGGAGGAGTTGAAAAAAGGGCTTCCCGAAGGTGTTGAAATAATACCTGTCTATGACCGGAGCGCCTTGATTGAACGAGCAATAAAAAATATTTGGCAAAAGCTTTTGGAAGAATTTGTTGTGGTTGCTTTAGTGTGCATGTTGTTCTTGTTCCACATCCGTTCATCGCTGGTGATCATTGTCAGTTTGCCGATTGGTATTCTGACGGCTTTTATCATCATGCACATGCAAGGGCTCAATGCCAATATCATGTCGCTTGGCGGTATCGCTATTGCTATTGGCGCAATGATTGACGGTGCGATTGTAATGATTGAGAATATGCATAAGCATATGGAGCAAACACCTTTAACCAAGGAAAATCGGTGGCAAGTCGTTGCCGAGTCAGCAAGCGAGGTGGGTCCTGCACTGTTTTTCAGTCTGTTAATTATTACTGTCAGCTTTGTACCGGTATTTACTCTGGAAGCACAGGAAGGTCGCATGTTCTCACCTCTGGCGTTCACCAAAACCTATGCCATGGGGGCTGCCGCTGTTTTAGCGATAACTCTGGTACCTGTTTTAATGGGCTATTTTATTAGGGGGAAGGTACTGGCTGAGCATAAAAACCCGATTAACCGTTTATTGACAGCGGTATACGTACCGGTACTGAAGGGTGTTTTGAAGTTTCCTAAAACTGTCCTGTTAGGCTCGCTTGTCGTGCTCGCCATAGGTTTATGGCCGTTGGACAAGATAGGAAGTGAATTTATACCACCGCTTGATGAAGGCGATCTGATGTATATGCCAACGACATATCCGGGGATTTCTATAGGAAAAGCTAGGGAATTGTTGCAACAAACCGACAAACTGATCAGCACCGTTCCAGAGGTCAAAACGGTCTTCGGTAAGGTCGGTCGTGCAGAAACAGCGACCGATCCGGCGCCTCTGACTATGATCGAGACATTTATTCAACTCAAACCGCAAGACGAATGGCGTGAGGGTATGACGACGGAAAGTCTCAAAAAAGAGCTGGACAATTTGGTTAAACTGCCAGGTGTTACCAATGCTTGGGTGATGCCGATCAAGACGCGGATTGATATGCTGGCCACCGGCATCAAAACTCCGGTTGGAATAAAAGTAGCAGGACCCGAACTGCCGATAATCCAGGAAATTGGTCAGCAACTGGAAACTATTTTAAAAGACGTACCAGGCACTGCTTCGGTTTACTCAGAGCGAGTTGCTGGAGGTCGCTATATTAAGGTCGATATACAAAGGGAGAAAGCCGCTCGGTACGGGCTGAATATTGCGGATGTGCAGCAGGTGGTCGCCTCAGCAATAGGTGGAATGAATGTCACCCAAACAATCGAAGGTTTAGAGAGATATCCGGTAAACCTCCGTTATCCACAGGATTATAGAAACTCCCCTGAGCAATTATCGATGTTGCCGATCGTAACCCCCATGGGCCAGAGGATTTCTCTGGCAGATGTCGCCAATATCTTTGTTGAAGACGGACCACCTGCTATAAAAAGTGAAAACGCTCGATTAAACGGCTGGACTTTTATCGATATAGAAGGTGTTGATATCGGCAGTTACGTGATTAACGCACAAAAGGTCGTCGAAGAAAAAATCAAACTACCAGCCGGTTACTCCCTAAGCTGGTCCGGGCAGTATGAATATATGCTGCGCGCAAAAGAGAAGCTGAAGTATGTGGTGCCGCTAACATTAGCGATCATTATTATTTTGTTGTATATGAATTTCCGCAATTTTGTGGAAGTGGCTATCATAATGGGGACGTTGCCTTTGGCAACAGTTGGCGGTATTTGGCTTATGTATTTGGAGGATTACAACTTTTCTGTTGCCGTTGGAGTCGGTTTTATTGCGCTCGCCGGGGTTGCTGTTGAAATAGGTGTTATCATGTTGGTCTACCTCAATCAGGCGTACAATAAAATGTTGGCTGATTGTAAAAAAGAAGGTGTTTCGCCCAGTAATAAACAATTAGCCGATGCTGTTCTTTATGGTGCAGGCATGCGGTTACGTCCGGTGATGATGACTGCAGGGACAGTCATCGTTGGTTTGCTTCCGATACTCTTTGCTACCGGCACCGGCTCCGAGGTGATGAGTCGAATTGCCGCACCAATGGTTGGTGGTATGGTGAGCGCCATACTCCTGACCTTACTGGTTGTACCTGCTACTTTTTATTTGTGGCGAAAACGTTCAATTTAGATTGAGTTCACTGCCTACATCATCTTTCGAAAAGGAGTTTGGTTGGTACTATTGGCATGTAGAATTATCAATTTTCTGGTTATCACTCCAGATTGAAGATGTCCTTTGGGAATAGCCGATCATAACGGTAATTGTGCCATCAAACAGTCAGGCAGCAGGAGATATCCGGAAACCAGATAAAACTTTTCAGGTAACAGAATCATACAAGAGAGGAATATATTAATATCATGTACTTTTTAAAGAAAAAGAAAATACTCCTGCTTTCGGCTACCCTCATGATATTTTTATTTTCCCTGCCCATAATCTCTCAATCAGGATTTATATTCTCAGAATACTTATCGAAGCAACCAGGAGTCAATTATATACTTGCCATTTCTTTGTCAATGGTTGGGTTTATCAATAGTTATTCACAACTAACGAGATATAAAAAACTAAATGTGAATCGAGCGATACGTGCTTATCTCTCCTTTGGTTTTGGCATGTCGGGGGTTTACTATTTGATGTACACCTCACACCTAAGATGTTTCAGCTTGCCACCCGATATTACAGAAAGTGCCTCAATCATCGATTTTATTTATTTTAGCTTCGTCACGGTAACTACCGTTGGGTATGGTGATATTGTTCCTCGTCATACTTTTGTTAGAGCTCTTGTTCTTTTTCAGGTGCTATTCGCTATAATATTGGTTCTTCGTGTGCCTCAATTTAATAAAGAGTCTACTTAACCGGCCACTGAGCACAATCTTTTAACCCGCATCATTCTCCCCTACGCGGTCTACGTTGACTCTGTTTGTATGCTTTTGAAGGTTGAATACCCCTGTCAGAGTTTGAGTTCACGATTCAAAGTTCCCATAAAAATGATGCAACTTGGAATTCAAACCAGTCCCCTATCCGTATTCTCACATTAGGAGGACACAACATTTAGAGTTTTAGAACTTGTAACTACAAGTTAGTTTGATTCAATTTTCTGACTATCTGCTCCATGTATTACCTTTTAGAAGGATTCGATATGTATAATGAATTGGCTATTATAGCTCTGTTTATTTTCTTTTATAGCATGGTCGGCGGTCGCCTGGAACGCACGTTCATATCTGGTACAATCGTTTTTGTGGCTGCAGGTTTATTGATGGGACCTCTTGGTCTTGGCTGGTTCGACACAGATGTTTCAGGTATCAGTTTCAGGGTACTTGCTGACCTGACCCTCGCAGTGGTCCTCTTTATTGATGCGGCAAATGCTGATTTTTCGATATTAAAATCCCAGATCCGCATCCCTGTTAGAATGTTGTTGTTCGGCCTCCCGGGCGTCATTCTTCTCGGTACTCTCTTTGCTTCAATCATCTTTGATGTGCTGACCTTTTTTGAAGCTGCTATTCTGGCCACAATGCTTGCTGCAACTGACGCAGCGCTTGGCAAAGCAATTATCACCGACAAGACTGTGCCCGCTCGAGTCCGAGAAGGATTGAATCTTGAGAGCGGCCTCAATGATGGTCTATGTGTTCCTATTCTATTTATATTCATTGCGCTGGCAGACGGCAGTGGTGCTGAGGGGGGCAGGGCAATGTTTGCTCTGAAATTGGTTGTTGAAGAACTTGGATTCGGGCTGCTCGTTGGCCTGAGTCTCTCCGCCTTTGCTGCCTGGGGAGGACGATGGTTCTTAGTTCATGGGTGGATCAATGAGGTATGGTCACAAATTACCGCCTTAGGGCTCTCCATAGCCTGCTTTTCTGTCGCTCAGAGTATACATGGTAGTGGGTATGTTGCTGCCTTTATCGGCGGATTATATTTTGGATACAAAACAAAAAAAAACACCACCAAGATGGTTTTTGCGGCGGAAGGAATAGGAGAGACATTAGCCTTGGTTACCTGGATGCTCTTTGGTGCTACCGTTGTCAGCCATTGTATCCCTTATTTCACATGGTCGATGGTCGTGTATGCCGTATTGAGTCTGACGATTATCCGTATGTTTCCTGTCTTCCTCTCCCTTACAGGTACCGGAGAGAGTACAAGTTCAAAACTTTTTCTCGGTTGGTTCGGACCCCGAGGTCTAGCCTCCATTGTCTTTTCAGTCATTGTGCTTAACAGGGAATTGCCTGGAGGACGTTTTATAGCAATGGTTGTAACACTGACTGTGTTTCTTAGCCTGATTGTTCATGGAATTTCCGCAATTCCTCTGGCTCGTCGGCTAGGAAAACAAGACAACAACGATGTCAAACCCACATTAGAGTAATATAGGTAGAATTGAGCTGGTCTGAACTTGATCAGTTTTACCAGCTCAATGTTTTTAATCGATTAATCTCTCCGGTATCGATGATCTTCTTTATAGCGATCCCCGTCAGGGCTAATGCCCTGCTTATTATTTCCTCTGAAATTATATTCGTTGCCCATATTGTGTTCCGAACCATCTTTATAGTAATCTCTATTGTAGTCATCCATATGGGAATCATTGTTGTTCCCATTATGAAAATTTCGATTATTATCTCTATAATTTCCTCTATTGTCATCATTCATGTGGTATTCACCGGAACCATATCTTTGTGTATGATTATTGAAACCATTATTGCCACTCATCATTGCAAAAGCATTTGCACTAAAAGCGATTGCTCCAACACCGATCACGATTAACCATAATTTTTTCTTAGTCATTGTTTTATCTCCTTTTTTTGTGTGATTAGTTTCTACTGCAAATAAACCTATTGTTTTACTTGTAAGGAGCAAATGACGTGCCATGTTTTTTCTGGTTAAGTTTTTTACTGTGATTACGATTCTTTGGATAAAGGTTTGGTGTTAAGGTTCCCACAGTTCCTTAGAGTATTGTCTATTATTGTTACAGGTAATGAGGCCGCTTAAGAGACGATCTGTTGAGAAATTTGACACTACAAGCTTCTGAGAATCAGAGGTAGCTTCCGTGAATTATGAAAAAGCACGGAAGGGTACAGTTGTATCATTTGTACATGGCGGATCCGTCAGTAAGTTCGCGCAGCATGTACAGATATCCTAAGCGTTTGACAGGAAAAGAGATAGGCCGGGAACGTGTCCGTCGATTAAAGCGAGTAATGGGAATATGTTAGATCTTTATACAAGTATTCATAGACAGTTACTGAAGAATCTGGCCTTTGCCGGAATCGTTGTTTGTTTTTTAACCGGCATAACTGTTGCCTTTGTCGAATTTCGACGAGTTGATAGTTATGTAGCCGACATCGCGATACAGGAATCACAAAAGTTAGCGGATCACTATGTCGCTTATCATAACAATCGAACCCCGTCTTCTCTTGCCAAATTGCAACAGGCAATTCGCAACTCTCTTGATCACGACCGTTTTATCGTGATTGAATTTCTCGATGAAAAGATTGAAGAGGTTACCACTGAAACCTTGCAATTCTCAGTCCATCAATCCTTAAATATATTAAACAAATTCAGGCCCTTTAAGATGACGGGTGAAGTCGAACATCAGACCATAATGCACGAAGGCCAGATCTATATCCGCATTATGGTGCCTATGGTCGATATAATCCATCAGAACACTGTCGGTCATTTCCAGGGAGTCTACCATTTGCACGATGATCAGATGACAAGAATAAAACAGCAAAGCTATTACGCCATTTTGATGTCTTTGCTTGTAGCGATTTTCACGACTTTATTTATCTACCCTGTCGTTTATAAGCTTTATAAAAAACTTATAAAACGTTCCAGTGAGGTCGTGACAGCAAATACCGATATTTTAAAATCATTGGGTAGTGCTATTGCGAAACGGGACAGCGATACCAATGCACATAATTATAGAGTGACATATAATTCAGTAAAACTTGCAGAAAAATTGGGGTTACATAATTCCCTTATCAGATCTTTAATAAAAGGCGCATTTCTTCATGATGTCGGTAAGATAGGAATAAGTGATTCTATCCTGCTCAAACCTGACAAGCTGACAATTGAAGAGCTTGAGATAATGAAAACACATGTCCTTATCGGGGCTGATATTATACGCAACATTAGCTGGCTCCGAGATGCGTTAGATGTAATATCGTTCCACCATGAACGTTACAACGGCACAGGATACCTCTCTGGTTTAAAAGAAAAGAACATTCCGCAAGTTGCAAGAATATTTGCTATTGCAGATGTTTTTGACGCTCTCCTCTCGCATCGACCCTATAAAGAACCTCTCACATTTGCCAAAACAATGAACATTCTGAGAGAAGGTTCCGGCACTCATTTTGATCCGGCATTATTAAAAATTTTTGAACAAATAGCGCCGACTCTTTATGCTGATGTATATGCCGAGGAGGATGAACAGCTACAGAGTGATCAGTTGGATCAGGTATTGAAAAAATATTTTACTCTTAACTTGTAGGCATCTGGATCCGAACTTAAAGCACAGTTTCTAGAGGGGGGTATGATGAAATCAAACAATCTATCTCCAAAAAACATTGAAAACACATGGTTTCTTTCAACCAATTTTGACCAGGGCCAAGGTTATGTCGTCATTTTGTGGATTCGCACCGCGGAAAGCAGCTATTTCCTGGACAATGGTCTGAAGAATTTCATCCGGATGCAAGGTGCAGTTGTCGGCAAGGATCATTTTCATGCGCTCTCTGCCGAATTGCTCTCCCGCTTGGTTTTCAACCTCCCAGGCTCCATCGCTGCCGATGAGGATAAGCTGGGTTTCCTGTCCGATCGGTTGCTCATTGTATTCATAATTGCAGGTTTCATCGATGCCCAAGGCTATTCCCCTGCCTTTGAGTTCCGAAAAATATTTACTCGCCGGATGATATACAATTGCCGGATCATGGCCGGCACGGACCCAGCTGAGAGTGTTTCTACCTCGGTCCACCTCCAGGTAAAACAGGGTAACAAAATTACCGGATTTCATGGTGTCCTGGCATAGAAGGCTGTTGACATGACTCATTATCTCGCCAAGATCACCGGGCTGGACCACCCGACTGCGGAGAAGTGCCCGGACAGTGGTCATCAGCAGGGCGGCACCGATTCCATGCCCCACCACATCTCCAACAACGACCCCAACCTTTTGCTCGTTTCCGGAAAACCTGAGAATATCGAAGTAGTCTCCACCCGTCTCGTCGCAATAAAGAATGTGACCGCAGGCAACTATTTCCTTCAGGGAGACAATGTCATGCGGTAACAGGTTCTGTTGTACTTCCCTGGCGACATTCATCGCTTCTTTCAACGAAAGCCTTTGTTTGAGCTGTTTGGTCATTTTATTGAAATTTTTGGTGAGTTCACCGAC
The DNA here is from genome assembly GCA_049645845.1 of Desulforhopalus sp. Lineage (GTDB taxonomy): Bacteria > Desulfobacterota > Desulfobulbia > Desulfobulbales > Desulfocapsaceae > Desulforhopalus_A. Next base: position 5,492 of record JBARUR010000361.1, on the reverse strand, counting down.
TTCGTCGTGTGATGTAACCAGGAGAGGGGGACCAAAATAACCACGTGCTAAAGTATCGACTGCATCTGAAAGCTCCTTTATGCTTCTCGTTAGTCTGCTAGTTGTACCGCGAATAATCAGCAGAATTACAAAAATGCCAATAGTAAGCGATAGGATATAAAGCAGTTTAAATCTTATCACAGGTTGCAAAATCTTTTCCCCGGGGGCAATAACCACCATGGTCCAGGGTGCTTCGGTGAGACGATAAAAGCCGCTGATTTCTTCAGGTGGAGAGCCTGGCCCGAATACAGTGCCGAAGCTATCCTTTCTCATTGCCCACAGGGTGTCGCGCTCAAGGTCATCGGTGGAACCAAAAGCCTGCAGAGGAAAATTTTTTTCTAAATTTGATTCAACGGAAGTGTTGGCCAAAACATTGCCCGAATCGTCGATCAGATATGCCTTGTTGCTCTTCCACCAAGGAGCTTTGAGTATCTCCTTGATAAGGTCGTCAAATGAAAGTACCACTTCCACGCGTCCCGCAGCCTGATTGTTTTTGCCATTCAACTCCGACTCCAACGAAATGGTCCGATTGTTTTCCTGGCTGTTATATTTAGGCGAACTGACAGTTAAGTGCTCCTGTTGAAAAAAACGCATCCTGCCCATCATTGGTTCGTTTTTTAGGCTGTGGGATTTGCCCTCGAAACCATTATCCGGCCACTCGACATTGACGCTAACCACCCCCTCAAGCCCTTTTATCTCTTGAAGAACATAGGAAAAAACATCGCTGTTGACATCAGTGCCCTTTTTGTTATGCAAAAGAAGCAGCAGCTCTTTAGGCTTGCGCAGACGCATATCAATCTGATGAGCCGTACGCTGTAGTTTAGCGATTGCCGTCTCGCCCCATTGATTGAGCAGTGTTGTGCGAACAAAGATATATCCGGCAAAGGACATACTCACCAATAGCAAAAATATTGGAACCAGAATAAAAAAAACGGTCCGTTGTTGTAAACTTCTTGGCTGGATCACCATATTCTTTATTTCCTGTCATCATCAGGTCTCACTAACGCCCCTAAATAGGGGTGCCAGTAAGACCTTGTCTATAATTTTTCACATGCCACCGCCACCACCACCGCCGGAGCCACTGCCGCCGCCTATGCCTCCTGACATCCCGCTGTCATGATCTTGCATACCGCCGCTGCCCATGCCATTACCTAAACCACCTGCGCCGGACATCGTATCGCCACTCCCATGTACATCTGTCTGCATGCCTGTTCCATGGCCCTTAGCCGACCCGGATTTGGTGTTCCTAGCTGTAGCTGCCTTAATTTCGGCTTTTCGAGAGTCTATAATGGAACCGGTGCCCATACTTTCGTGGGCACTGTCCCCCATTTGTCCGGTCATACCAGGCATACCCAGTTCACTTGGAAAATCGGCCCAATCTACACCGGTTGTGTGCATATCACTGATATCCTTTTCCGAGACCCCCGACATTTGCGACAGCATTCCCACATACTTATCTTCGGCATTATTAAGAGACAATTCGGCCGACATCTTCTGGTGCTGATTACCGGACATCTGCATGCGATCCATTTGAACTTCGGCATCTTTGAGGTGGGTAAGGGCCGCTTGTAGGGATGGATTCTTGGTATTTGCCTCTCGCTTTGCTACCTGTGCTGCCTGTCCCACCTTAGCTGCACTTGAGTAGGTGGGTTGAGATTGAGAATTCTCCTGTGCTCCTGCTAATGTCTGCAAACAGAGCCCCGAGACAGCCAATGTTAAAATCATAGTTTTGAAGTACCGTTTCGTTTTCATGTTTTCTCCTTTCATTTTAGGTATAGCCGACCATTAAATCTGGCACGATTCAGGTTTATTTCCAGTCGGTTAGAAAATACCACACGGATTCGTTTTTAATGTATGTCCTATTACTTTGGGTGACTTTCTCGGGTGCACCAAACCAACTGGTCCTAATTCGGTCAGGTTCGATATTAGTGAAAAGCTCATGCAAGGTATTGTCGATCTCAACTGCTCTTTTTTTTGCGAACTGTTTATCTTTATTGACGTAGACAACAACCTGCAGTGTGCTTTTTTTGAGGTTGGAAACGATGGCCCCGACCAGCCTTAATGAAGGATAGGAGGACGGATTCACTCTACTCCCCAATTGTTGAAACTTGATCTCGACAAGAGTTATGGTCCGGTTACCGAGGTGGTGATTTTCATAAGAAAAATCTCCAAGAGCATTGAGGTGACCCGTCGCCTGGATAGCAAACCGTCCGGCAGGATATCTGTTCAGATATGATAATGCTTGTCAGGAAGATGAGAGTGAGAAGACTCCTCCACATCATGTTAATCTCCTTAATAATAGATATATTGATGTCATGAATCATTGAATGCATACTTTGACATTGCACAAAGCGGACCAGAAGGCGCCAACTGACTTGACTCGACTAACCACTCGTTTTGTTTAATTATTATCTCAAAGACCACCATGTATCCTGAACATAGCCGAATGAAGTGTGAAATAACTGGGCAATCATGGAAAAAAGCCCAGGCTGTCCTGTCTAATTAATATACACAGACCCTCTATCTCAATTGCATTGACAGAATATCGCCTCAACGCCCCTTGCCGGAGGGTCAGATATTTTAGGATTTCGTTTCAGCGGCGAGAAAAGGACATCTCGGTATTACGGCAAAAAAACAAGAGGTGAAACACGACCAAAACATCACATAGAAACGCTTGCCAATTTTGAAATTAATTAACAGAAACTGGCTTTTTACAAAAAGGCAGAAGTTATTTAAAGTGTGTAATCCAATCGTACGGGTGTATTGTATGAACGGATAGTTGTAGATCATCTGATAAAATAGAGATTGTGATGCTAAAGCAATTCCTGCTTAATTCATTCGCAGTCAAAGATGAAATTTGGTGCAGAATCTCAATATGTATCCTATCTTTTAGAACCTGATTTTCAACAAATTTCTCCCCCCACCATTTTCAATAAAGCGTCATCCCTCCTGAAAATAGAAAATAGGATCATCAAGGATTCCCTCTCCTTTTCATGGGTACATAGGGATGAAACCAATGCAGAACATCATAACCTTATTTGCCAATCAATATGGGCTTACCAGGGGCGAGGTCATGGCAGAGATCGAGAACGTGTTCTCTTCAGTACTTTCCCAGTGGTATCGTCTTGAGGTGATGGTCTTTTTCCGAAATGATCTGCAGTTGGAGGCCGTGGCATACAATAAAGTTAATGGCGTAATCATGCAACGCACGGTTGATCTCACGAAAATACGAGGTCCGAATACTCTCAAAAAACACCTTGAGAAAGGTCTGAACAAAGTAGCTGTGCTGAAGCAGACCAAATATTACAAATCCTATGAAAAGGAATCGTGCTGGGGAGAGATTATATCCCACGATTCCGAGCACAATATCTTCATCGAGACTGAAATCATACCAGGTGAAATCGTGACGGCAGTTTGCCCTCTGAACCGTATCGGCCTGCATGAGCGAAATTCCAGAAATTTTTCTATTGGAATGAGACGGGCCTTTCACGTACGTCGAATTGAGCCTGTTTTGCGGGGTAATACTCCCCGGCTAAAAATTTTAGTAGATCGGGTTTCCAAGACCTTGGTTGAAACTCTACTTAGAGACAATCTTGGTTCTGATGCTGAACGGATCAGTCTTCGCTGCGTCAAACGCTATGTTGGACATAAAAGTTTTGTTCTAGCCACCAAACGACTACCGAGGTCTGTCATCATTGCCGTAACTCAGGAACTCAAAGAGCAGGTGCAAGTCAATTTTGTCAAAAATATCTGATGATAAAAAACAGAAAAAACCGAAATGCACTTTGGACGCATATCGGGACCGGAGTTCACCTTGATCGTCCAGAGACAATTGTGGATTTGGGCTTTCCAGATAATTTTCGCAAAGGGCATTTCTGGTGTTTCGGTACCACTCGGGTAGGAAAAACAAGGTTGATGGAACATATCATCGAGCAGGACATCAGGAAGGGCTATTCAGTCGTAGCAATTGACCCCAAGGGGGATATCGATCTTTTTTCAAAGATCACGCAACTGGCCGATGCCACCGGCCGTCTCAATGATCTGATGTTGATTACCCCTATATTTCCACAATACAGTGCGATTCTTGATCCACTTTCCTCTTATTACATGCCGGAAGAACTGGTCGCCCATATTACGGCAGGTGTTGCTATTGGTCGGGAACCATATTTTTTCGGAGTAGCCTATGAAGTGAGCCTGGTGGTGGTCCAGGCACTGATCATGCTCGCCGAAGTGAATGGGACTGCCCCCTCGTTTAATCTCAACGACATTAAGAATCATATCAGCCACCAGGACCTGGAGCGACTGAAGGAGCAACTTGATTACATCAACACTCCGGATGCAGAACAGCTATCAAGAGATATGCAGAAGATTCTTTCGACTCCAGCCGACTACTATTCCAAAGTTGCAAGCTCACTCCGTGTGGCTTTGACCGAGTTGACATCCGGCAATGTGGGCCAGATCATCGGCAAAGCTGATGAAAATCGCTTCATCAAACGGCTGGAACAGGGCAAAGGAATCATTCTTGTAGTGCAGCTGGGTTCGCTCCTGACCAAAAGAGCGGCCTATACTGCCGGCAAGGTGATTATCTCCATGGTCCAGGCCTTTGTCGGTCGGGTCTACTCCAGCGGCAAAAGTGTCACCCCTCCCCTTGTGTTACATATAGATGAGGCTCAGTCAGTACTCTACAATGGTATAGAGGATCTCTTTGCCAAAGCAGGTGGTGCTGGTGTCTATATCCATGGATATTGCCAATCAATTAGCCAACTCTATGCCGAAGTGGGCGAAGACCGAGCTAACACAATCCTGGATAACTGCAACACCAAACTTTTTATGCGGGTACCTGATGCGAACACGGCAAGCTATGTTTCCAGACATCTTGGTGAAGAAAAACGATTCTCACCGATTATTTCAGTCGGTGGTGGTCTATCGATACGGGAGACCGAAGAGGTCAGAATCAAGCATACCGAAGTTTTGAATATGGCTACCCGTGAATTATTCCTGAACACCTATTCCGGTACCTATAAAGGAAAGACGGCTACAGTAGATGACAGTAAGCTCAAAGTTACTTTTCCTGACCTGGCTCGAACGACTATGGCGACAGCAAACCCTGAGAGATGAAGGAGGCAATACTGGGCATCATCGGTTGGCTCAGGGCAATTGGTTGGAATGGCAGCTTTCTGATGCTCGCCGTCGTGCTCATTGTCACCATTCTTGCTGTTTTAGCCTTTAGCAGAAAGAAGGAAACCGTTGTCCAGAATACTATCCATTTGCGTGACTTGTCTAAAATTTGGACAGAGGAAGGTACCAGAGAAATCCATATTTCAAAGCTTTCTCCTCTATGGCGGGACGAACAATCTTTTTCTACAGAAGACAAAACAGTTCAACTTCTAAATCCCAGGGCAGTAGCTTTCATGATAAAAAATCTAGACGGTGTTTGGTTTAAGAAGTTTCCG
>JBARUR010000360.1:0-12148 GCA_049645845.1 Desulforhopalus sp. | reverse complement strand
TTGGCGAAAATGGAATGTAAAACTAACCAGGTCAGAGGGACACCGCCGACTGTCGCCAGCAGGCGAAGCGGCCAACGTTCAGACATCCAGTGCCAGGTAGCCGCCACAAGCTCCCAGGAAATGAGCAACAGCGTATTAAGGATGAATGCCAGCCATAAAACACCGGTTTCCGAACCGGACATGAACCGGAATATTCCTCCGAAAGTTTGATAATACAGGATAAGGGATATGTTTAAGAGCATGACCCAGAAGACCCAGATAGCAGAGAAGCGTCCAATAATTGCCCAGGGCAGCATCAGCAAGGCCCAGCTAAAAAATAACTGCCAGGGATCGGCACCAGTCTGGTAGGTCTGTCCATATAAGGCGAGTAAAACGCCAAGACAGATTGTTGCAAAGAGTAACGACACTTTGCCTGCTGCCGTATGATGACCGACCTTACAGAAAACGACAATAGCCAGGATTATCAATCCCTCCACCATTCCGAATTTGGCAAAACGTCCGATGTCGTCCCAGTTGAAGGCGATGAAAAACAACACGGCAAAAGCCAGCGCCAAACCTCCAAGCCAAAGCAGAAGCTGGTCGATAAATGTACGCCAGGCGTTTCCGTTGGGAGCGACTCTCGCTGCTTTGAGGGCATCGCCAATTTTTCCCATCGGGATCGCCCCTTGTTCCATAAGATCAATGAGCTGGCTGCGAGGTGAAATCATGACTGAGTCCTTGAAACTTTGTTTGTTTTGTATGTGAAACTGACAACATTATCAGGCGTGTTCGTTGTAATTATTTCATAAGGTTCTGCGTAGTTCATTGCTTAGTTCCTATAATTGTAATTTTTCTGCTGCATGGTGACCGGTCCATAGTTCTTGAGTGCGATGTTTCAATTCGGCAGCATCAACTGGCCGTCCTTCCACCGGGGAGATCTGTTCAGAAGGTACACAACAAATCTTACAAGAAACTTACAATTGAGTAAAAATATCATCAAAAATAACCTCGGGGAAAAAATTTTTATCTTTTGCGTCTGTAAAAACTTGCTCGGGCCTATGATAAAATCTTTCAAAACCTCCGACCGACAGCGACATGAGACACAACCTTAGGTTTATTACTGGTCTGCAGATCGAGACCGTCCTGACCGATCTCACCACCCTTGAGAGCAAAATCAATGCGGTGTATGGGGAGGAAGAAAAGACTGTATCGTTTAAAGATATGGAGACGGCAATCGCCTACACCGATCCGTTTGATGCGATTGAAGTAGTCATTGAGGAAGATGATGATATTCCTCTGTCGGTATTACTAATAAGCACTGAAGAGCCATCGGCTATCCGTCTGGTAAATGCTATTCTGATCGAAGCCGTTCGAAATGAAGTCAGCGATATCCACATCCAGCCAAGGACGAAGAGTATTGTCGTCCGCTACCGATCCGACGGCATTCTGGAAGATAAGATCCATATTCCCAATGAATTCCATAATGCGCTTGTCTCACGCATTAAAATCATGGCCGACCTTGACATCTCGGAACGGCGCAAACCCCAGGATGGCAGGATTACCGTAAAAACCCCCACCAAAATTGTCGATATGCGTATTTCGACACTGCCGACCATGAATGGCGAGAAGGTGGTAATGCGCCTTTTAGATCGTAATGCTGCCATTCACACAGTAGAAGAACTCGGGTTTTCCAGGACAAATTTGAAAAAAGTTCTTGATATTATTGATATCCCTCAGGGGATAATAATAGCCGCTGGCCCCACCGGCAGTGGTAAAACAACTACGCTTTACTCGTTGGTCCAACATGGTATTACATCGGAGAAAAACTATATCACACTGGAGGACCCTATAGAATACTATCTCGACAGTGCCGCTCAAGTCGCTGTCAGAGATAAAATCGGCCTGGATTTCGCCACCATCCTGCGCTCTATCCTTCGCCAGGACCCGGATGTAATATTGTTGGGAGAAATACGCGATCCCGAGACGGCCAAGGTAGCCTTTAATGCCGCACTAACAGGACATCAGGTATTTACTAGTCTCCATACGAACTCGGCAATTGAAACGATTTCACGATTGATCGATCTTGGTCTGCGGCCGTTTATCATATCTTCAGCCCTGAAAGGCGTTATTGCCCAGCGCCTGGTACGAAAAATATGTCCTAATTGCCGTGAGCCGGATATCGTCGACCCCACTCTTTTAAACCGGCTAGGTCCGTTGTTTACCGCTCCGCAGCTGAAAACCTGGCACGGCAGGGGATGTCCGAGATGTAACAACAGCGGCTTTCGGGGAAGATATCCACTTCATGAAATACTGATAATAAGCGACCAGTTCTTGTCGCTTCTTTCTTCCGGCGGCAGCGTTGTCGATCTCAAAAAGATTGCCGCCGACGAAAAAACTATTTTCCTTATTGAGGATGCACGGGACAAGGTACATGCAGGTCACACTACCGCACAGGAGATCCTAAGGGTTCTTGGGCCGCAATCCTGACCATAGCACAAGCATTTTAAATTTCTAATGTCTGCATATACATATACAGCTTTCATAAAATCATCTGTCCGGCGGTTGATTCCTTCCCCGGTCAATGCTTATCATCTAGCATTGGGAAATTAGAATATTCGTACTTCTATAACCCCTTAGCATATGGCATTTGCTCTATTCCTAATAACATTATCGAAGGCACTAAAAATGGAAAATCTCCAACCATATCGTGAACTGCCCGATCTCGTAACCGTCCCTGAAGCTGCAAAATTTCTCGGCTTAGGCCGAAAAATGATTTACCAGTTACTGGAAAATGGTGAGATACGCGCTATAAGACAGGAAAGCAAAATCCTTATTGATCCATGTTCTTTGCAAGAATTCAGAAACAAAGGAAGAATGGCCTAAGAAAATACAATGTCTTAGCAAGGCTTCCTTGATCATTAGCAGAATCCGGCAATAACTCTCTTCGCTCTATCTTGATGGGTATCACTGATCGCTGTAGTCTTTTGTGATCTTTTTTTATGTCAGATATTATTTTTCTCCTAAAAAGTATTATAGTTGTCCGAACGGTCATTACCGGACGGCTTCCTAATCACTTATTTGAGCAGGTCGCAAGTATTATCAAATAGAGAGGAGAATAAAGCATGCGTATCGGTGTACCCAAAGAAATACATGCTGGTGAAAAACGTGTAGCTACGACACCTGATGTAGCCAAGCTTTTGAAAAAACTAGGATTCGAAATCACTCTTGAAACCGGTGCAGGTTCGGCTGCGAATTTCACAGACGATGCCTATCGCAAAGAGGGCGTAGAGGTAGAAACCGATATAAAGGAGCTCTACCGCAAATCCGACATCATCCTCAAGGTTCGACCTCCTGGATTTCATCCCGATCTCTCAATGGAGGAGATTGAGCTATTTCAAAAAGGACAGATCCTCATCAGTTTCATCCAACCTGCCCAAAACCAGGAAATGGTTACAGAGCTTGCACAGAAAGGAATTTCTGTGTTAGCGATGGACTCCATTCCTCGAATTTCAAGGGCCCAGAAGATGGATGCTTTAAGTTCGATGGCAAATATTGCCGGATATAGGGCTGTCGTTGAGGCAGCGCAACATTTTGGCCGTTTTTTTACCGGTCAGATAACTGCAGCGGGTAAGATTCCACCGGCAATTGTCCTGGTCATTGGCGCTGGAGTCGCAGGATTATCAGCAATCGGCTCAGCGAGAAGCATGGGAGCAATCGTTCGGGCATTTGATACCCGGCCTGAAGTTAAAGAGCAGGTCGAGAGTATGGATGCAGATTTCCTGATGCTTGACTTTGCCGATGAAGACGGATCAGGTGAAGGCGGCTATGCCAAAGTAATGAGCGAGGAATTCATTAAAGCCGAAATGGAACTTTTTGCTCGTCAGGCTCTTGAAGCAGACATTTTTATTACTACGGCCCTGATCCCCGGCAGACCGGCTCCTGAACTGATCACCGAAGATATGGTGAAGAGCATGAAAGAGGGCAGCGTTATTGTTGATCTCGCTGCTGAAATGGGTGGAAACTGTAAACTTACCGAAGTAGATAAAGTTGTAGTGAAACATGGCGTAACCATAATAGGTTACAGCGATCTTCCCTCCCGACTGGCAACGCAGTCCAGCCAGTTATATGCCACTAATCTTCGCCATCTTTTAACGGATCTGACTCCTGAGAAAAATGGACAGATCAATATCAATATGGCTGATGAGGTAATTCGTGGTGCAACTGTCATCAAAGAGGGTGAAATTACCTGGCCTCCTCCTCCACCCAAGCTTACTGCCGCCCCTAAAAAGCAACAGGCGGCTGCCATAAAAAAACCAACAGCAGAAAAGAAACAAAGTCCTCGCAATCTCATACTGACTTTTGTCATTGGCGGCCTGATTTTTCTGGGACTGGGAAGTGTTGCGCCACCTGAATTCATGTCTCATTTTACCGTTTTTGTGCTGGCTTGTTTTGTCGGATATATGGTTGTCTGGAATGTTACCCCATCGCTGCATACTCCCCTGATGAGCGTCACCAATGCAATCAGCAGTATCATCATCATCGGGGCATTGCTGCAGATCTCATCTGACAGTTTCCTGATCATGTTTCTGGCGGGAATCGCGATTTTGATTAGCAGTGTAAATATTTTCGGCGGCTTTGCAGTCACTCATCGCATGCTTTCCATGTTCAGAAAGTAGGAGAAAACATATGTCACAAGGTATTGTAACCGCAGCATATATCGGCGCCTCAATCATGTTTATCCTCGCCCTTGGCGGCTTGAGCCGACCGGAGACGTCGAGGCGTGGTAATTATTACGGCATGTTCGGCATGCTAATGGCTTTGCTCGCCACTATAATCGGTATTGTTTCAGACAATTATTTTATTTTATTCATCGGGGTTATTATTGGTGGTTCTATCGGTCTGACCCTTGCCAAAAAAGTTGAAATGACCCAGATGCCCGAGCTTGTCGCAATCCTCCACAGTCTGGTAGGGCTGGCTGCAGTGCTCGTCGGTTTCGCCAATTTTTTGGATCATACTGTTGTTCTCGCAGGAATTGATAAAACTATTCATGATATTGAAACGTATCTTGGCATTCTCATTGGTGCCCTCACATTTTCAGGTTCGATAATAGCTTTTCTCAAGCTGAGTGCTAAGATCGGCGGAAAACCCGTACTATTGCCCGCCCGCCACTGGCTCAACCTGGCTTTACTCGTCGGCGCAATCTGGTTTGGAGTAATGTTTGTCAACCAGTCAGCGGTCGGAGGCGGATCTTGGCCGCTTGTCCTTATGACCATCATTGCCCTTCTCTTCGGCGTGCATATGGTCATGGCGATAGGCGGCGCCGATATGCCGGTAGTGGTATCCATGCTTAACAGCTATTCGGGCTGGGCGGCAGCGGCAACCGGTTTTATGTTGAACAATGATCTGCTCATCGTAGTTGGAGCACTGGTTGGCAGCAGCGGCGCAATTCTCAGCTATATCATGTGCCGGGCGATGAATCGGAAATTCATTGCTGTTATTGCCGGTGGTTTTGGGACATCGGGTGGCACTACAGCTACAGACTCCGAAGAAGACGGCGAAATAATAGCCATAGACAGTTCTGAAGCTGCCGAGATGCTGCTCAATGCCAAGGAAGTAATGATTATCCCCGGATATGGGATGGCAGTTGCCCAGGCGCAACATATTGTGCATGAAATTACCCGAAAACTTCTTGAGAAAAAAATCAAGGTCCGGTTTGGAATTCATCCGGTGGCAGGACGTATGCCGGGTCATATGAATGTTCTTCTTGCCGAGGCTAAAGTTCCATATGATATCGTCTTTGAATTAGACGAGGTGAACGATGACTTTCCCAATATCGACGTTTCGGTGGTAATTGGTGCCAATGACATAGTTAATCCCGCGGCACTTGAGGTACCGGACAGTCCGATTGCCGGAATGCCGGTACTTGAATGCTGGAAAGGTAAAACAACCATTGTCCTGAAACGATCTATGGCAACCGGATATGCCGGGGTTTCCAATCCACTTTTTTATAAAGAGAATACCAGGATGCTCTTTGGCGATGCTCGGGAAAGCCTGGATAATGTACTTAAAAACCTTGAGTGACAGGAATACCACCAGAAGCTGCAATTTATTGCAGCTTCTGGTTAAGTCTCTTCTATTTTATCTATTCTTGCCTGGTGTCTTCCGCCCTGAAACTCCGCAGTTAACCAGGCATTTATAATTTCGATGCCTTCCTCTTCCGACACCATCCGTCCACCAATAGCGATCATATTGGCATTATTATGCTCTTTGGTTAAGAGAGCACTTTCCACATTCCAGCAGACACCGCAACGTATTCCCATAACTTTGTTTGCTACCATCGCTTCACCGTTACCGCTTCCTCCAAATACCACGCCGTAATTACACTCACCTCCCGCAACACACTCGGCTGCAGGTCGGCAATAATCGGGATAATCAACTGCATTTTCACTGTCAGTTCCAAAGTCGACTACATCATACCCATTACCACTTAAATAAGCCTTTATGACTTCTTTCATTTTATAGCCTGCATGATCCGAACCAAGTGCTATTTTTCTCATAAGTATATACCTGTGTTGTCGATAATATTAGCCGTTACAGAGGCAACAGAATTGACTTCTCTGCTAACCGGCACCACATATATATAAGTATACACAGAACGACATGTCTGCCTAAATTAGTCCATATACCCCTCAAGGGGATATTCTTTTTAATCCCCATGCTGTGAGGGGGATTCTTTTTAATCCCCACGCTTTGAAGGGGACTGAAAAGAGTCCAGGCTCATTCCCGGATTACCGGTATTAGGAGGATGATCGTGAGAGAAAACGAACACCGTATCCATAATCAGATACAGACAAGGTTGTCGGCTGGAGAGAAAGCAAACCTCCTCATTAAAGAACAAAGCCCCTATCTCTTGCAGCATGCCTTTAATCCTGTCGATTGGCATCCCTGGGGTGAAGAAGCTTTCAGCAAAGCTCAAAAAGACAACAAACCTATATTCCTCTCTATTGGTTACTCCACTTGTCATTGGTGCCATGTTATGGCCCATGAATCCTTTGAAGATTCTGAGATTGCTGCTATCCTCAATAAATGGTTTGTCAGTATCAAGGTAGATCGGGAGGAGAGACCGGACATCGATCAAATGTACATGGCTGCAATTCATGCTATGTCAGGCTCCGGTGGATGGCCTATGTCGATTTTCCTAATGCCCGACGGCAGCCCCTTTTACGCTGGTACTTACTTCCCGCCAATATCAATATCAAGTCGCCCCAGTTTCAAAGAACTGCTCATGGCCATTAACACTACATGGCTTGAACAAAAGGAAAAATTACAAAATTCTGCAAGCAAACTGGTTGCTATTCTCGAAACAGATAATACTGCTACTTCCGACATCATCAAAGCCGATGCTCTTGAACGGTGCTATAGCATACTGGAGGAGAATTATGACTCCAATGCAGGAGGATTTGGTCCGGCACCTAAATTCCCTCGACCGGCTATACTTTCCTTTCTTTTTTCATATTATCCGTCAAAAGAAAAAGCTAGGGATATGGCTCTTTACACCCTACAAAAGATGGCAGCAGGCGGCATGTATGATCAGCTTGGTGGTGGATTTCATCGTTATTCCGTCGATGCTCATTGGTTTGTACCGCATTTTGAGAAAATGCTCTACGACCAGGCTCAACTGGCACATTCTTATCTCTCAGCCTATCAAATTTCAAAAGATGACGTATTTGCCCGCATCACCAATGAAATTTTTGCTTATCTTCTGCGGGATATGCGTGATCCTGCCGGAGGATTTTATTCCGCAGAGGATTCCGACAGTGATAATCCATATAACCCCGGACAACATGGCGAAGGTGCATTTTATCTATGGACCAGAGAGGATATTTTCAACAAAATTGACGATCCCGAGGCAGCAAACATATTTGCAGACAGATACGGAGTAAAAGAGAATGGCAACGTGCAACAGGACCCATTGATGGAGTTCTCCGGCAGGAACATATTGCATCTTGCCGAGAGCAAAGAAGAAGTTGCTGCACGTTATAAGATAAATATTGAAATGGCTGAAAAGAGCCTGACAATTTCAAAGGACCTGCTTTTCCAAGCGAGGAAACAGAGGCGACGACCTCATCTCGACGACAAAATAATTACCTCATGGAACGGCATGATAATAGGAGCTCTCGCCAGGGGAAGCAGGATTCTGCACAATGAGCTCTTTCTCACCGCAGCGGTTCAGACAGCAACTTTTATTGAAGAAAATCTTTACGATAGGGCAACTCACAGTCTATTGCGTCGTTACAGGAACCAGGCGTCTGGAATAACCGGACAGCTTACTGATTATACCTATCTTGTGGAGGGTCTCCTTGATTTATACCAGGCAAATCATTCCCCGAAATGGCTTAAATGGTCCGCAAATCTAACCGCCCGACAAATTAAACTCTTTTGGAATGAAGAGGGAGGATTTTTCTTTGACAGTGTCGCCGACCCCAGCGTCAGAATCAGGATAAGAGATAAATACGATGGCGCCGAACCAACCGGCAATTCTGTCGCGGCACAAAACCTGCTCCGATTAGCACAGATATTAAATAAGCCCGAATGGCACCTAATGGCACGCCGACTCGTTGAATCATTCAGCGAGGTGATAAATCATTACCCACCCGCGCTTCCGCTCATGCTAGAAGCTTGGCAGAATATCAACAATAAACCATGCCAGGTAGTCGTTGCCGGTGAAAAGGGTGCAGGAGATACAGAGGCACTGTTGCGTATTGTTGAGGAAACTCCCAAAAAACCAGCCATTCTCCTCTTAGCCGACGGTGCTGAGAACCAGGCTTATCTCTCAGAAAGACTCCCATTTATGAACACCATCATTCGACTGGAGGGTAAAGCTACTGCATATTTCTGTTTTGATTTCACCTGTCAAAAACCAACAACTGATCCGGCAGTCCTGCAGATGCAACTCCAAGAGATAACAGAAGCTGCAGACTGAAATCACTCATCTCAGCCTGCAGCATTAAATTGAGAACTACATCATCATATTATTTCGGAATCCTGCCAAATAATTATCACTTGTTCATGTTATCTTATCTGGGGCTTTCATCAGATGCACCGCCCTCATAAGCGCATTGCTTAAAATCAAACGGCTGTTGACATTTCTTACAAACGTGTTCACGATTAAATTCATCTGAAAATATTTCTTTCTTCTCACCGCAATGAGTACATTTACAAACAAAAGACTTTAGATTTCTAAAAGATTCAAACCCAGGACAATGACTGCTTGGAGTATTCATTATGTTTTTCTCCTGTGCTAATTTTGATTGTTTTGAGCTATCACAAGCCTTTTCCTTCCAATAAAATTCCTTCTCTTTTTTGTAAGGGTTACGCACCAGAAAGTCAAGAAGTCTCTCTAAATCAATTCGCACCACCTGCTGCGCCACAGCGATTTCAAGATATTCGTCGTTTGACAAAAAAAACCCGCAAACTGTTGCCAGTTGCGGGTTTAAAAGACTTTAGTGGAAGTCTTTGTAAAACAATGTGGTGCCGAAGGCCGGAGTCGAACCGGCACGGGTCTCCCCACACGCCCCTCAAGCGTGCGCGTCTACCAATTCCACCACTTCGGCACACATATTTTATTCTTTTGTTGTCTCTTCTACGGTTTTACTTTCTACCGCTTGTTCTTCCTCGGCTGGTTTTTCCATGACCTTATCTTCTTTGGTCAGTGGCTGAGCTACCTCAGGTGCAGTTGCCGGTCTGCTCACGCTCACATCACTCATAACGGAAGAGCTACTTGACTGTGATGAAATATACGCTAACGTGACGGAAGTCAACATAAAAATGATCGCAATAGCTGTTGTAATCTTATTTAATAGAGGCAGAGGGCCTTCGGTACCAAAAAGTGACTGGCTGGATCCACCAAATGTCGCACCGATATCTGCACCTTTACCATGCTGGAGCAAAACTATGCCAACCAGGAAGAAACAGACAACAACGTGTACAATTGTAAGTAGAGTATCCATGCAATAACAAAGTTAAGATTTATTGAAAATTAATTATTCGCCCAAATGACTTTGCATCTAGAGCAGCACCACCCACCAACGCACCATCTATATCTGCTTGCGCCATAAGTTCATCAACGTTGGTTGGCTTAACCGAGCCACCATACAATATTCGGGTCTGCTCGGCAACATTTTTTTCATAAATTTCTTCCAGTATTCCTCTAATGAACGCGTGAGCTTCCTGAGCCTGCTCATTACTTGCAGTCTTACCGGTCCCTATTGCCCAAACCGGTTCATAAGCAATTACAACCCGCTTCATATCGGTTGCAGTAACAGCAGCCAGTCCTTTTTTTATTTGCTCTTCGAGGACTGGAAAAGCCCGCCCGGCTTCTCTTTCTTCTAATGTCTCACCAACACAGAGAATCATCAGCAGCCCGAAGGAAAGACCGCCCTTGAGACGTTTATTGATCAGTTCATCGTTTTCCCCAAAAATCTGCCGTCGCTCGGAATGACCAACAATAGCGGCGCTTCCCCCGGCATCCTTGACCATCACCGGAGAAATCTCTCCAGTGAAAGGTCCTTTTTCTTCCCAGCAGACGTTTTGCGATCCAACAATGATCCCGCTGCCTTTTAAAATATGTGAAACCTCACTCATGACAGTGCAGGGTGGAGCCAACAGAACTTCCCTGTCGGTGAAGTCAGTACATGCGCTGGATATATCAACTGCCAACTGACATCCATCAACAACTGTTGTATGCATTTTCCAATTGCCGGCTATTAATGCTTTTCGTTTTCCCATCCATGTCTCCATTTATTAGTAGTTAGATTTTTTTTCCAGGTGCACCGGGAGGACAATTCAACCAAGGGCTTCAACACCAGGAAGCTTTTTGCCTTCCATCAGCTCAAGAAAAGCACCACCGCCGGTTGACATATAAGAAATATTCTTTTCTTCCCCTGATTTTTTTACAGCAGCACTTGAATCCCCTCCTCCTACAATGGACAGGGCATGGGACGAGGCTATATTCTGACACATAGCCATTGTTCCCCTGGAAAAAGCATCCATCTCAAAAGCTCCCATAGGACCGTTCCATATAATGGTCTTTGCATCTTCGAGTGCTTCTTTAAATAGAATGGTCGATGCCGGACCGATATCAAGGGCCATCCAGCCAGAAGGAATGTCCTTGTACGTTACATTTTTGGTTATTGCGTCGGCTGCAAACCTATCGGCCACGACAAAATCAACGGGAAGGTAAAATTTGACGCCACGAGCATCCGCGGCATCAATGAACTGTCTGGCATTGTCAAGTAAATCTTCTTCAACCTTGGAAGCGCCCACATCGACCCCGATGCTTTTTAGAAAAGTATTGGCCATCGCTCCCCCAATTATCATCCGGTCCACCTTGCCGAGCATGTTCTCTAGAGCTCCAAGTTTCGAGGAAACTTTGGCACCGCCAATCACAGCAACCAAAGGTCTGGCTGGAGCATCCATTGATTTATGGAAATAATCCATCTCGGTCTGGAGTAGAAAACCCGCAGCTTTTGTCTCGACATGGTCGGCAACACCAACTACAGAGGCATGTGCTCTGTGTGAAACAGCGAATGCGTCATTAATATACACATCAGCGAATTGTGCTAACTGCTTTGAGAAGGCAGGATTATTTTCCGTCTCACCAGCATGAAACCTCAGGTTTTCAAGAAGCACAATTTCACCCTCAGCCATTTTTTCCACAATTGCTTCTACTTCTTTACCAATGCAATCAGGAGCCAACGTCACCTTTTTATCAAGGAGAGATTCAATATGCCGGGCGATGGGTGCCAGGCTGTACTCTTCGACACGCTTGCCTTTGGGGCGTCCCATATGGGAACAAATGACCAATCGGCCTTTTTCCTTAAGGATGTGACGAATGGTAGGAAGTACCATTTGAATACGAACATCGTCAGTGATTTGTTTTTGGTCATTCATCGGCACATTAAAATCAGCACGAAGCAAAACCCTTTCTCCCTTTAAAGGAATATCTTTGATAGATTTCATTTTTTATCCTCTATATTATATTTTTTGATTACCACCAATCCTCAGCAAGCACCAATTGATGCTGCGGAATCGGCTTGGTGAAAGCTGAGTAACGAATGAGAGATTCAAGTAAAAGATCCAGCTTAAATCGCCTATTAAAGCGAAAACA
>JBARUR010000359.1:0-5966 GCA_049645845.1 Desulforhopalus sp. | reverse complement strand
AATTGCCTGGCGATACTGTATTTTGCGGTAAGCAGCACGGCGATACGCCCATTTAATGCAGGCTCACGAGAACTGAGCGGGATATTGAGAAAAACAGTATCTGGAAAATCATCTGGGACAAATGCTTCGCCGCCACGAGTAGAAACCCGATGTGTCATTAAAAATTTGATGCTACTTTCATCGTCACTATCAATTTCCTGCAATAAGGGGCGGTCATTTTCATCAAATACTACATAGTCTGCAGATGGATCGCTGACTGTACGTATGCGATTCAGAAAGGAGCTATTTAATTTCGAACTTTTTCGCATCATTAATTCTCTAAAAATGTCGGGCTCCTTAATGATGTCTTTTACATCTAATGCTCCACTGTCAATAAGACGCTGTAATGGTTTTAGGTGTTCGGTAAAAGCACCTAAGATATAGTCCGGCTGCATCGTTTTGTTAAATTTATGGTAGTTGATAATGCTACCTAAAATAAACAACGTCAGTGAAATACCCAATAACGTTACCACCAGGTAAACAATGGTCAATTTGAACCAGAAGCGTTTGGAAAACTCCGGCCTGTAGAGTTCGATAATCTTTTTCATACCATTAATCTATCACAAAATAACTTGGATTACTTCAGTCATCAGGCTGAACATCACTCCGCCTAAAGGCTGATTTAAAGTCCGCCCCAGTGCCGTTGTTGAATACAAAAAAAACAGTAATATTGGCGAGCATGTTAACAAGTAAACTTACTGAAAAAATGACAAAATTGACCAACGGAAAGAAAATTCAAATGAACAATAATCAATTTTTCTGATCTCAAGCAGCATATCATAACCAGTTCCTTGTATGAAGTTAAAGGAGCCCTTGTAATATTTTGTAACCAAACGGCACAAAAAAGCGCCAAAATAAATATTATGATGCCACCAAAATCAAGGAATCAAAAAGGAACAATTAATTTAGAAAGGAATAGTCATATGATGGACATGAAAAAGGTTGTGGTTGTACCGGCTCTACTATTTGCCGGCGTGAGTTTGACTTCTTTAGCATACGCTCAAGACGAGGATGAATCAAAATGGGGAGGAAATATTATCCTTGGTGTAGGCCTAAAGCCAGATTTTGAAGGTTCTGAAGATTATGAAGCGACCCCGTTGGCGGCAGGTAAACTGGAATATGGTCAATATTATCTGGAAGCCTACGGAACGAATTTGCGCGCCAATGTGTCACCTCTGTCGAATATTGAATTTGGTCCTTCTCTCTCTTTTGGAGGAGGGCGTGATGATGTTGACAATGAACGTGTAGATAGGATGCGTGACATTGATGACACTGTGGAAGCAGGTGCTTTTGTCAAAATTCCTCTGAGACAGGTTTTTGACGATAAGGATGAATTTGAATTCGGAGTTGAGTTTCTGGCAGATACTGGCGATGCGCATGAAGGATATAAGGTCAAATTAGGGCTTTCTTATAAATATTCACTGACGGAAAAACTTCGTTTAGGAGCAAGCCTTTCCACGACCTATGCCAGCGACGACTATAATCAAACCTATTTTGGAATCGATGCAGATAATTCTGCCCGGAGTGGTTTGCCACAATATGAAGCCGATGCCGGCTTTAAGGATGTTGGAATCGGGGTGAACGCCTTATATCGCTTGAACGAGAATTGGGGAGTGACCGGTATTGCCCAGTACAAAAAGTTGATTGGTGATGCAGCTGACAGTCCGATTGTGGATCAGGAAGGTTCCGCAGGGCAGGCAATGGTTGGTGTAGGGATTCTCTATCGCTTCTAGGGCTAAGAAGAAATCAGTGAGAAAATACATCAGAATGTGTGTATGTGCCGGAATGGTCTGCAGTCAGATGATGGGGCAGGCCGTTCGACGACAACCGAGATAGAAGCAGGTTTCTAATACAATGAAAGTTATTACAATGAACGGGCCTCATATCATAGGAGGCTTGATACTGGCCATTTTGACTATGGTTTATTTTCTTGTCCATCCCGATTCCCCACCTGTTTCTGATGGTAGCAGTGTAAGTGCCATGACAATAACAGCCACGACTGCTCAACAGGGAGAATGGTCATCAAAGATTACGGCAGCAGGCCCAATAACTGCATGGCAAGAGGCTATTGTAAGTGCAGAGATTGAGGAACAACAGCTAGTTTCTGTTTTCGTCGATGTTGGAGATAAAGTGGAAAAAGGGGAAACTCTTGCACAATTTAATACCGAGACTCTTTTAGCGGAACAAGCTGAACTTAAAGCAAGTTGGAAGCTGGCCAAGGCGGATGCTCAGCGCGCCCTTTCCTTAAAAGGCACTGGGGCAATAAGTAATCAACAAATTGATATTTATGTAAACCAGGAAGCGATAGCGAAAGCTCGGCTTGAAGTAAAAAACCTGCGAATTCGTTATGCTACAGTCAAGGCGCCGGACTCCGGAATTATCTCTTCACGTTCCGCGACGTTGGGGGAGGTCGGGTCTTTCGGACAAGAGTTATTCCGCATTATTCGTCAAGAGCGTCTGGAATGGCGAGGGGAATTGACGGCGAACCAACTTGAAAAGGTAGAAATTGGACAAAAAGTTCTTATCAGACTCCCTGGTGACACAACGGCAGATGCAAGTATCAGGCAGATAGCTCCTTCTGTCGACCCATCCTCCCGCATGGCTATGATCTACGCCGATATTCTCTCCACAAGTACAGCTCGGGCCGGTATGTATGGGGAAGGTCAGATAATTTTACCCAAAACTCCGCTTGTCTTTGTGCCTTCTGAAAGCGTTATTATTCGTGATGGCTATAGCTATGTATTTAAGCTGGTCACATCGGAATCACAAACCGGCATTGCCCAGCAAAAAATAGCAATAGGCCGCAAACAGGGCAAATATGTTGAAATTTTAGCGGGTATTGATGTCGGGGATCGTGTTGCCGAGCGCGGTGCCGGATTTCTCAATGATGGAGATGTCGTCACCGTAGTCGAAAGTGTGCCTGTTGTTTCAGGAGTTGAACCTGATTCAGAGATGGGAAATCAGATATGAATTTTGCTACCTGGTCACTTCGAAATCCCATCCCCGCAATCATGTTTTTTGCTTTGATGACTTTGGCTGGATTACACAGCTTCCGTCAACTCCCTGTTCAAGATTTGCCGGACGTTGATCTACCGGTTGTTGATGCTGTTTTGTCGCTTCCCGGCGCTGCACCTTCTCAACTGGAAACGGAAGTAGCGCGTAAAGTTGAGGACTCTCTGGCTTCAATTTCAGGAATCAAACACATAAACACGTCCATAAGTGATGGGCAGGTTGCGATCAAGGCTACGTTTCTACTGAGTAAAAATTTATCTGATGCCTTGCTTGAAACCAAAGACGCCATTGATCGTGTCCGTTCCGAGTTGCCTTCAGATCTTGAGCCTCCGGTCATATCGGCAGACCGTGTAGGTGGTGATCCCCTTATGACATATGCTGTTTCATCCGGCGGAAGAGACGAAGCGGATTTATCCTGGTTTGTCGAAGATATAATCGGAAAAAAAATACTTGCTGTCCCGGGAGCCGTCAAGTTTGAGCGGATTGGTGGAACCCGGCGGGAAATAAAAATTGAAATTGACCCCGTGAAACTGGCGTCCGTCAACGCAGCAGTTGTCGATATCTCGCGAGCGCTGAAAGAGGTTCAAATGGAAGCGTCAGGAGGACGCAGCAAATTAGGTGGTCAGGAGCAGATGATCCGCACAATTGCAACATTTAAACAGGCAGAAGAACTTCATGCCCTGCCCATCCCCATAGCGGGTGGTCGTATAGTCCGATTGGATCAGGTCGCTACTATCCATGACACACACGAGGAACGAAGCCAGATGGCTCTGTTGGATGGCGAAGCGGTTGTCGGATTCAGATTCTACAGAGCAAAAGGATTCGACGAGGTGCAAATCGCAAAAAATGCGAAAGAGGTTATTGTCCAACTGGAACAGGATTATCCCGATCTGGAAGTAACGCTTATCAACAATACCGTAGAACTTACGATAAACCAATATGAAGGCTCTATGCAGATGCTCTATGAAGGGGCCATACTTGCAGTACTTGTCGTATGGCTCTTTTTACGTGACTGGCGGGCCACCCTGATTGCTGCAACAGCGCTTCCGCTCTCGATCATTCCCACATATGCATTGATGGACTGGCTTGGATACTCACTCAATACGCTCACCTTATTGGCTCAAGCCGTAGTCGTCGGGATTCTCGTAGATGATGCTATTGTAGAAATTGAAAACATCGCACGACATAAGAAAATGGGGAAATCTGTTTTCAGGGCAGTTTCTGATGCGGTTAACGAGATTGCATTGGCCGTTATGGCTACAACACTTACCATCGTTGTTGTGTTTATCCCTACATCGCTTATGGAGGGTGTTGGCGGCTTGTTTTTTAGGCAATTTGGATGGACTGTTGTTATTTCCGTTCTTATGTCTCTTTTGGTCGCACGCTTGTTAACTCCTGTTATGGCATACTATTTTCTAAAGGAAGATCACAAACAGGAAAGTAAACCAGACGGGATATTGATGACGGCTTATTTGAGAACTGTTAGATGGTGCCTTGGCCATAAGAAAACGACTTTGACTTGTACCATGGCATTTATGGTTCTTACGTTCGCACTCGCCTCTCATCTTCCAACGGGATTTCTTCCGTCATCCGATGAGGGATATACGACCGTTGGCATCGAACTCCCTCCAGGCAGCACATTCTCGCAAAGCGAACGAACAGCAGAAGAAGTTCGTCATATTCTTTCCGACGTCGAAGGTATAGAGCATGTTTTTACGACTATTGGCATCGCGGAGGAGGGTAGCGGTAATGCTGGTGAAGCACGCAAAAGCAGTATTACACTTGTTTTCTCTCCTCAAGACGGGCGGTTGGACCAGAAAGATATTGAACACGCCGTGCAGCAAAAGTTACAGCTTATACCCGGTGCACGTTTTTCACTTGAGTCATCCAACAATACGCTTTCCATTATTCTTGCAAGCGAAAATGGTGATGTACTCATTGCAGCTGCTCAAAATTTTGAAAAAGATCTCCGTACGCTTAACTACTTAAGTAACATTCGATCTACTGCCAGTTTGCAAAGACCGGAGATCAATGTGCGCCCTTCTTTAGAACGTGCCGCGGATTTGGGAGTTAAAACGTCTGATATTGCAACGACACTTCGGGTTATGACGGTCGGCGATTTTGATCCTGCTCTGGCCCGGCTCAATCTTGATAACCGTCAGATATATATACGGACATATATATCTGAGGCTGATCTGACAGATACTTCATTCATAAGCAACCTGCGAATCCCAACTCTTCATGGCACAACTGCACTTGCTAATATCGCAGATATTTCGATTGGCAATGGCCCGTCTCAAGTTGACCGTTATGATCGCCTTCGTTATGTAACGGTGAATGCTGATCTTGGTGGCGCGCCTTTGGGGACGGCACTTGCGGATGTAAAATCGCTGCCTTCCGTCATTGAGATGCCAAGCAGTGTCAGGCTCATTGAAGGAGGAGATGCCGAACTGATGAATGAACTTTTTTCAGGTTTTGGTATAGCTATTTTAACAGGGATATTATGCGTCTTTTGTGTGTTGGTCCTTTTATTTAAGGACTTCTTCCAACCCATATCCATCCTTTCCGCTTTGCCTCTTTCTTTCGGTGGCTCCATTATTGCTCTTTTAATAACCAAATCAGAAATGAGCCTCGTGGCTCTTATCGGTATTGTAATGCTTATGGGAATTGTTGCTAAAAATTCTATTTTGCTTGTTGATTACACCATCATGAATATGAATGACAGTGGCATGTCGCGCATGGAAGCGCTGATCGATGCGTGTCACAAACGCGCCCAGCCAATCATAATGACTACTATCGCAATGATTGCGGGGATGATGCCTATTGTTTTGGGTTTTGGAGGTGACGCAAGTTTTCGCCAACCTATGGCTGTGGCTGTTGTTGGAGGACTGATTACCTCTACAGCTCTTAGTCTT
>JBARUR010000358.1:0-3525 GCA_049645845.1 Desulforhopalus sp. | reverse complement strand
TAGGTGAGAGCTTTTTCAATTGACTCATAGTTGTTGATAACATCACTGCATTGCAATGCAAACAGAAGGCTTCTGCTCTTGACTATACTGTTGTTATTCCACATTTTCTCAAGCCCTATTGCGCAAGTGATTTGCTCGTTGGAGATAGTTTTTTTAAGACCAGATTCATGGTAGCAATCCTAAGGTAGTAACGGAATAACTCAGATTCAGGTCATGGATCAAATGTGAGAAAAGTTGTCAATCCTACTCAATCCAAGCCATAACAACTATTTTCATAAGAATGGGCGCAGACTCTTAGACCCTCATTTGTCTGAAGAAGGTACAAATGCTTTGGTATTCATGACGATAGTTCGGCCAACGAAGCCATTCAGACAGAAGAATCTACGCTGGTGGAAAAACAGACCCGGCTCCAAGGTCATCGATGGTTCCATCAACGGTGAGGACTCCATCACAGCAGAAGTCCAGAAAACCGGAAGGGATTCTTTTTCTCCCAGATGATCGATCTCGTCGAACAAGCCCAACAGAGTAAATCCCGAAGCTAAGATCTGGCCAATCGGGCTGCACTATGGCTTACCAACATCGCCTCGCCAGGTGGCGCGATCACACTGATCGTTTGGTTGGCCTTGATGGACAGGGATTTTGCTTTCGCGCTGGAACGGACGGGTAACTGTCATGGTTATCACTTATCCTCACGCCCTGGGCCTTGCCGTACCGCTTGTAGTCTCCGTTTAAAAAGCGCTTTCCGCCAAAAACGGTCTTCTCATCCGGGACCGGGTTGCATTTGAGAAAGGTCGCAACATCCAAGCTATTATTTTTCTGATTACGTATGAAACTCAGCCACGTCTTTTGCTGCTTGGCGCATTGATAAAAAATGTATATACATCATATATATATGCTTGTATTTCTGATTGTTCATCGAAGGTGACGTCTCACTCGGTTTTATCTGATTTGATCAGCTGGATCGAAGTCCGCAATACACTTAATTCACACATATTTTTAAAATTCGGAAAAGTCGTCTGAAATTTGGCTGAGTTTCATACGTAATCAGAATTATTTTCGACAAACCGGGCACCTTGACCAAGGGTGAATTCGGCGTGATTGATACATTCTTTTGGCAGACGAGATGGATGAAAAAGAGTTGCTCAATTATGCCGCTGCGATTGAAACCCACTTCCGAGCACCCAATCGTCAAGGGAATCGCCGTTTCAGTCGAAAAACCGCAAGTGTCAAAAATTTCAAGTCAATAGCTGGAAAAGGTGCTCAAGGTAAAGTTGACGGCAAGGAAGTCGAGGTCGTGAGTCCTGGTTTTCTAAAGAAAAACGATATACCGCTGGAAGACGAGCGGATCGATAGCTTGAGTTCCCAAGGAAAAACCCTGGTTTTTGTTTTGATTGACGGAGATCTCAAAGGTGTGATCGCACTGGCCAGACCGCACATGAACTCAACCTATTGGGAGATAAGGTTTCGATAATTGCTGCTTCAACAGTGTCTGAATTTAATCCCAAGCTGATTGCAGCCTTCATTTGACAACCTTGAAAGTGATCGAGTTTTGTTGGTAATCAAAAAGTATTTGTAAGACTCAGGATGAAATGGTAATCTACCGCAATGTATATGTCAGGGTATGGATGATATAACTTTTTCATATATCTGCCCTCTATTCCTTTAGTAAACCATAATAGGCATAGGGAATGGATTTCTAATTGCCCCGGGCCGCACTTCCCGATTCGCTTGTTGACCCAGTAAAAATCGTCAAGTTCTACAAATTTTTTAAGCCGGGGGTGTCTGGTTGTCATCTGTGCTATTCATGACATGTTGCATGTTTATACTTCATTTTCAGAGCAACATTGACAACTTCCCCTAAAAAGTAGCGAAGGGCCAACGAGACTGGAAAAGCTTTTATTGGTACTATTCCTCAGAGGTCGTAAAACATCTACTTGTATTTACAATTTTGGGGCCGAGTTATAGGGTTAACTCCATGAATATACCCGATATTTCGATAAGATACAGAATGGCGGAGGAAGAAAAATTCATTGACAATTCATCATTAAAACTGGGAGGTGGGCCATGAGTTTTTTACGGAACCTAAGGACAGTCTTAATCGTATGTATTCTTTCGACGGGAACTTCTGTTTATGGAGGGTACGAATTCCAATTGGGAGACCAGGTAAAAGGTGAAATCGGATTTTGGGCACAAACCTGGTATCAATATGTGGAAGACGGAAAGGACAGTAACAATGACGGAATACGTGATAACGACCTGAACGACTTTATGATTCGAAGGGCCTATTTCTCCATTCGAGGAGAAGCCACCCGATATCTTGACTTTTTCACTCATATTGCTAGCGATCGAATCGGACAGGAAGGACTGGATGACTCGTCAAATGGGTTAGGAAGTGGGGTGGCTTTCAGGGATTTGTGGATAACACTCAAACCTCACGAGACACTCAAGATTCAGGTCGGTCGTATGTATGTGCCATTCACGCGAAACTATGGAACCACATCAACCATGTCGCTTCTCACGACCGATCTCGACTGGGCGCAAGGCGGTATTCGCAGCAACATCTTTTATCCGAACAAAGTCGGACGGGATGACGGAGCGACGCTGTGGGGCAATATCGGCGGCGGGTTGATCCAGTATCGTTTTATGCTTGGGGAAGGAGAAGAAAGTTCCAGAAATCCAGACGATAACCTGAGATTTGCGGGAAGAATCAGTGCCAGTTTATTTGAGCCTGAAACAGGTTGGTTCAATCAGGGTACGTACATGGGGAAAAAGCGGGTGCTGTCTCTGGGGGCCGGCATTGACTCCCAGAATGATTTGCTACTTGCCAACGAAGAGGAGGATTATTTTTCATGGACGGTGGACGTGTTCTACGATCAACCTTTGGGAAGTTATGGGGCATTGACGTTTGAGGGGGCGTATATCGATATTGAAAACGGCCCTAACCCCATTACCTATACGCAGCAGGCCTCCGGAGATGACGCTTCCATTATTTCTTTAAAGGCTGGTTATCTTATGCCGGGAAATATAGGACCGGGACAGTTTCAACCCTTCGTTCACTTTCAGCAAATTTCCGTGGATGAAAGTGGCAAAGACGACACCAATGTTTACGGAGCAGGCCTCAATTATTTCTTCAAAGGGCATGCCAACAAGATCAGCCTGGACTTTACCTTTGTAGATCAGGAAGAGGAAATTCCGATTCAGGATGTCCAGGATCATTTTATTATAACGCTCCAGCTGGCAGCCGGGTTTTAGCAAAGAGGATTTACATGGGATCCATGCTTGCATGGATTAATTGGTGACAATACAGTGTATGATAATAGGATACATTGTTGCAGCTTGAGGGCTGGATCATCATCTTCCGCATTTTCCCGTTACTGTCCAACCTGGCTGACGCCCTGGGGGGGGAGCCAGTCAGGTCTTGCCTGCTTATTATCTGAGCAAGAGATGCCATTACATGAAAAAACAGCCAGTAAGTATTGATGTATTTATTCCATCAGTAATACTGAAAAAATTTATTCTTCAGCC
>JBARUR010000357.1:0-18465 GCA_049645845.1 Desulforhopalus sp. | reverse complement strand
TGTCGCGCAGCCTGGCAATCTTCCTATCTTCACTGTCGATTCTGACCTGTAGCCAATCCCGCATCTCACGTTCCCGGTTATCACAGGATTCGACAGAAAGCCGGTTCTCACCCGGAAGCTCGTCGCGGAGCGAATCGAGCTGAGGGAAATAACCGGCGAGTTCCGGCTGAGCGGTTTCTATCACGATGCGGGTCTGCTGTTGCAGGCTTGCCGCATCACTTGCTTTCTGTTCGGTTTTGGCGCAAACATTCCGGTGCAGTTCAAGTTGTCCTTCAACCTTGTGCAGGCTTTTTTCCGCGGCCTGCAACTGGCCGGTCAGCATCTTGAGGATGTCGGATGTCGCCTCAAGACGCTCCTTCTCGTCCTTCAACCTGCCGATCTTCACCGCCATTGGTTGCCAGTCCAGTTCTGCAAAATCCTGATATTCACCGAGTTTAGAGAGCGTTTCCAGCCGGAATTTGGCAGCTTTCTGTCGATCCTGAAGCTTGGATATGACCCTGCCGATTTCGGCTAGTTGCGTCTCAAGCAGCCTGGCTTTTTCTTCCAGTGCTGCTATTTTGGCCTCATTGCTCCAACCGAGCACATACCGGCTGCGATCATCCAGGCGATGGCGATCATCCTTTTCATGCCGCTCACCCCGCGCCTTGATCTGACCGGACTGGGTGATGGCCCGGGTTTCCCGGCGGAACTGTTCCTGATTTGTACAGCACGCCAAGTCAAACCGTCGAGAGATCTCACTCTCCAGCCAGTTAAAAAAAGATGAATCGGGTTTAATCGCCACCTTATGAACCAGAGAATCGGGATGCATGTCCGGTAACTCGGCCGGACGCTTTGGTCGTACCCGGTAATAGACCAGCCGTCCTTTGAGGTTGTTGGCATCGACCCATCCGGCCACCCGGCTGTAATGCTGTTCCGGTACCAGCAGTGATAAACCAAAGTTGTGCAGCAGGCGTTCGATGGCGCCTTCCCAATCCCGTTCTTCTTCCCGAACCCGGATGAGCTCGCCGATAAAGGGCATTTCCTGTTCTGCAAGGTCGAGGTGAGAGCACAAAATTTTGCGTATTCCGATCTGCTTTCCGTCAATATTGGAGCGGCGTGCCTTCAGGCTGCTGATTTCAGCAAGCAACCGGTCGTGTTCCTCGCGCTTTAGGCGAAACTCCACCCCGGCTTCATTCAATTCGTTCTGGATTACTGTCTCGGTCTCGGCTTCTTCTTCGAGCATGACTGCGCATTTTTTCTGCAGAACCAGAAAGGCGCCGACACTGTCGGCGGCATACAGCTCAAGTGTTTCCATCAGTTCGCCATACCGTTTGAACCTGCGTTGTTTGCGCTGCAGTTCTTCTTCACATCGGCGAATTTCTTCGGTAATGTGCTCAATACGGTCCCCACCGTTTTCGGCAATGTCGCGCCTCAAGTCCCGTTCCTGTCCCTGCAGTGTCCGTCGCTTTTCGACCAGTCCCTCGATCCTGGCATTGTGACGCTTAAGCTCTTCTTCAAGCTTGCCGAGCCGCTGCTGCAGCAGTTCCAGTTTCAGACCGGCAAACCACGGGCGGAGAGCTTCCCGGCAACCACGCAGCTGTTGTGCGGAGTTTTCCAGCAGCCCGTGCCGGTCACAGTCGGCAATCAGCGGTTCCAGCATTTCCACCTGGTCTTTCGCCTTGAGGACTGCTTCATGCGCCCGGTTGAGATCGTCGAAATGGCCGATCAGAGCGTCGATGCGTGGTGCAACTTCAAACGGCTCAAGCATATGGGTGCGGACAAAACCGGTCAGGTTGCCGACGGATTTGAGCGATACGGTCTGATGAAAGAGTTCCAGCGCCTGTTCGTTTTCGATGCCGAACCGTCGCCTAAACCAGGCACCATAGGGGGGAAAGCTTTCAAATATTTGTAGTTTTTCGCTCCGCAACCGTTTTTTAAGGTTGGCAATATCATTGCCGAAACCGCCAAAATCCTGCTTGATGCCGAGCTGCCGCTCGCAGGCAACATAAAACCGCGTTGGCTGGCCATGACCATCCTTCAGCCAGAAGACCTGGGCCAGAGTCACTGTTTTGCCGAAACCACTGTTGTGAAAAACACCGAGGATCACTGAATAGCTGTTGTAATCACGCAGGGCAACCGGCTTGACGCTGCCGCCAACCTCAGTCCGTTCGGATTTATAATGCCCGAGCACATACGAGCGTAAGGTCCGCTCACGTATGTCACCTCCAGCTGCCTTATTATAGGCAACGCGCTGGGCAGGGACCAGCAAGGTCGTCACGGCATCGACCAAAGTTGACTTGCCCGAACCGATATCACCGGTGAGCAGACTGTTTTTACCGTCGAGTTCCAATGTCCACACCCGCTGATCGAATGTGCCCCAGTTCAACACTTCCAGGCGCATCAGGCGAAAACCGGCCAGTCGGTCGTCTCCGGCGAAATCAAGCGGCAGGGGGTCAGCCATGGGGGCCTCCTTTCTTTTGCTCCAGCTCGCTTTGGTACACTGCCAGGCGCTGGTCGAATTCGGTCAACCAATGGGCATCGATAAAAGCTTTCAGAATACGCCGCACTTCGAATATCTGTTTCTGGTCGCGCAAGGAGCGCAGAAAACCTAATTTGACGATCTTGTTGAGGTGGGTATCTACCTGGTCGATCAATTTTGCCTCATTGCTGCCGACAGGCAGAAACACTCTGATCAATTCGGCAATTTCATCGCGGGATAGAATAAGCCGCGCCTCACCACCTGTCGCATCGAATTCGGCAAGTTTCTTGCGCAGCAGTGCCAGCAACAGGCTGACCGGGAAGGAGAGAGGCTGCCGCCGTACCAACCGTGGAATTGCCGGTTCGTTTTTCTCCTCGTCTTCAGGCCGGGACCGTAGAAAGGCATATCCTTCGGCCTCGTCCAGCATCAATTCCAGCCCGAGAACAGCCACGTAATCACGTACTGCGGCCTGAATGTTCAACAGAGCATTCCATGCCTCGGCCTTTTCTTCCTGATCGAGGACGCCCCGCAGCAGCGAGACGACAACCAGGGAAAGATCATTGCTGCTTGCGGCAGGTGTTGCCGGGCGTTCCGGTTCCTTCATATTATTTCCTTGCAAAAATAATTCGCGGTAGACGGACGCGGCGGTAGCTGCCATCCTCCAGCCGCCATTCAATACACTCGAAAGTTTCTTCATCAACCGCCGAATCTGTGCGTCCGCTTGCCAGCTGCAAATAGGCCAGCAGTTCTGAAAGGCCCAGCCGCAAAGGATGGATGGCTATCAATTCGGCGAGACTTATTTGATTTCGTTCCTGCAGCGCCTGCCGGATGTTGCGGGAGAGCTCGGCGCGGTCTACCACTATTTGGTTAAAGAGCGCTGTCAAGTCTGCATCCGTCTCGCCCTCTTCAAGTTCAAGATCGACAATTTGCAGCTTCGTCTGTGGTCGGTACAACGGTCGTTCCATCGGCAGTTCAACAGAGGGTGCGGACTCGGCCAGCTCGATGAAATTCTGGGTTGGCGCATTCTCACGCACTGCCAGCGCCCGGCTTTCGATATTGTGCAGAATATCCATGATGCGGCGGTTTTCCAGCCAGGCCTGGTCGTCGAGAAAGCGGCGCAGCTGTTGCGACAGCCGGGCGACCGTGCGCTGGGTGTGCTCTCCTGCCTCCAGCCAGTCATAATGAACACGGCGCAGACGGGGTTCGGGCTGCATTTCCGCAACCGGCGGCAAGCTTAGAACCTGGTCCAGTAATCGGGTCAGCTCCTCCTGACGGCTCTGTGACATAAGAAAATCCCAGAACGCCCTGAAGCTTTTACCCTGATCGGAATCGGCGATCATGTCACGCTGGCCCATGATCTCCTCGATCAGCTCTCCCTTGGCGCCGTCCCATAGTGCGATTTGCTCACGGACCTGTCGATCGAGGGTGCGAAAATTATGCTCTACTTCGCGAAAGTCGGCAAGCAGATCTCTCGCCAGTTGCAGAAACTGCTGAAAACGGTCTTTTAAAGCCGTATCGTTTAACAGCGAAAAATCCCCGTCATGGACGCGTTCTATCTCGGCGTCAATCTCGTTTCGACGCCTGGTCAGCTCGGCTATTCTTGCCTCGGGGTCTGTTTCCGTTCCTTCGCTCATCTGTTTGAGCAATTCAAAGAGCGTCAGCAGCCGGGACTCGGTGCCGACAAAAGCACGCTCGGTAAGACTTCCCAGCCAGGCAATGGCTTTTTCGCTTGCCGAGGTCAGGTCAAAGTGAGGTTCATCGGAACCGGTTGGATAATACTTACGCAGCCAGCCTTTCTCGTTGTCCGCCCAGTCGTTGAGGTATTCCGAGGCGCCCTTGGGGAAAACCTCCGGACCGTATCTTTTCCGAATCGCAAACAGTTCATCCTCAAGGGCCTCAGCCAGATCCGCCTGCCCAATCAGCCGAACATTCGGCTCGATAAACACCCGGTGCAGAAAACTCGCTAACAATGGCGCGTGATCGGAACGCAACAACCTCCAGGCCGGATGCGTCCGCCGCAATTGATCAAGCTCTGCATAGTCAAGGCTCACGTTGTCACCTACAGGATTCCGGCACTCTTAAGGCGGGTCATCAATGCCTTCCGCTGTTTATGTTCGGACAAAAAATTTTTGAATTCCTGCTGAAATATATTCCGGTTACCTTGCAGGTCGTAGGCGTCCCGTAAGTCGATGAGCTGGCGACAGGCACTGTCATAGCCGCTGGCACAGCCTCTATCTGCATCCTTGTGGACAACTTTCCAGGCACCACCGAAATTTTTGGCCATGAGGGTCAAATATGTCTCCCGTTTTCGCCTCGTTTCCGCTTCGGCCTTTTTCCGTGCCTTTGCTTGCTGGGCCAGTCGCACTTTTTGGGACTGGTCGGCCAGTTGCCAAAGCTCCTCGACAGTACGACACATCTGCGTATCCGGATTTGCCTCAGATTGCCAGGCAGCAAAATTGCGCTGTAAGGATCTTTCTGCCTGTGCTCCCTGTCCCGTGAGCATCTGGTGCAGATACCGCTGAATTTCCTCGCGCGATAGTGTATCCAGCCATGCATTGTGGGCTACACCATCCTTTTCTTTTCTGGTATCTGTACGACTGCCGATTCCCGCACCGGCCAGCAGGTCGGGATCGACTGCAAGAAACTCGGCCAACGCCTGCTGCGCTGCAGTGAGGTTGCCGAGACTATCCAAGGCCATCGGTTCCTGTTCTTCATCCATGCTTTCGACTACGGTAACGGCCTGTAACCAACCGATATAGAGGCTCCGCAAATCGCCTCGCAAAAGTTCTTCACGCAGAGGTGCCAGTCGCGTCATCCAGCTATCACCCTCACCTTCTTCGAAGAGATCGTAATCATTAGATTCACCAAGCGACCAAGTGAGTAGCCAATAATCCGAAACCGATTCTACTTCAAAATATGAATCGACAGTAAAGGCCTCCAAGGTTTGTTTGTCAAGCGCCTCCCTGGGCAGACGGAGCATCAGTACGGCCGAACCCCAGTTAGCGAGGTAGACATGAATATCAAAGAAGTCGAGCATAAGATCCCGAGGGTTAGCATGTAAATCACCCCAGTAATATTCATTGACAAAGCTGACGGGCGTGATCTCCGCCCGAGAGGAAATATTCCGCAGATGCTCCATTTGCTCAGGACTCAACGGGTTGTCGATAGCTCGAAAATTATAGTATTGATATTCGCTCATTGGGTAATCCAGCTAAGTTTTATATTTGAGCGAAACTCGTGCTTTGCCGGTTGAGTCGCTCTTACAACAATTGGGTGGACCGGAACTTTGATTTCAGTCGTCGAATTAAGTGTGGCAGGTGGCTGTCGACGCTTATCCTTCAGATACACCGGCAAGATAAAACATCTGGTCTTCCTTCTGCAACACATAGTTGACGAATTGTGTCTTACGAAAGTATGCCACTCAGTTCAGTACTGCTATCGACAGGTATTGATCTTATGGACAATGTCCGGCATTTTTTCGACGCATATGCCGAAGGCTTTGAAAAAAGTTTAGTTGAACGACTGGGATACGATAATCCCCGGCAGTTGCGTGAATGTTTAATGAGGTACAACGCTCAGAAGGGTCAGAAAAATAATTATGGCCAGGGGCTCGATCAAAAATATATCTTGTTTTGCGCCATTGGAATCACGACGGTTGATCACTCCTTGCCGTTCATTTTCATTTCTTATGGTAGATCTGATCATGAATAATGATGTACAGGGGATTGCGAACTATGTCTTCACCACTTCCGCATGACAAAATTGTAGCTTCCTTTCTCGCACAGCTGGAAAGACTTGAATAATCTTCTATTGGTTATCAAAATTTCAGGTTATGATGCTTTGTACATTGAATTGACTTATGGAATCTCTATGAAATTGTTATTTTTCAAGACGATCCAGGACGTTTACCCTATTTTTCGGTATGGACGGTTTGAGAAAAGATGTAAAAGTTATTCTTCTGTGAAACTCCAGAGATGTTGTGTTTCACAGATCTGGTGAGTTACTTGTTAAGCGCCATTGGGAACCTCGCACCGAAAAGTCATGTGATGGCTGTCGATTTGTTCTGTTGCCATTCGACTTCCAAGGGAACAACACAATCATGAGGAATCAGAACAATGCGCAAGTTACATTTACAAATGCAAATGTCTGTCGATGGCTTTGTCTCAACTGGCCCAAATGATGAACAGAAGTGGGTGACCCTGGTATGGGAAGAAATCAAACCGTACGTTATTGGTCTACTTGATGCGACCGATACGATTCTCATCGGTAGGAAACTGGCGGTTGACTATATACCGCACTGGCAAAGTGTGGAAAAAAAAACTGATGAGCCATTCCATGGCGTTGCGGAAAGAATTTGCCGAGCAAAAAAAGTAGTCTTCACCAAAACGCT
The DNA here is from genome assembly GCA_049645845.1 of Desulforhopalus sp. GTDB lineage: Bacteria > Desulfobacterota > Desulfobulbia > Desulfobulbales > Desulfocapsaceae > Desulforhopalus_A. Next base: position 11,617 of record JBARUR010000357.1, on the reverse strand, counting down.
GGATGCTTCGGTATGGGAAAATACGGACATCGCAACGGGGGAGCTTACTGAAGAGGTAAAAGAGTTAAAAACGAGGAACGGCAAGGACATGATCGTCTATGGAGGCAGCTCGTTCGTATCTGCACTGCTCAAGGAGAGGCTTGTCGATGAGTTACATTTCTTCGTCAACCCTGTCGCCTTTGGGAAGGGCGAGCCAATATTTGGTGAGATGGAGGAATGGCAGAAGCTTAAATTGATAAAGTCCCCTATGTGTCAGAGTAGTTTCCGTAAATTCAGAAAGGCTACGGAAATACCCTTCAAACTGATTTTCAAGGCGCGCAGGTAAACTGAATGAATAAAAGGAGCTCAAATATGAATAAAATTAACCAATAGTTAAGCGCACGCTAACCCCTTTTACCCTACGGATGCTGTGTGAAGGCAGTTTTCCGTTTGATTCAACCAGATCAATTATTGCATTCATTACCTCTTTTGGTTTGGGGTCACGATTAATTATCTTAAGAAAAGACAAACGATTAACATGTGAGAATTTCATTGCGTTGGGTGAATTGTTCAACGCAAGAAATAAAACCTCGTTGAAATGTTGCAGTTGGTAGTACGCTGATATCGCTATTTTTGATTCGGGAAAGCCGTCAAGTATCACAAGATCGGGCAGAAAATCTGCTCCTCTATTTAAGGCCGATCTTTTCTCTGTATCAATGTTAATTTTCAAGCCGTAGGGTTTAACAGCCTCCTGTATTTGTTTTCCTCGGCTGAGATCTCCGACGAAAAGGAACAAAAAATTCCTTAATGCCATTTCCGGACATCCACTATTTTCTCTCTCCATGATCAGAACTCCATAAATTATTGTAAATGTATAACCACGACGGATACGCCGCCGAAAGGAATACCTGTAATTTGAATTCGCCAATTAACGCCGGCAATGCTCTCCACCCGAATTGGATATTGGATGGATCCATCATGGCTTTTTATTGATCCTGACTCTCGCTTAAAAGCGCAAGAAGTATTGCCGTAACTCTTTTAGTCAGTTCTCGACACTCAGCCATTTGCCGTTCCTCGCCAAAACGATTGCGGAGCGTTGCGCAATTAGTGGTTCCAAAATCATCAAGAAAACGTTGCCGAATCTCCGCACCAAGTTCGGCCGGAAGATCCCATTCTCCGCCCATCTCCCTTCGGCCATACAAATGGCCGATTGCAATAAGGGCTCCCGATAGTGCTCCGCAGGCTTCTTGAAATGTCCGGCCAAATCCACCGCCAAAGGCAGTTGCATGAGCCGTCGCTTCAGATGACTCCTCGCCTACGGCATCTAACACCGCCGCGGCAACAGCTTCTGCACAATGAAACCCGTTCCCGAAGTATTTAGCCGCCTTTTCACTTGCTATTTGTATCTCAATTTCTGTAATCGTTTTCATATGACCTCCTTAGAGTTGAATGATTCGTTATTTACGATTAATAATACTATTCAATCGCGTCCAACGATTAATTTCGATACACTCAATAGTCCCTAACGATAGGAGGGGAATAATAATGGAATTCAGGCAACTTAGAACTTTTACAGTCGTCGCTGACAAGTTAAGCTTTTCCAAGGCAGCTGAAAAACTGCATATGGCGCAATCCTCGGTATCTGCTCAGATCGGACTATTGGAAGAAGAATTGTCCTTAAAACTGTTCGATCGGATTGGCCGCCGTGTCATCATCACGGAAGCAGGTATGAAACTCTATGGATATGCCCGTCGTATAATGGAAATGACGAAAGAGATTCGTTCGGAAATAACCGGCTCTGAAAACGTTCGTGGTTCTCTGACGATTAGAATTCCGGAAACCTTGGCGACCGTATATATGCCTGGGGTCGTGGAACGCTTTTACAAAGATAATCCTCAGGTAAAGCTTAATTTTATCAATTGTGCCGATGATAAACTCCGGGAGGAACTGAATTCGGGACGCATCGATATAGCCTTTCTAATGACTGAATCGATAAATTTAAAAGAGGTAAAAATTGAAATGCTGAGGACCTTGGATCTTGTTATGATCGCCGGCCCCAACCACTCATTAGTCAGGAAAAAAGTAGTTAAACCGGAAGATCTGAACCAACAGACCATCCTTCTGTCCAAAACTGACTGAAGTTACCGCAAAGCATTCGAGCGGTCGCTCGACGACAAGAAAATAAAGGTTCACCGGCTTGAATTCTCAAGTATGAACAGTTTGCAAAATTGCCTTAAACTCGGTGTTGGTTACTCTATTTGTCCAGAGGTAGTTGTCCGCGAACAACTTAGAAACGGCAGTTTGTCAAAGATTAATTGGGATGAAGAAGAGTTTAAGACCTCGGTTCTTATGATCTGGCATGTTGAAAAATGGTGTTCTCCATTACTCAAACATTTCATGAAGATATCTAAAGATATTATTTCCGATAAATAACTGCGTTACGATGGCACTGCCATTGAAGCCAGAGAGTATCTGCACCAGAAAAATTCTGGAAAAATGTCCCGGTAAAGTAGTTCGGCGTGAGGCACGTTGTTCTGCAGAATTTTCACGCATAAATTATTAACAAAAACGATTTTTAAATTAACACCGCAATGATCGTTCAAGTTTTTAAATATTTTTATCATTTAATCTCATAATGGTAAAAAAAACTATGCTCTTCTATCAGAAACGTGGCGTAATTAATCGAAATAATAATATAAAATTAAAATTCGGCTATTTTAAAAATTTAAATAAAATAACCGACCCAACTGGGGGCCATTGTGCAGCGACAAAGCTTTTGGGGTCAATTCCCAAAGGCTTTGTTGTGTAGATTGCTTCGTATATTCAGCTTGTTACCCGTTAACTTGACGGCTATGGCCTGAAGGTTACCTCCTGAGGCTCTAAATCCCGACATCATGCGATTTCCGGTTGTTGTAAGATTTTTATAAGATTTTCCCAATAAGGTATCCACAAGCTTTTTTTCATAAAAGAAAATTAGTTTCGCACCAGGAAGTCATGGAACCCGGCAGCAGCATAGCGGCTTAAGAAGGGAAGAGGTATAAACCAATTATGAAGATGTTTGAGGAGGATGTGGCTTTATGTTTAAAGCAAAAAACATTAAATGGTATGTTTTTTTTGAATTTATCATATTGATTATTTTTTTTGGCGATGTGGAGGCAGGGAAATCGACACTCTATCAAATGGAGTACAAATCTTTTGTTGCCAATGCTGATTGCTTGAGCTCCTCTATTAAGGATTATGAAGGTGATGTTGCAAAGTATTTTATTGAAGCAGCTCAAACAGGAAACTATGATTCTCTTGAAGTTTTGTTGAACAATGTGAGGCAAAAAAAAGATTCATATTATACCCATCAACTTGATGTTGCATTAATTAAAGCCATAGAGAAGGGATGCGCGCGTTGTGTTGCGCTGCTTTTAAAGCATGGTGCATCTGTCGATGGCGAATCAGGCAATGGGGGGCCGCTGTTTATTGCGATAAAATACAAACATTTTGAAATAGTTAAACAGCTTATCAGCGCAGGAGCAGATGCTCATCGCCCGGAATGGGAGATTGAGCCTTTGAAGAATCGAATCGGTGTTGCTGTCTTCTACCTGCAGCCCTCCGCACTCTTTCCGGAGTTCGTCCCGGTCGAATCATTTAAGGCTGCGATCGAGTTTGGGGATGAAGAGATTGTTCGTTATCTCTATCGTCGTATCTCACCCTTTAATTTTCACCTTAAAAGCAAATACAAAAAAACAGCCGCTTATTGTGCCGATAAGATCAAGTCAGTTGAAATGGCTCGAACGCTTCAGCAGTTGGGTATTCTCTTCGATGATCGAATGCAAACATGTTCCGACAGTATGCTTTTTGGTGAACTCAAGGGTGGTTTTCTCTACGCGGCACTTAAAAATGGGAATGAAGATTTATTCAAATATCTGCTTGATGAAGTTAAAGTCCCCGCGGGCCTCAGTGAAGTTCTTTTCCTTGTTCAGCGGGCTGATGCAATCCGGCTTGAACGGTTGTTGGCCCATCAGAAAAAACATTATCCCGGCTGGTTTGGGGGAGGGGATGAAGGGGGGCTTAACAAGCCTTTTAAAGCTTATGGTCACCCACATGATAGTTCCACAGTTTTAGAAATCGGCATGTGGCAGGGAGGAACGGAAGTCACACGTGTTTTGTTGAAATATGGAGCCCGGATGAGTTCTGTAGATTCGGACATCATCGAGGCAGCCTGCCGCCGCGAACCCGAAATTATCCAGATGCTCGTGGAGAATGGAGCGGACCCAACAGCTGGGTATTTTGCTAGCCTGGCTTGCAAGCGATACGCATTGACCGAACTTTTCATCACCTTGGGCGCTAAATGGGAGAAGGATGTGCCCGAAACCCAACTCCGGTTGCGTGGCGCGTCCTATTATGGTGAGGTGGAAGGGGTGCGAATTCTGCTTGAGGCCGGCGTTCCAGCTGATGTGCCTGACGAGGAGGGAGAGACTGCACTATGTTGTGCCCTGAACAATGGCAAGGATATAGACAACAGTGAGGTTGCGTCTCTTTTATGTGCTGCCGGCGCTGATCCGCAACGAGTGGTTGACGACAAAAGTTTGCTTCGTATTGCATTTGAAACCAATCAGGTGAACACTGCCCAGGTGCTGGCGGAGGCCGGAGCAACCGACCCGGCAATGACCGACCTGCACTGGGCGGTGTTGGCAGATGAGCCTCATCGGGTTTCCGAACTGTTGCCGCAAAACACGGTAAAGCAAGCAATAAAGGACGATCTGTTGGCGCAGGCGGTGTTTTTCGGAAAAGCGCAAATAGTAGAGCTATTGTTGACCGCGGGTGCTGATCCTTTGGCTCCGGGTATGGAAAAAAAAGGCAATTCTTTGCTGTATACGGCTGTTTCAAAAGATTTTGAAGCCATCACCCTGGCCTTGCTTCGGCATGGAGCAGTGAGCGATGGGTCGGAAGATGTTCTGGAGTATGCCGCGGATAAAAAAGAGGCCGAAGTGGTCCACCTGCTCATGAAGTATGGTGCAACGCTTCACTTTCGTGAAGATGGAAAACTCGCCGAGTATACCCTTCACAAAATAATAAAACGTTTTCCGGCGGAGTTGCCGCGTGTGCTGATGACGGCAGGACTCCACCCTGAATCGAACTCATGGGACCGAGAGAAGCTTCTGAGGGCTTATTGGTGGGATAAAAACGACTTCGACGTCCTGTTAGGCAGCTATCTGAAAACGGGCGATCCCGCGATGCAGACACTGATAACCGCCTTGTATCCGCAGGAAAAGTTGAGGGAGTGGCTGGTTTATGATCTCCGGAGTACTCTTTACGGGGGGAAGATTACGATTGCGCTCAGGTACCTATCGCTCGTTCCGGGAATGGAAGACGATTCCAGACTTCAAAACTTAAATTTTAGGGCCTGGGACGTGTCCCAAAGTGAGCCAGAGGGGTTTGCTCTTTTGAAGCAGTTGAATATCTCGCTTGAGAGGCATAATGCACGTGCGTTGCTCCTTGGACTGCTTCAAAATGGAAAGGCGACAGAGGATCTGATAGGCGACTTTTATGATCTCTATTATAAGACCCTTGAAGAAGAGGACTTGTCATTAATCATCAAAGAGGCCCTCCAAACATCAAGGATTGAAATCCTAAAGAAAGCTGTGCGGAATCCGCGGGCCAAATTCTTTATAACCAAGGTCTTGGATGAGGTGGGCGGGGAGAGTGAAGAGCTTTTGGAGTTTATTCGAGATGATCTACACTTAACCGATCATTCGTTTTTCCGTACTGTGCCGGACCCTCTGGGGCAGCCTGGTCCAAGGGCCACCGGTGGGCCGCTCAAATATGATAGCAGCATCCTTTTCGCCGCACTCCAGAAAGCCAAGGACCGCCCCAAGGCGGTCCGGACCGTCACCAAATTCTATCCCTACTCTCGGGATGCAGAGTTGGTTTTCCGATGGGCGGTTAAACGAAATGATTTTGGTTTGATTCGTGCCTTGTACCAAGAAGGCGTCATGGAAAAAATAGTCATTGAAAATGCGATTGCGGACTATGCTGGATGTCGGTATCTGGAAATTCTGCGACAGGGTGTGGAAGAGCCTTTATGGACCCAGGAAATGTTTATAGCCGTGGCCAAAGGGGGTGGAGTAAATGACAGAGATATTCTTGCTTCCATGCTGGCGCAGGGGGTGGATATTAATCGGATGGATCGCTTCGGGCAACTGGCCTTGGTAAATGCGGCCTCGTCCAGCACGGAAATCACAGCGTTCTTGATGGAAAACGGGGCCAGGGTTGATCAGTATGATGGAGAGGGGAGTTCACCTATGATGGCTGCGGTCGATGCGCATAGAAGAGAAATTGTCGCATTGCTGGTTGAAGGGGAGACAGCCCCGAGTGCCTCAGATTTGAAACTCGCGGGTGCCTACTGTGCTACGACGGGCGATGCGGATACGTTGCGCCGAATCGCAGATCTTGGTTGTCGTCGTATCGATATGCCGATTGAAGTACCCATGGAAGAAAAATCAAAAGACAAAACAAAAATCTACAGTGCGCTCGAATATGCCACAAATCAAGGATATTCGGCTGTTGTAAAGGTGATGTGCGACTTGATGGACATCTCCTGTGACGACAGAAAAAATGCACTTAAGATTGCCCTTGATAAGGGGTATTTTTATAGTGCACAGACTTTGTCGGCCGGAGGTTGTCCCGGCCTTAAATAACCATGTCTAACCCGCAACGATGAATACTGTTTTCAGCAATTTGCGCCAAATATTTCCGGTTCACAAGGACCGGAATCAAAAATTCAAAAGGAGTAATCGACATGTCCTCAGAAATGATACCGGACGTACAATTCAGCGACAACACCAACCAGAGAACCCCCTGCGTACTCATCCTGGACGGCTCATCTTCCATGGCCGGTCAACCCATCAATCAGCTCAATGAAGGGCTGCGGACCTTCGAATCCCAGCTCAAATCCAATCAGCAGACCGCTCTGCGGGTTCAGGTGCTGGTGATACGCATCGGTGGCCATGAGCAGGTGGATGTGCTGTGTGACTGGTGTGATGCCATCGATTTTAAGGCGCCTGTGATCGAGGCCAACGGCACTACTCCCTTGGGGGTGGGTATGCAGATGGCACTGGACAAGGTCGAAGCCCAGAAAAGCAATTACGATGCCAACGGGATTTCATCCACGCGCCCCTGGATCATGATTATCAGCGATGGTGAACCCAATGACTATGGTTGGGAAGAAGTAGCAAGGCGGTCTTGTGAGGCAGAAAACCGCAAGAAGGTCGCTGTCTATCCAATCGGGACTGAATCGGCCAACTTTGATTCTTTGGCGCTTTTTTCCAACAAGTCTCCCCAAAAGCTCAAGGGCCTGAACTTCAACGAGCTGTTTATCTGGCTCAGTCGCAGCATGACGGCTGTCTCCAGTTCATCGCCGGGCGAAAGAGTCCAGCTACCCCCGGCGGGATGGATGGATGCGGAGGCCTAATGGGGAGCAAAAGATGATGCACTGGGACATTGTGGCCGGCTCGGCTACCGGTGCCCACCATGCCGGCCAGAGGCTGCCCTGCCAAGACGCCCTCTCGTACGGTCGATCGGGGCAGTGGGTTATCGCGGTCGTCTGCGACGGCGCGGGGTCTGCACGGTATGGCGATTTCGGCGCCGGACATGCTGCCGAATCCATAGTCCGGGAATTGAGCCTGATTCCGGATATGGCGCCGCGAGGCATTCGTGATGCGGAAAATTTCTGGCATAAAGCTATTATTACTGCCATCGGCAGTACCCGCTTGCAGTTGAAGAAAAAGATGACGGAAGGCTCGGACAACTTGAGCGACTACCATGCCACGGTGGTCGGCGCGGTTGCAGGACCTGACTACGGTCTGTTCTTCCATATCGGCGACGGGGCCGGTTTCGCAATGACGCGCAGGTGCTGGGAAGCGGTCGCGGTGTCACGACCAGAAAATGGTGAATATGCCGATCAGACCTTTTTCTATACCATGGACAATTGGCGGGATCATCTGCGCCTGACCTTTTTCAATGCCGCCGAGGTGATCACGCTGATGAGCGATGGCGCCATGGCTTTTGTCGCTGACAAGCATCTGAATGGACCGGATCCAAAATTTATCGCTCCCGTCATTCGTTATTTGGATAGTGTGGACGAGCGCACCGGTAACACGGCCCTGGCGCATACCCTGGACAGCGCTCAAACTCACGCCATCACCGGTGACGATAAAACCTTGCTCATCATCATGAAACGGTTTTGAAGAGCATTTCGCTGCACCTGATAGAACCCGGAGAGAAGAAAAGATCCCAACTGCGCATCTCCTCCGCTCCGCTGGCCAGCGGCGGAGATGCTAAAATCTACCGCATCGACCATCGGCCGGAATTGGTGGCAAAAATCTACCATGAGCCGGGCAAGGATCCCAAAAGGCAGGAAAAGATCGAGACCATGCTGGCCATGTCGCCCGATCTGGTCCCTATTCGGGAAAATGGCACATCCTATATTCAAATCGCCTGGCCCTTGGGGGTAGTGGAGAATGATCGGGGCGGATTTGCCGGCTATGTCATGCCCTTTGTCGATCTCAAACGTGCCACCGAGCTGGTCAACCTGCTTTCCAGGAAGACCCGCAAGGTGCTGGGGCTGCCCGAGTTCTACGGATACAGGGTGGTTGCTGCGGCCAACCTGGCGGCACTGGTCGCCGCACTGCATACTTGCGGACATCACATTATCGACATGAAGCCCGTCAATCTCAGCGTCTACCTGGATACTTTTTATCTGGCGCTGCTGGATTGCGACGGGTTGAGCATCCAGGCTACGAATGGTCGGCGTTTTGCCGCACACCAGTATACCGACGGCTATATCGCGCCCGAAGCCTTGCAGTGTCGGCTGCATCCTCAGGATCTGGGAGAAGACCAGGACCGGTTCGCCTTGGCGGTCATCCTGTTCCAATTGCTCAACAATGGGATCCACCCCTATCAGGGCATACCTGTCAAAGGAGCCGATCTGCCGGCCAACGACAGTGGTCGGATTCAGCAAAACCTTTATGCTTACGGGAGAAAAAGCCACAAATGGCTGGCGCCATCGCCATGGAGCATTCATAACTTTCTGGAAGATGAAACGCGCGAGCTGTTCGACCGCGCTTTCGGCCTGAATCCAAAATTACGCCCTACGGCGGACGAATGGAATCAACATCTGCAGGTTTTGGCCCATCCAGAAGCAGGGCACTTGCAAAGATGTTCCTGTAATCCGGACCATGGTATGTTTTCGAAAGGATGCGGCTTCTGCCATCTGGAAAAGAGTGTCCGCAGGCAAAAGGTGAAACCTGCCGCACTGGCTGCTCCCGCCGGAAGGCGCACGAATATCCATAGGCGACTTGGGTCGTACATCCTGATCAATACCCCAACCGGGAACATCCTCGTTCCTGCGGGAAGGGCAGGGGCTGCACAGGGCAACCAGCCGCGGGACTGGGGTACTATCCTGGTGGGTTTGTTTATCCAGGCCTTCAGAGCAGTCTATTACGGCCTGCCATGGTTAAAGGCAACGCTGGCTGCACGCTGGGCAAGTATTTCCTATTGGAGGAAGGTCGTTGTTGGAACAGTCGTTGCCGTCTTAATCCTCATCCCTATGGTGTTTTTGCAGCTCCGGTACGACCCACCCACCCAACTCCCGTATGGCTATGGTGCCGAAAGTGCACGTGTTGACCATCCCGAATCGACCGTAAAAACCACTTGGGCTAGAGAAACGGAACCCGAAGAAGTGCGACAATTCTTGGATGAGGAGACGACGGCCTGGCTTTCGGGCAAACTGTTTATCCGCCGCGATGTCCGGGGAGAACCATTGCCCATTCAGAACGGCGCATATGAAGCAGAGCCCTGGCGTTGTGTCAGTGATTCAATGAGCGGCATGACCTGGCTGGTCAAGGATAACACAGGGGGAATCCATGATAAGAGCCATCGTTTTACCCTGACGACGAAATTGCGTGGTCAAAACTCATATTACAGCAAGGATATCCTGACGTATCGGGATCGGGTACGCGCTCAAAACCCGTGTGGGGCAACGGACTGGCGCCTGCCCAGCGTCGCTGAGCTCAAGTCCCTAGCCTACCCACATTTGTCCAACAGCTTCCCCTATTGGCCCGGAATTCACCTTTGGGCGCGAAATGAAAATGGAGAATTGGTCATAGTTGCAGCTCAAGGGCTTTTAGGTCGGGAACACGGAAAAGGATTCGGGCCTTTTAGCGGTACCGCCAGTGCTTTGCTGGTGCGCGGAAGCCTACATCCCTGCCCCATACCACCCGAGGAAGATTACGTCGTGGTTCGATTTATTGTCGAATTTATCCATCAGCCTGAGTAGCTTGTGAAGGACAAGGATGGGCTGAAGATGACGTTGTGAAATACAAGGTCATCCTGCAATAACAGAGAGAAGAAGGGACCCGACCCTTGAGACCCTGGAGAAAATTGCCAAGCCATTCGGGTTACGGTTTGTTCGACGTCACAAAGACCAATAGGGTGTCATAGTCCCAAGCTTAACGCTTTCGTTTTGAGGCTTAAAAACGGTGAGATAGAGTATGGAAGGCACAAAGGGAAAAAAATCGACTGTCATAATCATAAAAAATGCACCGAATAAAAGCGGTGATTTTCGTGTGCTCAAGCTCAATTGGTAACGGACGATTTTCAAGTAATATAAGCTAGGTGAGATTCTATGGATACTTACCCCTTTGATATACACAGCCTTATCAAAATATGTCGTGAAAACGATGTTACGTCAGTAAGCCTTTTTGGTTCTATGGCGAGAGGAGAAGCAACGGAAAAAAGCGATATTGATTTACTCGTTAAATTTGGGAAGCGAAAAAATTTATTGAGTGTAGTGAAATTGGAGCGACAACTGGCAATGGCCTTGGGGAGAAAAGTCGATTTAATAACAGAAGGTGCGTTGAGTCCCTATATTCGAGACGATATAATTAACGATTTGGAGACATTCTATGCCGCGTAACGATATCGCCTATCTCCGACACATCTTGGATGCAAGAAATCGAATAGAAGAATGCTTACATGAGGCTCCGTTGCCGCTCCAAGCCTGCATGTCAAATAGACGTCGGCCCGTAATAATAACCCAAAACGGTGAGCCACGAGCTGTTCTGCAAGATCCTCAAAGTTATGAAAATATGCGTAATGCCATCGGTATTTTAAAACTTATTTCAGAAGGGGAGACAGATATTAGGGAGGGGCGAGCAAAACCGCAGGATGAGGTGTTTGATGAAATCGAAAAAGCGCTGAAAGCCAATCGCAGATGACCAACAAATACCAAGTAAAATGGGCGGCAGTTACACAAAGTGATTTGAAGCAAATAATTGATTACATAGAGCCTGAAAGCCCTGGCAATGCATTGCAACTTTTGGGCAAGATTAAACAAAAAGCTTTTGACTTGTGCACCCTGCCTGATCGTGCCAGGATTGTACCGGAGTTGAAAGATCAAGGAATACATATCTATCGCGAAATAATATTGCATCCCTGGCGCATTATTTACCGAATATCAGATACAACCGTTTTTGTGTTATCTGTCATAGATTCGCGACGGAATGTCGAAGATGTTTTATTGAACCGATTCGTCAAATGAAAGAATTGCCAACCAGACCATATACTCGAACGAGGGAAGATTGCTGCG
>JBARUR010000356.1:0-8184 GCA_049645845.1 Desulforhopalus sp. | reverse complement strand
GGCCATTTGAGGCTATTTTTTTATCATTTTGACCCATGGAAAATCCTAATAAATGTTACGGAGCTAAGAATATATAACACTGCTAGCAAGTTTTATACCTGAGATTAACTCAGCCTAACCCGAATTTCTCATCAGTTCAGGCGGCGTCAGCTTCGAAGTTTTTGGCAGTTAACTATAGTAGGCTATGTTCACTGGCAAAATACTGACGAAGATGGCGCCGCATGGACTGACCTTTGGTGAACATTGTGTTGATTTAGAGAAAAATTGAAAGAATGTCGAACCTCTTGAAAAACAGGTATATTCTGAAAATCAACACAATGTTCATGAGAAATGCGGCCTAAGCAGTTCTTTCCGGTGGGACAGGAACCAAGCATGTTTAAGCAAACATCCTTCCTCCAGCTCAGTTGAAAAATGCCGAGGGTTATGAAGTTCTACAAAAAAATGGCAGCTGGCATATATTTCGCAGGATCTATTAAAAGAACCATATTCCGTCACCCAGGGGGGAAAACTTCATCACCCATGGACGCACAATAATGCTCAGGGAGAGTCGACATGATTGGAAATCTTCTAAAATTAAGTGGATATGTTTTACTGGCCAGAGAAGCAGCTGATTTTTTCATCAATTCTCACCATCAGAGACAACAGGAGCAGAATAAGGCGCAAGCACTCTGCTCTGTTTCAGCATCATTAGTCAGTTTGGCTGTGGGCGTCGGCGTAGGAGTACTCATTGCTCCTCGACCTGGAAAAGAGACTCGTGAGATGATTTTAAATGCAACCTGTGATTGCGTCCAGTCGGGGATTACTGAAGGGAAGGAACAAATAAATGAAATTTTAAGTAAGAAAAAAGAAGAATTTTGTTCCACAACAGATGAAACATCCGCACAGACCTAAAAAGGTTTAAAACGGCATTTCTATAATTGATAAACTCGTAATAACCTAAAATTTCGAATGATCAATTACGAGATTAAAGGAGGAAAACATGAAAAGCTATATGAATTGGAAAAGAAAGCCCAATAATTCCAAAGGTAAAATGATTATAGGCGCAGTTGCGGGAATGGCTGTCGGTCTAACTGCAGGAATGCTTACGGCACCACGCTCGGGAAGAGAAATCCGTGGCCTTCTTTCTTCACGAACCAGTGAGACCATGGAGAAGGTTGGAAAAACCATGGAAGAAACTACCCATAGAAAATAAAACGGTAGCGATCACGTCGTAAAAACTCTTCTTTTGTTTTTTCATGTGCTTTATCCTGAAAGGGAGAAATATGATGCAGTTCACTATTACTCTTAATCATCTGATTATATTGATAATTTGTGGATCAATACTGACCATTGCCCTTTTTGCTTTCCAGGCCTACAAGAAAATCAGTAAGGCCTTATCTGCAATCATTTTAACTGTTTCTCCCTTTCAGGACCGCGTCAATTCCATAGCAGAACGACTGGAAATCGTCACACTCAATATGCAGTACCTCAATTCAATTTGGGCTGAATGGAAAGGAAGAGATGAATGCTGTTCAAGACAGAAGTAATTTTTCTGAATTAAATTAACATTCTGTATACATGATTCTGAAAACGAAACGATAAAAAGGCAAACTGGAAACAAGCAATCATTCATTCATCAAAAAGGATTGATAAAATGGGCGATCATAAGTTCTTACTCCATTTAAAGAAAGACCATAAAGAACAGGAAAACCTGGCCAAAAAGCTGATTGAAGCAAAATCTTCCAAAGACAGAAATACGTTGCGGCAGCAGTTCTATAACGCTCTGTATCCCCATATGGTAGGAGAAGAAGCATCGATTTTTCAGCTTCTCACCAAAGCCGAAGATGAAGATGTTCGGGACGACGGGTTCGAGAGCCTGCAGGAACATCATGTCGGCAAATTTTTGCTCCAGGAACTGATGGAACTTGACACTCAAAGCGAAGTTTTCAAAGCGAAAGCCAAAGTGCTTGATGAGCTGAACCGGCATCACATAAAAGAAGAAGAAAAAGATATATTCGGCCATCTGAAAAAGTTGTGTGACGACAATCAGATGGACAATCTTTTTGAAAAATACGAAAAAGCCGAAGAAGGGGCGAAAGAATAAGTACCACGTTGCTATCCAAAGGCAACCTGTGTGGGGAAATGTTCTCTGCATGAGAATTGAGTTTGCAGGATATCCGACCACACAGGACTATTCCTTTCCCATCGGACTGACATTCAGAATCAACATTAAAATGATGCTACCGAGGCATAGCAGAATGCTCATATTCGCGAGCATTTTTGCTATTTCCGGTGAACGGTTACTATTTTCGTATAACATAAAACAAGAAATTTGCCATTCTAATTGGCACAAAAACTGCAATTGTTATATTAACAAAGCAGTTAAGCCGGAAAGTTTAAAACTTGCCGGCAGATCCAAGAAGTAGTTACAGATAAACACAAAATAAAGGAGCGAGCTATGTTAGGCTGGGCACTTGGTTTTTTTATAGTTGCACTTGTTGCTGGTGTTCTCGGATTTACAGGTATTGCCGGAGCAGCTGCAGAAATTGCCAAAATCATATTCTTTATCTTTCTTGTATTGTTGATTATCTCTCTTATTGTCAATGCGTTGCGGGGAAAAACACCAAAAGTATAAATCTTATCCACATTCTTGGAGAGTGATTCAACTGGATTTTTCTTGAGATGATTTCACGGCAAGAGAATTGTTTCAATGTATAATCAGGCTCTTTGAATCACTCTTATTTCAATTAATTATTTCATAAAAGGACAACAATGAAAACAATAAAATTACCACGAATAATAATGATTATGTTAGCATTATGGTTAAGTCTATTCATTTCCGGATGTAACACAATGGAAGGTGCAGGAAAAGATATACAAAGTGCGGGTGAAAGTATCGAAGATACAGCTGATGATGCAGCAAATTAATCGTATAATGTATAGTTAACCTAAGACATTTATAATACGTGAGCGGGGAGCTAATAAAAGATCGACATTAACGATCTGGTTTCCCGTTGATGCTCATAAAGTGCCTCTATGTATTTGAGTACTTTTAAACAGATATTATCCATTCGCCTTGAGAGCGTTTAAATACCTGCTCCTCGCTTCTAACAAATGCCCCCCCCTCCCATTCTCTTGTTTCAACAAAGAGTCTCTGACGGTCACCCCGGATAATTTTAAAACTATTAGGATAATCCTCTTCCAGGCGTGACGATATAGTTGTTCCCGCATGTGAGATAATCAGACCATTCAGGACATGAGTATAAGCTAAATGAATATGCCCACTGAGAATTAGGTCTGCCCCTGCTTTCTTCAGTTTTTCCAGTGCGATATCCCGTCTTCCGACGATCCGGCGGTGACTGTATTTCTCGGGAATCCAGAAAGGATGATGCGCTACAATCACACGTAGCTTTTCTTCATTTTCACCTGCAAGATGTTCAGCAACGGTTTGGATTTGCCTTAGGTTTATCCTCCCTCTTGACCAATCTAATGAATATCCCGATTTTCTGGCAGTATTGATACCAATGGCAATATGGTCCTCACCCCTTACTACTGGCTCTAGCGCACTCCCTATATAGAGATGCCATTTTCTCCATGGGTGAAGAAATCTTTCTGCAAGATTATCCGCCGAAATATCATGGTTGCCTGCGATAACAATAAACGGCCACTGCAAACTATCCAGAAAGGATCGTGCTGCCAGAAATTCACTCCTGCGGGCTCGCTGGGTAAGGTCGCCGCTTACAACAATCAGCTGCGGATCAATGACTTCAAGATTCTCAAATAAACCTTTGATAAGATGCGGATTTTCCCGACCAAAATGCAGATCCGAAATGTGGGCGAGAGTTATCATTTATTAATTCCGTGTTTCATTCTAACAGCAGCTTTTTTTCAACTTTGTTTCTTCGATTAGCGGCGGCATCAAATATGACTTCTTATCATTTATCAAATTCGGTATTCCTCTGAAAAAGAAGGCGGCAGGTTGAAAATATCCTTTCAACCTGCCTGAATATACCTACTCTCATCGATAAATGTCATAACTTTAAGTTTCTTATTGCCTGGTAGGCGTCATCCTTGAATCCGGATTCAGTTCAGGTTCCTTCATTTGACCGTAATCACTTTCCGGCAGATAGTCTTCAGTCTGCAAAGTCTCACCTGACTCTTCCACATTGATGTTCGAGGAATTATCTCTTCGATCCTCCTGCCAGGCTGGAGAGATTCCATAATGACTTTCGAGTCCACGCTGAAAATCTTCATCTGCCATGTCTGCCTGCTGTGGAGCACTATCCAGTTTGCTTTCATCTACCATCAATCTCACATTATCTTCTGAGAAACTGAATGCTTCAAGAGGCACTGCTATATCCTTGGTCCCTCCGACTCCCAAAAGCCCGCCTTTTGTAACTGTAATATGACTAATATTACCGGTGCCAATATCTATTTTAATATCCTGAATCTCACCGAGATCTTCTCCATTTCGAGACACAATCGTCATTCCTATTAGTTTATCAGCGGATCGGATCAGTGACCTTTCACTTTGCAACAGCTGATCTTGTTGAGTTACTGCTGTTTCCTGATCTTCTGTTGCCGCATAAACCGGAATAGACAGAGCCAACGATGTCATGATTGTTACCAGAGATACTGTCATTTTCTTCATGATAAACCTCCTTTTGTTTCATCTACATAACTTTCAAGTATGTCCCAATGTTACATCGATCTATCTGAATAATAAAATCAATGGTCTTACCCTTGAAAAAAGCAATTGTCATGCCAATAAACAGAATAAAGAAAGCCTATAATATGGGAAATTTACAAGGAATTGCTAGCCAATGTTCTATTCCATTATTTCCGGAACTTGTCCGGACTGACAGGACTACGCAAATTTGAAGACAACTTAAAGATTCTAATTAAAAAATTCGCCTCAAAGAGCGAGGAGGACAAATTGAATACCAAATTCCAGTAGCAGGGCGGTATCCCTTTCATTTTAAAAAATCTAAAGGCAGCAAGAGCTTACTCATTATTTTTGCAAATCACGACATTTTCTGGCACAAATGTTGCGTAAATAATTAAAAGATCTGACAATTGCATTGAGGGGATCTATTTACCCACAAGAGAATCATTCCGGCAGAAACTGTAACATTTGAAAGGAGAACAACATGAAAAAAATACTCGTACTACTCGTTTTAGCAATTATTTTCCGCTTATCAACTACTGCTGTCGCCGCAGAGGTGAAGGATTATTCAAGCACTATTAACGTATTTAAAGATTCACCTATTGTGCAAACCTTCTTTGACAATTCCTATGGCTATGCAGTCTTTCCAACCATTGGTAAAGCAGGATTTGTCGTTGGTGGTTCTTATGGTGAAGGCCAGGTATATAGAGGTGATACAGTAACTGGAACATCTTCTGTTATTAAAGGATCAATTGGTTTCCAAATGGGCGGTAAAGCATTCAGTGAAATAATTTTCTTTCAGGACGAGCAGGCTTACAACAATTTCACCAGCGGCGATTTTGAATTCGATGCTACAGCACAGGCTATCGTGATAACTGCCGGAGCCCAAGCTCATGCAGGTACAACCGGTGTGGGTGCCGGGGCTACTGCCGGACCCAAAACAGGAGTCCAATCCGAAGCACGTTATGTAAATGGTCTCGCTACTTTCATACACTCAAAGGGTGGGCTCATGTATGAATTTTCCGTTGGTGGTCAGAAATTTACTTTTGATCCTTTGCAATAATTACCACGGGAGCAACATTTCCTGTTACGGAAAATCGGGCTAAATAGTGGTTTACCGCAGAGGGCGGGTTTATACCCTCCCTCTGTATCGCCCCCCTTGCCTTGGCTAATATAGCTAGTTTCCTCATGGAGATGGCAAATTACTGGTCGATTAGATCGTGAACGTTGAAAGGACGGGTTTAGAACCCACCCCGGCGGGGGGTTGTCGAAGTGTCGTATAGATGGCAGGACTTCTTTTTTACATTTTCATTTTTCCAGGAATTGCGACCATGATTTCCCCTGGTGCAAAACGATATTTCAAAGGTGTCTGAAGTCGAACCAGCTCTCCATCAAGTGCTACACTAATACGTCTCATCCGACTTTTTGATCGATAGAAGTTCAATTCTAGAGTATCGACTAATTGATTTTCAATATGTCTTTGCTTCTGCAAAGGATCCATACCCAAAAACAAAGATTTAATAATCAGCATAAATGCTTCAAAGCTGCTTTTGCAATTGACTGCAATCAGGTGCAATCCTTGACGACCTTGTAGTTTATTCTGTCCCATTGCCGGAAAACTTAATTCGCGCTCTCCCACACCAATAAAAACCAACGGTGTCTTCAATTGCTTTCCTGCCAGGTTCACTCTGATTCGCCTGAATCTTATCAATCTGCGAAATCCTGCAATAATTGATGCAGGGAAATAATGCATGCGGTTTTGTAAATATTTACGGCTGCGCACAAAAACTGAATATGCACCGACAGAGCTCGTATTGATAAATAATATGTCATTTACATATCCGGCATCTACCGGATGTGCATCGCAATGCAATGCTATATCCAATGCTTCTACTGCATCAATCGGTATACCAATACGTTGGGCAAAATGATTTAACGTACCACAAGGTATTATTGCAAGTTCTGTATTTTTACCGGCGAGAATGGATGCAGCGAGCGATATAGTACCATCTCCTCCGCTGACGAGCACTCGCTTTGTCCCCTGCGAGACAGCCTCTTTGATGAGTATCTCCATCTTTTCAGGCGAAACGGGCACCATCCTGATACGGCCATCATCTTTAATCTTTTCCAGTGTCGTCTCAGAGGTTCCCGCCTCAGGATTATAATAAAGCGGAAGAGGCTTTCCATAACTCTCGTATCTTCCAGGTCCTCCATTATCATTCATTGTTCTCATAATTTTCCTTATTTCAACTCTGTGTAACCGTTCACCGGAAATGGCAAAATGCTCGCATAACCTCACACCTGGAGACGTTCAGCTGTTCTCCACTTTTTCTCACTCTATTTTATCGCGGCATGCTTTTTGCTGATTCTTGTTGTATCTTAGAATCAGCCTGATAGTATTTCAGGATTGATTTGACAGGTAATAATTATAATTACAAACAGCAAGGAAGAAGAGAGGGTATATGAATATTGCTGAACAGGGTGGATATTCCAGAATAATGCTGTTTATGGCTCTATCCAGAACTCCACACGGTCTTCTCGACATATGCACCCCTTTACTGGCAGCCTTGTTGTGGTTGGGACATCCTCCTGAACTGCAAATTATCGTGCTGGGTATAATTGCAGCTTTTGCCGGATATACTGCGGTCTATGCTTTAAATGATATAATTGATTATCAAAACGATAAAAAGAAGATTGCCCAGGCAGGTTTTCATCGGGAAATCGGTTACCTTGATGCTGCTTATATCCGCCATCCTCTCGCCCAGGGTTTATTGAGCATGAAGGAGGCGGTCGCCTGGGCCGGAGGCTGGATGACGGTTTCTCTCCTGAGTGCCTACCTGCTCAATCCTGTCTGCGCCTTTATTCTGGTGATCGGCTGTATTCTTGAAATTCTGTACTGCCTGATGCTGCAGGTAAGTCACCTGCGGACCTTAGTGAGCGGTATTGTTAAAACCCTTGGAGGACTCGCAGCGGTATTTGCGGTTGATGCTTCCCCGGACCCGGGGATGCTGCTGTTAATTTTTTTATGGCTATTTTTTTGGGAGATCGGCGGTCAGAACGTTCCCGCTGACTGGCATGACATTCAGGAGGATATCTCCATGAAAGCGAAGACCGTGCCTGTTTCTCTTGGGCCAAATGCTGCAAGCACGATTGTCCTCGTAACTCTCTGTTTAAGTCTGGTTCTTGGAGGTGTACTCTTTCAGATAGCTCCGTTGCAACTCAATCTGCCTCTTTACTGGTCAACCATTTTCGTAGGAATCTATCTGCTTATTATACCGGCTGTGCGTCTTTTCCAGACAAAGGACAGAGACGAAGCCTCGGCACTGTTTAATCGGGCAAGCTATTACCCCTGCATACTCCTCATTTTCGCCATGATAACTCTCGCCATACAATAGCTTATCGACATCCCATTTTATCCTTCAATTTCCATTTGGATTGAAAGATACCCCATAATATCTTTGTGGGCGAGAATACCTCTGAGCTTTCCGCTCTCAACTACCATAAGGCGTGAGTTGCCGGTTTTATTCATACGCGACATG
>JBARUR010000355.1:0-9265 GCA_049645845.1 Desulforhopalus sp. | reverse complement strand
GCTCAGCCCAAGTTCATTAAAAAAAGTGCTGCTATGGGTTACATATTCTGGTTCTGCAAGCGGCGTGGGTTTCACAGGTACGAAATGACCAGAAAAAACCTGACGGGCACGGTGATCATCACCATCTTCAGTGGCATTAGGGTCAGCATTCAAGGTCTCCATCAGAGAATAATCAGCTAATCGCACAAACTCATCGAAGGTCGTTACAGAGGGCTCAGCAGACGGTTTAGATATATATGACATTGTTGCAAACACCTTTCTCAGAAGGATACGAGAATAATTTATGTATCTGAAATTAATAAATAAAAAATGATATTTGAATTGACAATCTCAACGTTGTGTTAACCGGTGAGCTTTAGTGAGTCCGGTTACACTTCAGGTAATAATTCTTTTTACGTTATGAAGAGCATGTGGCTATTTTTGCAGCGAGTCTCCCTTTGTTGTCTCATTAGGTTGTGCCGCTTGAGAGCCTGTGGGCAAAAAAATTGTACACCCAGGCGAATACAGCACCTCCAATCGCACCATCCACAATACCATATAACGTTCCTATAATGACGGACCCAATACTTGAGCTAAGGTGATAGCCTGGGTAAATGGACGCAGTGAGTTCGAGAAAAGCCTGGCCGTAATTCGGCCAAATCAAATTTGCCAAGGCAACGAGAAAAATCGTCACACCCCAAATAAGACCTACCGTGAAAGACATAGCGGTGATGTGTAATCGCATTGTCCTTGTCCTCCTTAATTGGTGGTTGCAACGTTCAGTTAGATCATTATCCAACACCTGGATTCATGGCGAAACAGTTGATATGAACATTGAGCTAACTTGCAGCGAGGCATGAAACCGCATTAGACAATATAAAAGATACCACAAGGCTATAATGTAGTCACAGATTCAATATTTGCATTGCCAGTACTAATCAGTTTTCAGCATGCAGGGTGAATATGTTTCCTGTATTCAGGAAGTTCGGCTTTCCCTAATCTCCTATAAACAAAAAA
This sequence comes from Desulforhopalus sp., assembly GCA_049645845.1. Lineage (GTDB taxonomy): Bacteria > Desulfobacterota > Desulfobulbia > Desulfobulbales > Desulfocapsaceae > Desulforhopalus_A. The sequence goes on along the minus strand of JBARUR010000355.1, from coordinate 8,269 downwards.
GGAATCTGAGAGAAGACCTTCTCTTTGGAGTCGCTGGTCACTTCCGGTCGGACGGTTTTCCCGTATCCGGCTGTACTGCAAGTTCATGGTGTTTTTTTAACACATATGATCTAGAACTCAATCAAGGATTGAAACCAAAATTTTGAACTTTAAAGTGTTCTCTTACAGAATGCAGCCAACTCAAACAGACATCATGCTTCCCATGGCACTTCACCCACAACCCGATTATGGACGTGGGCGTATGTGACACACTAGAGTGGCAACGCGACGACCGAGCATCTCCCCCGTAAGCTTGTCCTCAGCGGATGGCTTTTCTGCTGGAGGTTCAAGCAGCGCTTCGCCTGCAGCGCCGAAGAAGAAACCGAGGCGATTATATCCCTCGCCTGTCACTGGCGATTCGGCAACGCCGATCCAAATCATACCGTGTTGCATCGCAAAAGTCGCACAGCCCAAGAGCATACCAAGTTTATCACCGCTTGGTGTCCCAGATACGGTGAACGCTGCGGAGATCTTATCGACCCACTTTCTTTGCAGATAGCGGGGGCTTGTAGCATCCATCATAGATTTAAGTTGCGCGGAAATGCCGCCCATGTAAGTCGGTGACCCGAAAATGATAGCATCGGATGGTCAAGCTGTTCAAGGAGGTGATCATTCTGCCAGCGGCCACCGCTGAAATCTGTTTCAAAGATCTGGTGTTCTATGACGTCTACGTTGCCGTCGGCAAGAGCACCCTTAGCGACGGCGTGCGACATCTGTTCAGTATGGCCGCTACCAGAATGGAACACTATCGAGATTAGAGGCTTGTCTTTCGAAGTTAGACAGTTCATTTTCTGGGAAGGGTTTCTTGCTATCATTTTTTCTTTTATATCCATATTACAACGCCTTTAGCTTTTGACTGCTATATATATTCCGGACAACATGTATCAACAATAATGTTGTCTACAGAGCCATTATTTTGAAATAATCTATCCAATAGAGATGATTTCTGTTCAAGAATTATCAATTACTTCTTAAATATTGTGGATCATAGTTTTTTTGCAAAATGATAAGCAAGAATGCTAAAATCATGCTTGAAGTAAAACCGATGCGCATCTCCACGCTGAGTTCCGGAGTCCAGGTGAAAATTTATGCATCCCTCATTTTGGGCTCGAGATTCTAGCCATTTCATCAGGATACCCCCAAGTCCTTTTGACCGTATCGACTTTTTAACTACCAAATCTTCTACGTAGAAATGTTTTCCCATTATCAGGTTTGTAGAAATTCGAAATCCTGCGACTGCTGCAATAACGCCTTCACTTTTTATAAAAGCAAGTTGGTAACCGTTATTCTCCATCTCACGAATCATAGAGACGAAACTCTCTTTTACGAGATGAGGTCTGAGCTCAGACATTACTTCAAAACAATTTGCTATCTCCACATCGGATATTGCAATTTTCGGCATATTATCTTTCTTTCTAGTATGAAAATATAAGAATATGATTGATTCTTTTATTGAAAACTGACCACTCTTCTGGGCAGCGTATAACACACACAGTAGCTAAATTTGCCTTGGCATTACCACAGACCATGCAGTCGTTGTATCTTGTGGGCTCCTTATTCCCAGGACAACTGATTAAGGAGCCCCAATAAGCGAAGTTGTAGCTAACCTCAAGATTTCGGCAAGAAACTTTCAATATCAGACCATGGAATCAACCGATTGAGTTGGATGGTTTCGAATACGGTCTTCGCTTTTCCGGAATCGGCCATCATGGAAAGCATCACCAAAGCGGCCTGATAGGATGGTATCCCGCCGTTGCTCGTAATTCGATTTCGATCAACCACCACATTTTTATCAATCACGACTTTGATTTTCGGAAATTCACGTTGAAGCCCGCGCTCGCCACCCGCCCAAGTTGTTGCCCTATAGCCATCCAGCAGTCCTGCATGAGCGTACAAGAAGGCTCCCGAACAGTTACTAGCCAACCACTTGACCGTTTTAGCTTGTGTAAGTAGAAAAGCCGTTAGGTCAGCGTTCTTAAATAACCAATCCATTTCGTATGCACTTGCGACGACGAGAGCATCTAACTTAGGAGCGTCATATATGGTTGCATCGACAGGCAGGCGTATTCCTTCCTCCGTGGTAATCACAGACTTACGTTCGACGCCAATAAACACAACCTCGTAGTCAGCGAACCATGAGTTACGTGTCGCGACCCCGAATACTTCCGCAGGTGCCGTCACATCGCTGGTTAACACCGTATCGAAAACTAAGACACCGATGCGCTTGTCTGCAGCAAAAGCGGGTGCAACAAGCAACACACTCGCCACAAAAAGTACGGTAATGATCTGTAATCTAAATATGTTCATAATTCTTATCCTTTAAAAATGTTCGGCGATTTGGCGATTAAGTGGGAGTTTGCCAAAATTCACGCCAACTCCGTTTGGGTAATTCCGACTCCCGGCGACCTATATGAAAAATCCGTACTGGTAGACTGTCTTAATCATGTCGCTTAGTTTGGTTTATCAGGTCTATGGGAACTATGTAGAGGGTCTTGAAACAGACGCGGGAAAGATTTTTGAATATTTGTGGCAAGGATTTTATAGGGTTAAATGATGCACACCAATAAGATTTTAAGACAAGGTGCCGTTTTCCATCTGCTCTATTTCAACTACCTGCCCACCGCTATTTCCTTGGTGGACAGGACAATCAATTATAATAGTCTTTTTCTTGATATTATTCCTCGCAACAATTCCTTTAGATTATTCAGCAAACCCTGACTACCAAGTTTGTTCAGCAGAATCGATGGAAACTGCCAAAGTAGCCCGTACCCAATCGAATTTCGCTTTTAATAGATCATAGTCCGGACCTGAGGTGATAAAGGACGCTGTCCCTTTGATTAAAAATCCAGCGCCAGGTCCATGATTGCCCTTCACTTTTCTACTGTTTAAGGTGATCAATACTTGGTCATTGTATGTAACATTGGCCTCTGTGCGGTTCATATATCCAGCTGGAATCAACAAGCGCCCATCCTCTGAGATTTTTATGTAACTGTTCCAGGTATTAACGAGGTGTGGACCATCTTTACCCAAAGTCGCGATTGCCGCAATTCCGGTATTTTTCAAAATTTCTTTCAGCTTTTCCGGTATCATCGTGATTGTCTCCTTTGTTTGTTGATTGTAGATATTATGTATCCACGTTTTCTGCATTATGGTAAATATATAAAAAAAGTCAAGACAAAATCTCAACAACTCGATAATTATTTGGTCCTACATACGAAAGGAAATAATTGATGCAATTGAGGCAGATCTTGAATTTTATACACTTTTAAGAAGGAGAGGGAGTGCAAGTTTATTTACCAAATTAACGCCGTCCAGAAAAAAGAAAAGGACATCATTAATTTGGCAAAAAAACGCCGTTCTTATGATCAGAGTGTGGTAAATAGCAATTTGTGCCACCGGCTTTGATAACAACCAATGTGACGTCATCTTGGAGTTGACTTTTTTCGGTGAATTTTAATAATTCATTGAACGCTGCCGCAAGAATGTCTTTGGCTGGCTTTTTCGAATTTTCTTTAATAATGTTGCATAGCCTATTTTTACTAAACATTTCTCCTCGTTCGTTTAGAGCCTCGTAAAAACCGTCAGTCGCTACAACTATTACTTGACCATCAATTAATTTACTCTGAGTGTACTCTTCATACTCAAACTCGTCTGCAATACCTAGTGCAACACCATTACCTTTTAACTCCTCAATAGTTTCACTGGTAGGGTCGTAGACAAGACCTGCCTCGTGGCCGGCCCGCACCCAAAGCAAATCTCGATTTTTGGTGTCTATTGTAAGGTAGAACAGTGTCATGAAATTGCCGGTATGCTGGACAGAACTCGTGATGTAGCTATTCATTTCAGATATGACATCTGATATCGGCCCAGGCTGTGATGCCCTTGCTTTTATAAACTCTCGAACTGTTAACATTAAGGGTGCAGACTCAGGGCCATGTCCTGAACTATCTCCAACGGCTACACTTAACGCTTCTTTTCGAGAGTCTAGTCGCCAATGAAAATCAAAGTAATCCCCACCAATAAAACCACCATAAGGCATGGTTTTACCGCAGACATCTAGTCCGTTCAGATCAACACATTTTCTAAATTTTAAATTGTAATCTTGGCCGCAGTTTAGCTGAATTGTATGGTTTAGATCATTTAAGGAGATGACCTGTTCTTTTATGCGCTTTATACAATTTTCTTTCTGAAAATGTACGCTATGTGTTGGATCTGTAGCTTTAAATGTGTTTTCCCAGTGCTCAAGATAGCTCTGGAATGCGAATTGGTCATACACTTTACAAACCTCTATGTAGTTTTCTGATGAAAGTCTTTGGCTGGTGACTAGAAATCTTAAATCCAAACAAAAACAATTGACAAATTGCGTTAATTCGTATTAATCCTATTGTAGACACATGATATCCATAATGCAACATAATAATTAAGGTGATGTATGTTTCCAGACAATTTTTCGCGTGTGATAAGTGATGATGGATTTGCCGCGATAGTGAGTTACGAAAACCAGGAAGTTACTATTGTTCCCACATGGAACTCCAACATCTTCACAACAAGAGATGGAAGACTGCTTATACCCTTTGGAGAAACAAGATCAACATTGGGAAGTGTAGGTAATGGGCTAAAAATTTTAATGACAGTAGGTAATAAAAAGGTAGATGGGCGTAATGGAATTGGATGTGGTTTTCTGATTAATGGTACGGCAAAATATTTATCCCCTGGCTTGGAAATGAAAATGATGGAAGAAAAATTCCCATTCCTAAATTGTGTCTTGGAAGTAACTGTCTGTTCTATAAAGCAGACAATTTGAATATACTATTGATATACAATTGACACTCTTTTTGTCGAAATGGTGAGACCATTGGAACTATAATTAAGAAGAACTAATCTAGAAACAAAGGAGAAAAAAATGGATATTACTGATAAAATATTAGATGTAATGCGCTCAGAAGGTAAGCCGTTAAACGCAGGGAAGATTGTGGAAATTGGCCAATTAGAACGTAAAGAAGTCGATAGAGCAATGGCCAAATTAAAAAAAGAAGGAAAGATTGTTTCACCAAAGCGTTGTTACTGGGAACCGGCCTAGCTCCTAATAAACAAAACAGAGCCATCGATAATTATATCGCCTTGATCCAATTATCGATGGCAGATTTCTTATCATCAGGAAAATCATTGTGAACTTGTTCATGCAGCCAACGAAGTGACTTCTTTCGTAGCCTGTCTCTAAACAGTTCTTCTGCTTCTTGTATAACCACTTTTATCAAACACGGACACTTGTTTGTGAAAACAGACGGGTCGTCGACAAAAATATTTTTTTTCCGGATTTCAGCGCACTGAAAAAAGAAAGAAGGGCCTTCTATTGCCTCAATGATGTCCCAAAATGAGATATCTTCTGCTGGTTTGGTAAGTTCATAACCACCTTTAACCCCAGGTATGGACCGAACAATACCACTCTTTCTGAGTTTGGCGAACGCCTTGGATAGGTATGTTTCCGAGATTGCATTTAATTTTGCTATTTGCTTGATACCGACGGTTTTACCTTCGGGTAGATCGACCATATAAAACAATGAATGAAATGCGTACTCTACGCCAACACTGAACTGCATACAACGCTCCAATTTAAAAAGAATAACTCTCTCTGTCTTTTCTGTTATTGATTTCTATAACAGTATGATAAATGCCGCATGTACAATATACCCGGTTGTTTTAAAAACATGAATATTTGCTTTAAACGACAACCTCGAAATATTAGCTGTTCAAATTAATATTTTAAAGCACTAATAAGCAGGAGTTGTCGCTTGGCATAGAGAAAAGACAAAATGATTGTTTAGATTGTCTGTTTTACAGATGAGACTGTTACCTCGAGAACACGATTAGCCCAGGTAAATTTTTCCTTCATCATGTCGAATTCCGGGCCTGATTTCATAAATTTCGCGGTTCCTTTAATAAGATAACCTGTTCCGGGACCCATTTTCCCTTCGATCTCTTTAGTGCCCAAAGTAAGCAATACGTTGTTGTTTATCTCAACTTTCTTTTGTGTCTTTCTCATTCCATAGACTGGGATAAGAATCCGTTCTTCCCCAGGAAAAGCTAAGTAAGAGTTCCATGTATTCACTACATGAGCCTCGTTATCGGAGCATGATACTATGGAAACAACTCCTTCCTTACTAACAACTGTCATAAACCTTTCATCAAACATGATGAGCCTCCAAAATTTTACAATAGCATATACATTGCGGATATTTTATATCCAGGATATGTCTTATGGTACGGCACTAAGTGGCTACTGTCAAGACGTTATTGGGGAGTGCGATTTTCCGTGCTAAGATACAAGTGACCGAGCCAGTAGGAGTATGGCGTGTCTTTTCAGATAGGATAAGATCAATTAGACGAATTAGATCCATTTAAAACGAAATAGGTAGGGGGAAAACGAAATCGCTGTTTTCGTTAACTCGTTAATCTCCATTAATAACGGAAAGTTGGAGGCATCTCTGTTTTCAGGGTCGGACACTTTGGGAGCAGGATGTCGATTTTTGAAGTGAAGATTAGAGATCACAATTTCTAGTCATTATAGTCTGTTACAAATTCACGGCACCCTGTCTCCAATTTTCAGACCTCCTACCTTGGCAAACAACGTTAGGGTGCCTAAATGCTCATTGCCAGAGAAGGGAAGATTGATATTGCCATTTCAAATATAAACTACGAGGTACTTCTGCTATACTTTTATATGCACAGTATCGAGAAAAAATGCGCCCATAAAAACCTAACATCAAACAAACGTATGCGCTTATTAAACCCCAGTAGGCTTATCAGGTAGCACCAGCTGGTCTGCATTCAAGTTCATCGGCAGCAGTGCTCTATAATCTTCTTCACACTCTGCAAAAGGAGACCTCTCAAAGAGATAACGAAGATACTTGTAGGGTTCGAGTTTATTTGCCTTTGCCGTCTCAATAAGACTATACAGGTCGGCACTGGCTTTCGCTCCATCTGGAGTTCCGGCAAAAATCCAATTTTTCCGGCCAATCACAAAGGGCCTGATCGCATTCTCAGCCAGATTGTTATCCGGCGTCATAAACGGATGATCAAGGTAAACAAGCAATCGATTCCATTCGTTGAGCGTATAGTTTACCGCCTTGCCGAGAAGGCTTTTCGGTACTATCTGCAGTGATTTTTTACTCAGCCATTTAAAAAAATCATCAAAGATCGGTTTCGCTTTTTCCTGGCGCAAATGCAACAACTGCTCTCCGGTGGTCTCTTTTTTCCTGGCCTGTGCCTCTATGGCATAGATTTTTCGAATATAGCCGAGGGCAATATCAACACTTCCTGGTTTTTTGTTCTTTCCCTGGGCTTTCTGTGCATCGGTGAATTTGCGCCTTGCATGCGCCAGGCTGCCAGCATGATCAATCTCCGGCATATGGTCAAGAAAACCATAGCCGCTATAGCCATCGGACTGTACAACACCGCTGTATCCTTCGAGCAGATCTTTTGCAACATCAGCAGATCTATTCGGGGCATAATGATAGAGCAACGCAGGCCGGTCTGACGGACCTCCGCGACATACCCACATATAGGATTTCGTCGATGGTGCCCGGCCAGGTTCATACAGCACCTGAACTGTTGTTTCGTCGATATTTATCAGGGGCCCGGATCGGACCTCCTGTTGCAACAGGGAAAGAACCGGTTGACAGGCAGCTGCAGCCTTCATTGCCCAGTTACACATGTTTGCTCTGGAGATTTCCGCTCCAATCCGTTCAAATTGACGCTCCTGCCGATAAAACGGCAAAGCATCACAAAATTTGGCGGTGAGGATGTACGCCAGCAGCCCCGCCGTAACAATAGATTTTGGAATGATCTGTCTGGGCGGTGGAGCTATTTTTACTACCCGACCTTCTGTTTCCAGCCCTTCGCATTTCTTGCAGGCATATTTGGGGCGGATGTGCCTGATTACGCGGATAACGGCGGGAATGATATCGAGTTTTTCTGAGACATCTTCACCAATACGCTCCAAAGTTTCACCGCAGCCGCAGATCTTGTCCTGTTCGGGAATATCATGGACAATGGTTTCACGAGGAAGGCTTTCCGGTAATTTTTTCCTGCCCGGTTTCTTGCGTTGATGGGGAGTAACTTCGACTTGTTCTGGCTCTGACCCAACCTCCGGCTCAGGCATATCAAAGAGTGGTAGCGGCACGGCACCGGAGTCCGCCGCACCCTTTTCACTTTTCTTGCCAAACATCTG
>JBARUR010000354.1:0-3399 GCA_049645845.1 Desulforhopalus sp. | reverse complement strand
TCCCGGAAATCCCCTCAAGAATCACAATTAGGACATTTTTAGCTTTCGCTTCAGGCTCAGGCAATAGTTTTTCACCATCCAGATCAACTTCCCTGAGGCTAGGAGGCAGATCAGCAACGCTCAGTCCGTTTACCTCGGCAGAAAAAAGTTTTGAGGACGCATCGGTAATAAACCAGTGCAGCGAATTATACCGGGCGGCAACGCTCTGATTGCCAAACGCCTTATTAACGGGAAGGTGTAGACCGAGAAGCATTATGCCTGCCAAGAGACAGGTTGTGATTTTTCCCAATCCCATTCTAAGCTTCTTAACCATAATTAAAGCCGGAACACTCAACAGCAAAAACGCCAGGACAAAGCCGGGATGCGCAAGATGAAATCCTGCCGTGGTGTTCTTGACAAAAGTGGGATCAAAAAGATATTGCACATCCTGCCAGGAAGGTAAACGCTGCATTGCTCCCATCAATTCCTGCGAGATGATCTGTGTGGCGACCCAGAAAATGAGCAGCAAAGCTCGCAGCCATCGAGGACTTAAATATAGGATGCCGAAAAGAAATATACCGACGCTTATATCAGAGAGGAGTCCCGCCGGTTGTGAAATATTGTGGTTGAAAAGTCGCCATATAAACGGGAAAAAACAGGGTATTGCGATGAAAAACGGGTATAATTTAGACTTCAAGGTGAGTGGCTCCGAAAGGATATAGTATGCTATCCCGGATTTCTCACCAGTCGAGGTTGCCGTGTATCCGAGAAGTGAAGCAATGAACTATAGTTGTCTATGTTCATTGCTTCAACGACGAAAGAGACGCGGTGAGATCGGCTGGCCTTTGGTGAACATTGTGAAAATTTCAGTTTTAAAAAAGTGGAACGGAGCATATTGAAATTTCGACAATATAATGAAATTTATACAATGTTCATGAGAAATCCGGGTATGCTGTAAAAACGCATAATATACCACATCCATTATCTCTTGCCTATTGTCTCTTACTTAACTATCGACTCAACTCCATAGATGGTTCATCTTCTTTTGTTTTGTCAAAAAGCTGCAAATCGAAAGCCTTACTCTTTTCCCCGAAGTAAATTGAACGATGGGGGAAAGGTATCTCAATATTGTTTTCATCAAATGCATATTTGATTCTTCGCAGGTATTCACGGCCTACTAACCATTGCCGGATTGGTTTTGTTCTAATTCGGCCTTTAATTATGACAGCCGAATCAGCAAATTTTTCGATGCCGAAAATATCAGGTTCTTCCATCATGTATTTGCTATGTTCCGAATCTTCCAACATTGATTTTCCTACATTTTTCATAATTTCAATAACATGATCCGTATTTTCCCCATAAGCAACTCCTATCTCAAACACATATGCCGACCATTCAGTCGTCATATTGCTTAAGGTTGTTATACTGCCGTTAGGAAAAATATGTACCACGCCGGCCAGATCCCTGAGAACTGTCGTACGAAAGTTAATTTGCTCGACTAGGCCACCGGTTCCATTGACAATAGCAACATCACCTACCCGTATCTGGTTTTCCAGAATGATAAAAAATCCGGAGATAACATCACGGACTAAATTTTGCGCACCAAAACCGACAGCGAGTCCCACAACACCGGCACTGGCAAGAATTGGAGCAACATCAACTCCAATTTCTTTTAGTATGACCAGGCCGAATGTCAGTAATAATGTCAGCTGTAAACCTTGTTTTATCAAACGAACTATCGTTTCGATTCGTTTTTGCGATTCTGAAGGCGGTTCACCCTCTTCCACACTTTTTACAATCAGTCTCTTTTCAAGGCGATGCAGAAATCTTTGAACCAGCTTTATGGCAATCCAGGCAAACAGGATCATCATGAAAATTCTCAGCCCGGTTGTGGCGATGGGCTCCCAGGCAAAGCTGTTCAAATATTCCTGGATTTTTTCCATTATATCGTTCCTCATTTTTTATATTATTTTCTTAGATTGTATTATTTTCTGAAGGTTGGGAAATACAGTTTGACTGACAGGCCATTACAGCCAATCAAAATGATGATACAACAAATGCAGGATAAATCGAGGCAGAAAAAAGATAGCGTCTCGGACCGTCGCGAAGTCCGAGACGCTATTAAGGCAGGTAAACCCCAGTTGTTACCTGCCCTTCCGGGAAGAGCGAAATGCTCGCACAACCCCAGCTCTGAATACGTTCAACGTATTTTTAGCGCGCGGCTGATCCTCTTCTTTATGTCGCCTATCACAAAAGGAGTCAATCGTTTCTTTTCCTTCAGGATCAGCTTGAAGAGGTCCTGTTTTTTCTCGGGAATCTCAGGCCGCTTAACCGCGACAAGGGTCAATGAGTTAGTAGGACAGGAGCTGATACAGGCTCCGCAGCCGAGACAGTTATCAGGATTTACCAACATCTGCTTCTTATTTTTGCCATTTTCGACGTCAAACAATTCCAGTGCGGTAACGTTACAGGCCTTTTTGCAAAGGCCGCAGCCAAGGCATGTTTCGGCGTTAATCTGCAGGGTATAATTTGTTTTGGCTATTCCCAAGGGAAAGCCTTGATTTACCCCGCCCAACACCTCACAGCAGCAGGAACAGCAATTGCAAATAAAGGAAGGTTTATGGCGGATATTATCGGTGATATGGGTCAGGTTCAAATCACGGGCCTGCTCAAGTATCGCCAGCAATTGTTCCTTGCTTCGATGCTCGGCAAAGCCTCTTCGCACCATGAATTTTGCAGCCGTGCCAAGAGATATGCAAATTTCTTTGGTCGGTGCCTTTTTGTCGCAGGTCTGGTTTAAATGTTCTTTTTTATGACGGCAGTAACACATGCCAATAGCGCCATATGCAGCACTTTTGATTATTTCCCTGGCACTCTCATAAGTTGCCACCTGGGAAGCCACAGGGATATGTTCTTCATAAGGCAGAGATCGAACCAGAGGCGTCTTGCTTCCGAAAAATTCCTTCCCCATCTGCTGGTCCGGGTCACCGTATAGATATTCATGCATAAGCTGCGCTAACTCTGCTACCGGCAGATCATTGCGCTGCTTCATAAAGCTGAATTCAAAAAAGCCGATAAGCCCCGGCATCAGGAGATAGTAGGTTTTACCACCATAAGTGGTATCCATCACCAGTCCTTTATCGGCCATCACATCAAGCTGTTTTTTCAGCTTTTCGGCTTCCCATTTTGTAGCTCGGACCAGTTCCGGCAAGGTTGCTTCCGTGAGCGGAAAACGGGAAGCAATATAGGCCTCATCTTCTGAGAAAAGGATTGCCAGGATTTGGCGCAGCTTGTCGGTATCGGGCAGGCCGATTGGATATTTATTCAGCCTGTCGATAAGTGGTACAATGCTGCTTTTTCCGTCGAGATGATGACCCATGTGCTTTTCCTCTATGCTGTCATTACATACTGATCTTTTAA
>JBARUR010000353.1:0-6270 GCA_049645845.1 Desulforhopalus sp. | reverse complement strand
GTCTAGGTGTAGGTCGGCGGCGTGCAGGAATTTCATGTTGAACTCCGTTCTGTTACCCGATTACGTCTATATCTGATCTCATACATCTCAACCACGAGCCAGGGAGGCCATATACATCTGTTCATGATGAATGAGTGCTTAATGTCGCTAAAGGAGAAATTTGCGGTGAGAGATGACCTTATTGTTCCCCGAGGGATAAAATTCATTGCTTCATTTACTCTTCTGTTTATAACGTAAACATCTGCGGCTTATCCGTAGAATGTTTTGGTTAGAATTTTAGTATAGTACCCATGGAATTCCTTTCGAAACTTACCAAGGCGGTGGTCAAACGATCAAACATCGACCGTACAGCCCGTGAGGTGTCCGCCTCTGGCTGAAGTGGCTTCAGTGCTTGGATTGAATCATCAACAAATTATCATCACTCCGGAAGTCAAGATTGTTCCAGCATATCATAACCGAATGATTCAGTTACCGACAGGAAATTTTATTGAACATTTCGACCATTTCTGACAAAGGTGTTCCAAGGTGCTGCTGTACGTGAGATCAGAAATGGCTCTTCGGAGTCAGTTGCAACAGCGAGCCCAAAAACATTTGCGACTGCTGTTTAAAAGTAAAGAGATGTTCACTGGCAGGCATAGGCCGAGCTAGATTTACGAAAATTTACCTTATTCCTGATCAGGGCATACGTGATCATGTCCGGAAAACATGCCTAAAAAGGAGCATTCTTGAACATCAAAAATATCAATTTAATCCCAGAAAACCAGCTGTAAATGGAGCATCATGAATTATTGATTTTTCCAGAAATTTTTTGCTGGTAACTTCGAGGGGCGTGTCAGCGGCGTACAAGGTATTGACTATCTACCAGGCCATTTTGAATCAAAACAGTGAACCAGGACGGATCGATATCATCCTTGAGGACGGCCAGCGGCAGATCCCACCGGCACAGGTCGGCATCGAGAAAACAATGGTATCAAAAATGTTGCCGGCGGCTGCTCCGGATCTCTATTTTTGATACCAGATATTAACCAGGTCAGCCCAGGTCGAGATAAAGTGATACCAGGGTAAAAAATCATCTTGAATCAAAACATCTGACAAAAAATGCTTTATAAGAGCATTTTTGTCGCGAACAACCTCATCAGCATTACAATGTTCATTGTAATAATCCAAGCAATGGAGGTCGTAGAATGAGCGTTCAATCTGAGAGAATCACAATACTTGGTACACCAGAGTTTAAGGCGTTTCTTGTTAAAGAATCAAAAAAGAAGGTATCAGTATGTCGGAGCTAGTACGGCAGCGCTGTACCCAAAAAACAGCAAACGACAACGAGGTTTTGATGGCCGCATTAATAGATGAGGTTAACATGGCCGCCACAAAAGCAAAAAAGTCTTTAGAGAAAGGCTTAAGTGATGCTGAAAGAGTATTGGCAGAAATAAGGAGGGCAGCTTGAGTACATTAAAAGATGTAATTTCAACAATGAAAGAAATCCTGCTCTTAACCGGCAAGGTGGAACGAATAGGTGGTGTTTTGACGGAAGTCTAAAAAGAGTTGCGTGAACATGACCGGAGGTTGGTTCGATTGGAGACAATGGTAGAGATAGGTAAATCTCAAGCTCAGTTGACGAGTTAATCAAGATAGCTAACCAAGGGTGGATTGATACCACCCGCCAGGACCACCGGCGGCAGATCCGACCTGCACCGGTCGGCATCGAGAAAGCAATGGTATCAAAAACGTTGCCGGCAGCTGCTCCGGATCTTTGTTTCTGATACCAGATCTATGAACCTGGTCGACCCGGGCTAAACCTGTTTAAATATTTACCGCAGAGCCCGGAACTGGATGAGCATTCCAAGGTGTCTATATATTCTTTCTCCTATTTTGATTCAGATGAAAGCCTGGGCTGCATCTTGGCAATTTCGACCATAGTTTCCAGCCGAATAAGCCTGTCGTTCATTTTGCGAACATCTTGATCAACACGGTCAACCTTTTCAATGAGAGTTACAACCCGCTCGTTCAAGAGAATTCCCGCTTTCAAAGCCTCCATAACTTTCTCACTGATACCCATTATTGAGCCTCCAAAAGAGCGTGAGTTTCATCCAGGCGTTTTTCTATTTCATCCATCTTTTTAATGAGGTTTTCGGTCGTTTGTATCATGGTGTCTGCCAGTGCATCTAAAATAAGTTCATCCTCTGCGCTTGGTTTTTCACTAAAAGCGTTTACGGCTTCTCGCACCACCTCAGCAAAGGACACCTTTTTTTGTTTCGCTATACCGTCAACCTTCTTGATCATGCTAGGCGGCATTAAGATCGGCTTTCTTAACATCGTTTCGTGTTGTGCTTGTGCGCTCATTTTTGACTCTCCTTTTGGATATTGATCTTCAATTTACAATAGCGCATGCGCCACACACGCACAAGTTTTATTGCTGCTCTCGATCTTCCATGTATAACTGGCTTGTTCTGAATTTATCGTGTCGTTTATTATTGAAGATCAACATCGGTCCCCGAGGACGAGAGAAACCATCTGGAAGTTCTTACTCTGATGAAGAACTGAATCAGTTCGTTCCGCTCATTCAGTTTTTGAATTTCAATATGCGATTTCCGAAATGCATGATTGTGCAGCTGATCGATCGTCATTTTTGAGCAACAAGGAAATATTCTGGCAAAGCAAAAGAAAACAGTCGCCTGGGGGAGAGATCGATATGAACCCTATCTTGACGTATCGATTGCCAGGAGGACAACAACTAACCTTTGGGACCACAGTTTTCTTCTTGATGTTCAGAAAGACCCTCGCTAGATACTTTTCTTGTAGCATCACAAATAATTTTTCTTTCTTCTTTTTTCAATTTTACTAAATCCCCATCCTCAAAATAATTCAAAGCACGTAAACTTTCGACCGGGGCAAATGTTTGTCCGAATATTTGCCTGGCAGTAGCTAATCCTTTTTCCAAAGATACATCTGCCTTAATCATTGCGGCAATGTCCTGATAATCTTTAACATAACTTCTCTGCAAGATGACCTTAAGTTTTGTTGCCATAAGATCAAGACTTGCTACTGTTAGAACCCTTTCCTCTGTTGCCAAAGGCGTATCTGCTCTTTGTGGAGTAATGTCACTTTCAAACCTGACGGGATAAAGTGGTATATCCTCATACTCGAATCCCAACCGGATATGCCAAAAGTTCCAAGACCGAGGTCTGAGTTGACCAGCTTCTGCATCTTCCAAAAAACTCAACAACTCTTCTTTGGAAAATGTTTTTTCCAAATCAATAAGATCTCCCCAGTTACATAAGTCCATCACCTGCCCCAGAACCAAAAGGGGAAACTCGATTGCTTCCTCTGGCGTTTTCCACCAGATATAGTTTGCAGCTTTGGATTGCAAAAAAGAAAGTTGTTCGGAAGTCATCGTGCATTTTTTCTTGGTTGCGTTCTCTGATCGATTGGTCGACATCGGCTCACCCCCACTGCTCTTAAAGCTCTCCTGGACCATCCACTTGTCCCAATCAGCATTAACCTCATCATGGCTTCTCCAAGCGAAATTGCAAACCTCCTTACCTCAACACCGGCCTCAAAACGCCTTTACTCGTCTCAGAACCTATCTCTCTTCTTGTATTAGTCGTTTTGCCATGGTCAGTTGCTCCCTGTAACTGATTATCGCAATGATTTAAGCGCGGATTCGGCAAGAAAAGCAAACCTGCTTTTTGCTCCTCCTTCCGCAACCAGGGCGTCGATTTTTTTAATGAGGAGTTTAGGCAAGGTGATGGTCACCTTCTCGGTCTTACCCAGGAAGGCTGTGACATCTACATCAACATATGCCCAGATCGCCCCTTCGAATTCCTTACTGCCGACATGGTCATCCACAACAGACGCGTTGATGGCCACGTCCCCTTCTTCGGCTAAGAGTTCAAGATGACTCGAAATAGCCTCCTGAGCGTTCTTTATAGCTTCGTCCAGGGTTTCCCCTGCTGAATAACAGCCAGGAACGTCCGGTACGGTAACACCGCAGCACGAATCCTGATCCTTATGAATCGCTACAGGATATTTCATTGCATACCTCCATAACTATTATGGGCCAGCTTTCTTACTGTTTATCACGTGCCTTTTTCGGCAAGTTTCTCTCGGGGATAAGGAATTGTCACCAATCCTTTGTCGTCGGCATGCTTAATCAAAAGGCGTTGACTGCCCTTTGCTGAACTTGAGCTATTACCTGTCCTGTTTTTAGACTAACTCCTGCTTTTTGGGCAAACTCTGGCCATTTTCGTACAATTTTAATGATTTCATCAATTATATGACCCGGCTTTTTCAAATTTATTGAACGGCCTACAGTCATAAGATCTTCCCGTGTAAAATTGCCCCTCTTACCATTAATTGTCATTTGATGGCTAGAAGTCCATTTGCCGCCTGGGTTATGAGAATAGGTGACATCGTATGCCGGTGAAAGGCTCCATTTTCCACATTTATCCATTAAGAATGTTATGTTTTTAGTATGGTCATCCTGGTTACTCGCAACTACATTGAAAACCATACGTCTGTATAGCTGCTCTGCCTCACTTGCTGGAATTCTTAATTTTCTCATTACACCAAAAACCTGTTCATACCCGTAAGCGCCTAGCATATTGAAGTCATAATGTGCTAGACCACATAAACTCTGCATGTGAACTTTTTGGTTATCAGGCAATCGATCGAAACGTTTCACCAAAAAATGAGCTCTTCCATTTTCTTCTAGTATTTTGCAGGTAGGCATAACAATTCCAGCTTCCTTGGCCATTAAATGATAACCATATTCAATCCTACCATCTCTTTGTGGAACACCTGGTTCAATATCTGCAACTCCATCAAATTTGATAAGCCAGTGCTCATATCCAGAAGGAAGATCTAAATGACCAGAAATAATATCTCCTCCTTCACTGATTGCTATGACTGCTTTTGCTCTTGCACCGCCAGCTGATGTTCCGACATTGAGGATTTCAGCCAGCGACTCACTATTCTTCGAGTCATCACCGGTAACATCAAAATTCAAGCGAGACCTTTCTGTTATTACTTCATGAGCTAATTCTACCAACTTTTCGATCTCGACAGGCACAGGTTCATTTAGCTTTACGTTCAGGCAGGGAACATATTCCAAAGCCCCCATACCTCTGCTGCCGATAAAGCAAAGCCGTTCCACAGGACTAAAACTAGCTATGTCCCTTTTTTGTCTTTGCAGCCAAGAATCGATAATTGCGTTTCCAAACCGATCAGGCAAACTATCGGCCAGCATACCGGGTAACCCTTTAAATGTGTCGAATCCAATAGTACTCCTACTACGGAAAGAATAGATGGCATCTCCTCTCAGAGCCCCTGCTAAAGGCATATGGATTGGGGATAAGTCTAGACCTTTCCGCAAGAAATTTTTATCAAATTCAAATGTTGAAAAACTTTTATCATTCCAAGTAACAGCCCCAACCACTTGATCCCAGATTTTAACGTAAGCGACTTCAACCCCGTCTACCATTCTTGTTCTTTACTGCTATTGCTTTTCTTTCCAAGTTTACCAGTTGCCCTCTGCCTTCTAACACCATTCATTTTTGCAATTTGCATGGGACTAAGTCCGGGATCAGGAAGAAAGGAATCCAGGTCATCCAGAGATCCAAGCTCTCGCAAAATAGCAATCATAGATTTAAGTTTGCCTTTGCCTGTTTCTAAAGATTTAACCGTGGAGATGGAAAGCATAGCTCGACTGGCAAGTTCCTCTTGTGTGAGATTTTTCCGTAAACGTAATTTTTTGAATCGTTGTCCTATAGCGAGCGTTATCCCATCATCGGTCATCATGTAATAATCCATAACCTCCCTCTTTTGAATATCAACAGATGTATTTAGATCCTTTGTTAATTATTTAAGGGTACAGTAGATGTAATTAGATATATTGTCAATAAACCACTCAGAGGATGATTGGAAGATGCCGATGAAGATATTCAAGATCCCCCTTTAAAACACAACCATTCCAAGGTTTACAGCTGATCAAATAACCAGATTGACAGTAACAATACGTTCGTCACTCTGCCTGGGAAGCATTGCGCACATGCTATGTAATTGTCTTGATCACCCGCGATCATGTCAGGATATGAGTCCGGTTTCGCGCAAATATACCTGTAGTTTTTGGACCAGGTGCCACTTGGTTATTTTATTGACCCTCTTTTTGACCGTACGGCTGTATTTTCTTGGAATCAATTTTGTTTGACTGTTCGGCTAAAATATGGGGATCACTAGTGTCTGGTTAAACTCTGTGCAACACAATATATG
>JBARUR010000352.1:0-30500 GCA_049645845.1 Desulforhopalus sp. | reverse complement strand
CTTGGGATCAAGGTCGAGAAAATGTTACCGAAGCAACCAGAGTTATTGAAGAAAATTGGAAAAAATACCAGGCCACTAAACTCGTGGACGAAGAGATCCGACTGGTAGCCGAGGCTAAACCTTTGATGGAGAAGGCTAACGCTTACATAGTCGCCTTAGAACGTATAATCAATCAACAGGACCGCACTGCCCTGGAAAAGTTTACCGTTGAAGAACTATATCCCGTCATAGATCCTATATCGACCAAATTCAGTGATCTTGTCAATGTACAACTCGAAGGAGCTGAAAGGGAGTATATGGATGCTGGTGCAACGTATCAACAAGGTAAACTGATTTCCTTAATAGTCATTGCAGTAGGCATAGTGCTTGGTATCTTCTTTGGCAGAATGATCATTCTTGGCATAACTCGACCGGTCAGCCAAGCGGTCAACCTTGCCGAAAAGATGGCCAGGGGCGATTTCACCAATTCTATCACTACTGACAAGAAGGATGAAATAGGTCAACTGGTCGTCGCACTCAACACCATGGGAAACAGGCTCGAAGATGTCATCAGGGAGATAATAGAGAGCAGCAAAAACCTCTCCAGCTCATCTACCGGGTTAGCGGCTGTTTCGAAACAACTTTCCTCTGCTGCAAAGGATACATCACAGAAATCCAGCACCGTTGCCACGGCTGCCGAGGAGATGAGCACCAACTTTCACTCTGTTTCTGCTGCCATGGAGCAGTCCTCAAACAATGTAAACATGATTGCCTCAGCGACGGAGGAAATGTCAACAACTGTGCAGGAAGTAAGTCAGAACGCGGCAAATGTTTACACGATTTCCGAGAAGGCGGTCCAGCAGTCCGATACAACGTCAAAGAAAATGCGTGAACTTGAGGATTCAGCCAAAAGCGTCGGCAAGGTGACAGAAGTGATCACCGAGATTTCCGAGCAGACCAATCTGTTGGCCCTCAATGCGACCATCGAGGCTGCACGGGCTGGAGAATCCGGCAAAGGTTTTGCCGTGGTGGCCAATGAGATCAAGGAACTTGCTAAAGAAACTGCGGAAGCAACAGTTGATATCAAGAACAAGATCGGGCAAATGCAGTTCACCACCGAATCTGCCATCAATGATATAGAGAACATTGCCGCGATAATTAAAGAAATAAACTCAGCAATCAGCAACATCGCCTCGGCGGCTGAACAACAGTCCGCCGCGACCAATGAAATCACCAACAATATCTCTCAAGCGTCGGCGGGTATTTCCGAAGTGAATGAAAATGTTGCCCAGAGCACGGTCGCCGTCGGTGAGGTCGCTCAGGATATCGCTATTATTAACGAGCAGTCCACACAGGTAGGCAACAGCAGCGGTGAAGTAGAAAATAGTGCGCGCGAACTATCGATACTGTCGAATCAGCTGGAAAAGCTGATATCAGGATTCAAAGTACGTATGGAAGAATCAGTTTCAGTGAGAGTTTAACAGCAAGTTTGAAAAATCAGTACAGCCAAGCTTAAACCACAAAGTATTCGGCAGGCCCATATTACTAACCAACAGCTGGCCTTCTGAGCAGAACGGCCTGAACCTGTGGAATGATACAGATGATCAGAACAGATCTTGCTTATTATCGATGATTTCGCACCATAACTATTGTCGTCAACGGGTGAGGAAATATCCTCACCCGTTGACGCTCTGCGGCCTTAGTTATAAGAAGAAGATTGCCGCCCAACTAGCGATTCTTCAAGCTTTATTCCAAGATTCACATTTCTTTTTTTTCGTTATCAAGCAACATTTTTTTCCGTTCAACACCCCATCGGTACCCGCTTAACTTACCATCCTTTGAGATAACCCTGTGGCAAGGTATCAATACGGCTAGTTTATTTGAAGCACAGGCAGTGGCGACAGCTCGGACGGCGTTCGGGTTGCCGATCTTTTCAGCCACTTCGGTATAGCTCATCGTTTGTCCGGGCTCAATTTGTCTCAGTATACTCCAGACCTTTTGCTGAAACGCCGTGCCTTGAATATCGAGTGGGATGTTGAATTTGTCATGAGGTGCCTTGATAAATTTTACGACCTCTTCAATCAAACATGTAAAACCAGGCCCCGCTTTTGTGACTATTGCCTTAGGAAATATTTCTTGAAGTTGCCGGGGTAACATCATCGGATCGTCACCGAACTCAATAGCACAAATACCACGGTCTGTTGCAGCAATAATTATCCAGCCGAGAATACACTCGGCAACCCCATACTGAATGGTAATGCCAACGCCTCCAGCTCTATACTCTTTAGGCTTCATCGAAAGCTGATCTTGATTCTTGTTATACGCACCGCTACTTGAAGAGAACCCGGCGTCATAGAATGCTTCCGTTATTGACTCGCTTAATTTCAGACTATTACTTAAACGTCGGGACCGATGACTTGAGGCGAATTGTTTCGGGGTAACTCCGACAAACTTCTTGAAAAGGCGATGGAAATAATAGGGACTCAGCTTCAGCTCTTTTGCAAGATCGATTAGTTTGGGAACCGTATTGCTGTTTTCTATTATCCGGCAGGCTTTAATTATTTTCTGTTCTGCTTCCTCCTTGACAGTGGTCCCGGTAGGTTTGCATTTTTTGCATGGCCGATACCCTGATGCCTGGGCGTCTTCGCTACTGATAAAGAATTCTACATTTTCACGATTCGGCAATCTGGAAGAACAGCTCGGCCGACAAAAAATTCCCGTCGTCATAACAGCATAATAGAAACATCCGTCTGCTGACTGCTCCTTACCTACAACAGCATTCCATCGTCTGTCGTCCGTGGTGTATGTAGAGTGAGATTTCATGGTTTGCTGTGTCATCTTTCAATTACCGAATTTGTCATCCTCACCAATTTGAAGACTCTGCCGTCAATTGATAACAATCCCAGACTGATGAGCCCCATGCCAAACAGATGCTTTAGCTCAAGCTGTTCACCGAGAAAGGCGGTCCCTAGTAGAATGGCGCTTACAGGTATGAGTAATGTTACCAGAAGTACGTTGGTTGCTCCAGCTGTTGAAAGAACCTGAAAGTAAAGAATATAGGCAAGTGCGGTGGAAAAAACAGCTAACCCCAAAATGGCTGACCATATTTCTAAACCAGGGGAAGGAAGTGTGAACGGCTTTTCGACAAGCAAGGCTATGGGGATGAGAATAACGGATGAAACCGTTACCTGTCCGGTAGCGGTGACTATCGGTTTTATACCAAGTAGCCTGAATCGGCGACCATATATTCCAGCGAAAGAGTAAGATACAGCCGCCCCAAGAATGGCAAACTGGCCATATATCGAGTTTCCGAGCCCCGTAAGTGCTTCGTAGCCTATCATGATAACTACTCCGGCAAAACCGATTGCCACACCAAACACTTTCATTCGGTTCATTCTTTCATCACGAGTCCATACATGCGCTGCAATGACAGTAAATAGAGGTGTCGTTGCATTCAAAATGGATGCTAAACCGCTGGCTATATGTGTCTGTCCCCACACAATTAAGCTGAACGGGATCACATTATTCAAAAGACTCATTCCTAAAAATGCGATCCATACTTCTCGTCTCATTGGAAGTCTTAGCCCAGAGAAATGCACTACAGTAAGCAGAGTCAGGGCCGCCAGCGTAACTCGTAAAGAGACGATGGTGAGAGGAGGAAATGCTTTGACAGCAACTCCGACAAAGAAAAATGATCCGCCCCACAAAATAGACAAGAGGATGAGCATGCCCCATTCAGAAAGGTTCATTGATTTGACTTCAGATTCCATTTTATTTCCCTCATTAAATTATTCTTTGAGATCAATATAGAACCTGACCGAGACAGATACACTCCGATTCTTGCGCAGCAATTCAGATTTCAGATTGCCAAGCAGAAGATGCTATGATTTTAATCAGATACCGAGGAGGCCAATCAGAACTTTAACCTGACCCGTCTTCCGGATGGAATTGAAACCGTTCGTATAGCGAACATAGGCGCCTATGATTCCTGCCCATGTAGCTGTCTGTTCCTCGACTGCTGTTAAACGATTGAGGTACTTCAAAGAAGAAAAAAGACAGCATACACGATGGTTCCAGGGAAAATTCTTGATTACGTATGCATTTGAAGTATGAAGACTTTCGTACTCGATTAAAAGAAATTATAAAAGTCAAAAACGTCCTTTGTTCTCCGGAGTGGAGTCCGCTTGCGGTGAATAAGGCAGCTATTCACCGCATGATTTGCGGTTATGAAAAGAAAGACTGGTCAAATTTCATCTGAGACGATAAAGCCCTAGCGTCGTTGCTCGCTGAGGCTCGTCACCGGCAAGTGTTGTTAATGCAGAAGATACATTGTCCTCGGTTCTTTTTAAGGCGGAACTGTGGAACCGGAGTAATCCTGATCCGGTGAATGAACGACAGCGCCAAATTATTAATCGCATGCTCGACAATTTTAAGGGACACATGACCTCATCGAAATATGCTAAATTTACCAAAAGTTCATCCGACACTGCACCCAGGGATATGCGGGAACTCGTCGCCCGCCATATTCTGATTCAAAATCCGGGAGGGGGACGAAGCACAAGTTACCGCCTGATCACGGCAGAAGAACTAGAGCAATCTGGTGATAGAATAATAAGAAAGTAATTCGGGACAAACCACGGTTTAGAGCATGCATAAGATATTTTTTCCCTGACCGTCATCTACCTTCACGCACTTCCATGGATATCGCTTCATTAGGGCACGTTGTTACACAAAGCCCACATCCAAGGCACTCCGCAGGAATATATTCCATTTTTCCATCCTGAAAACCCCGGGCCCCAAAGACGCATCTATCAACGCATACACTACAATGAATACAACTCTCCGAAAGTGTGACCGCTACATATTCCGAATGGATCATCAGATCCTTCCGGTCAAATTGTTTAACGATCTGCAAATCGTGGCAGCAGCAGGAGCAACAACTGCATAGTGCAAAGAGTTCATGGTCAGGCATATAGAGACCGAGATGAACAAGGCCATTTTCATTTGCCTTCTTTGAAATTTCAGCCGCCTCAGATAAATTAACGTGACGAGCTCTTCCTTTTCTCACGAAAGTGTCTCCGACACCATTGAGCAAGAAGCAGACTTCTACCGGCTTATCGCACCTCTTATAATGGGTCCGGCATTCACAATTCTGAACTGCTACCGATTCCGCTTTTTGAAGTATCGCCATCACCTGCTCTATAGGGAGAACCCATTGTTTTGTGCTTAATGATTCTGAAACAGGGATGACCTTTGAAGAACATGAAATTTGTTTTTTGTCTAACCATTCATCGTACTTGATGAGTCTTTTTTCAAGAAACGGGTCGATATATTTCTCTTTATTCATTGTATTCTGCCCTCACATTAAGCGAAAAAGTTGCCCAGACAATTGAGCTGCCCTGCAAGCAAAGCGAATTCGTTTTCAGTTTCAGCATTAAGCTGGGTCAGTTCTTGTCTTTGATATTTCACTTCCCCTGGAGGCGATAAGCCAAGGCCGCACCAATCATGGCCAGACATTCCATATCCAGATAGGAGTATGCATTTTTCTGAAAAAGAAGTGTCGCCTGGGCCGGAAAATCCTCATCGGTATCGTTGAATAACAGAATAATTGGTACGGTGGGGAGAGCCTGGAATTTAAAGGCAAGTTGGCAGGAAACCTCACTAACAAAAGGGTATCCTCCCAGATCCAGGCATCTTTTTTCCAGCTGGGGCAAACCGTGTTCAAAATAGCCGGCAATTGGGTCCTCAACAGTATTTCGAAAACCGCCCACATAAGGATTTGCATCCTTGAAATCTTTGTAGGTCACCAGACTTGAATCGCTTGATGGTAGATTGGGACAAAGGAGTAAGTATTTACAAAGGATGACTGCAATAGCATGACTGACAGTTTTTCCGTCTGCATCGATAATTCTGTCAGTTGTTATTGTGTATGTTCTATTAAAAAATGGAATTTTATATCCATCATTAGTAACAGTAATCCCCAATGATACGCTGATTTCTTTTTTGTTTTCGATGAGTGCAACCTGGTTAAGATAATCTTTCCTGATTTTATCAAAAACTGGTGTTTTGTCGGTCATTTCCACTCCTCCTTTGTCTCTTTTTATCTCAGGTACAATTGCTTTATTCCGGCAACTTTAAAACATCCATAAGAGTTTTGAACTGTGCCATTGTACCCCCTTTTCGTTATAGCTTTTTTCTTCACGGTCAGCGCAACTTGGACGTTTTTCCTTCATTCTTGCTATTTAATGTCACATCCCCTGCACTGTTAATTAAATATTGCTGTTGAACTCAATCGTGTTATGGGGAATTATAATGAAGTTGCAAGGTGTTGGAATCGCCCAAATGGGGGATACCACGATTTTTTTTCCTGCAAAAGCTGCATTCAAGGAAAATTACAAATGAACGGAGTTGATTGTTTGGAGAAAATGGACTTCTCGAAGTCCCGCGATACCCTAGTCCTTTTCTCAACCGGTCCCTTAATAGGTAACTATGCAAAAATTGCCTGTGAGGCCTATGGCGCCAAGTTTCAGTTGAGCAATGATCTCTCACCGCTTTTTCCCTATATTAATGCGGTGGCAGATCACGCCCGATTATATGAAAAGCCTGTTTATATAAAGCTTATCTTCGAGAAACGACTTTGCGCTTTTTATGCCAGGGAAGGTGCTTTTACACCAATTGCCGATATGACTCAAGCACTGGAGTTTTTACAAAAATTATTTAATTTCATAGACGATATTTCCCAGAAAACCGGAAGCATAATTCCAAGCCATAAAAAATTTAAGCCATCCTCAGCTCTGGACATCTATCGTCTGCTGCCCGGTTCCAATTGCCGCATTTGCGGTTATTCCACCTGTATGGCCTTTGCTGCAGCCCTTTCACGCCAGTACACATCGATTGTCAATTGCCCGCATTTGAGCAAACCAATGGAAGAAAGAGCAACCTATCCGGTTTACGACCAGCTGGGAAATGTCGTCAAGACAGTTTCTTTCAACATTGATTCCGATTACTTGCATCAAAAAGTTAGCTTAAATGAGACCCAAATTCAGGACCTTCAGTCACGTCTAGGTTCTTTTGAAAAAAACAACGACGCAAATTTCGATGCTGCAAATTCAGCTCTACCCGCGCCACTAACCAGACGCGAAGTCGAAGTACTTCGCTTGATCGCTCATGGTGCCACCAACAAAGAAATATCAGCCGACTTAAAAATCTCCCACCATACCGTCAAAAGCCATGTTATTCATATTTTTAACAAAATAGGAGTGAATGATCGTGTCCAGGCATCTACATGGGGAGTCATGAATGGAGTAATGAACAAAAGGACATAGAATAGACAAGGGAAACATGGGTCACGTTTATAAGACAATGATTATTTTTTCATATTAGAAACTATTAAGATATCGATATGGCAAAATCTTATGTACCGCGTATGCATTCAGCAGAGCACATACTGAATCAGGTGATGGTCAAAAAGTTTAGCTGTGGACGTTGCTTCAGCGCCCATGTGAACAAAAAGAAGTCCAAGTGTGACTACCACTTTGATAGAGCCCTGACCGATGCCGAAGCGAAGGAAGTCGAAACTGCGGTCAACAAGGCGATTTCCGCAAAATTAAGTGTAACCGAAGAGATAGTTTCCATTGAGGAAGCCAATCAGAACTTTAACCTTACCCGTCTTCCGGATGGAATTGAAACCGTTCGTATAGTGAACATAGGCGACTATGATTCCTGCCCCTGCATCGGAGAACATGTTGACAATACGGATGAAATCGGCGAATTCCGTATGATTTCCCAAGATTTCAATGACGGAGTTCTACGAATACGCTATAAACTCGTCGATCCGGAATAGCAAAAACTGTTTCGACGAATGGCTTTCAACGACAATTCCGGAAGCGAACCTCTTCTTATTGAGGAAGGAGTAAAATCATGAGCAGTCAGTCAGCTGACGCCAATAAAAAAGTTAAAAAGCGCAATCCCGATTTTGCTGCTGCCGAAATCGCCATGAAACGCGCCGCACAGAAAGCCCGTGAACAAGCCATACAGATGGGCTCAGGAATTACTGTCCTAAAAGACGATAAAATCATTGTAGAACGGCAGAATTCATAAACGCTAATCAAAGCTTTTTAGAAAGTATACCTATTGTCTTAAACTAAACCGTGGTCTTTTTTCGATTGTGTTTTGATCAACTAATTTTGATGACAAAATGTTTTGACCACTCTTGTGAAATCAGTAATTTACATTGAACACGCTTATTTTTATTCTGTTATATCAGATATATATCTTGGCCCGACTCCATTTCGCCAGCTAGTCCACAAAAGATATCAATGTTGCAATACATCAGCAATCAACTTGCTGAGTTCAAGTTGGTTGAATGGTTTAGCGACAAATCCCGCCAAGCCTTTGTCCACCATACTCGCCATGTTAACATTTTTTGCATATCCCGATGACATAATCACTTTTGCTTGGGGATTGATACCTATAATCTTCTCAAATGCTTCACGACCGTCCATGACCGGCATAACTATGTCGAGAATGACGAGGTCGATTTCATCAACTTTGCTCCTGTAAATATCAACCGCTTCTTTTCCGTTTTGTGCAAGCAGTACTATATATCCAAGGTTTTCCAGCAAGAGCAAAGCTGTAGCTCTGATGATATCTTCATCATCAACTACCAGAATAGTGCCGGTGCCGCGGACAACTCTTTCATTTTGCTGAGTAGCTCTAGGAACAGCCGCCTCCGATGTCGGGAAAAAAACATGAAACACCGTTCCCTTACCAGGTTCGCTGTAAAGTTGAATGTTCCCATGATGTTCCTTTACCATGCCGTACACAGCAGCTAAGCCAAGACCTGTTCCTTTCCCTATTTCTTTAGTTGTGAAGAAAGGTTCAAATATTTTGGACTGAAGTTCTGCAGGAATCCCTGTGCCACTATCTTCAATAGAAACTTTTATGTACTTTCCGGGTGTGAATTTGGGGTCCATCCGGCAGTCGTCCTCGTTAAATTCAATGTCGACTGTTGAAATATGAATATCTCCACCGTCCGGCATCGCATCGCGGGCATTTACACAAATATTCAAGATGCCGCTCTGAAGCTGGGACGGGTCTCCAATTACCATATATTGCTTGGCTTTCAAGTCTGTTTGAATGTTGATCCGCTTGTCTATGCTTCGTTCAAGGATGGCTATTGCATCTTTTATTATGACATGAAGATCTACTGCGGTTGAGAGCAGCTTTCCTTTCCTGCTATATGCGAGAAGTTTTTCTGTAAGCCCCGCTGCCCGTTCTGTTGCATTTTTTATCATACTTATAAATTTGAGTTCTTTTTCTTTACCAACAAGCGTTATCTCCAGTAACTCGGAAGCTCCACTTATACCACTCAGCATATTGTTAAAGTCATGGGCCACACCACCTGCGAGCTGGCCAATTGCATCCATTCTTCTACTATGTTGAATTTGTGCTTCAAGCTCATATTCTTTGGTGACATTGTCAATCCTGATCACCGCACCTGCAGCATGCACAGAACGGCTTGAGAGTGGGTATATAGTAATATCCTCATAAATTGAGCCACTATCGCCCTTCCGTTCTCGCTTTGTAAGTTTTTTTATCTCACATTGTGCCAAGCTTTCTGAAATTACAGGATAAATTTCCTTCAACTCAGGATAAATTTCTGCCAAAGGACTGTTATTTGCTTGTGCCGCAGGAATGCCTGTTATTTTTTCGGCATTGCTATTCCACTGTGTTACATTCAATTGTGCATCAATGCCGATAATAACCGAAGGCATTGAGTCAATAATGTCAGATAGATATCCTTCCAGATCCCTTAACTCTATTTCTATTTTCTTCCTCTCCGCCACCTCTGTATTCAACTCAGTGAATTGACTCTGTATGGCCTTTCTCATGTTGTCGAAGTTCTCAGCGAGTAGGCCAATCTCATCAGAACTGTGTATATCGATTGGATCTGAAAGATTACCTTTGGATATTTCCAAAACCTTGGCAGTAAGGGCTCCGATGGGACGCATAAGTCTAGCTATGGCCAGTGATAGAAAAATAGCGACCAATAAGGTGATGGTGAGCATTGTGAAAAGAAGTAGACTACTGAATTTACGAACATCCTCATACTTTTCATCCAACGGGACAGCATAAACAATTATCCATTTCCAAGGCTCGAAGACCCTGTAAACATACCAAGCTTTACGACCATCAGTTGCAGCATAAAACTCCCCCTCCTGGACCGTTTGGTTAGAAAAGAGTTTATTGTCTCCAGCGAGCAGAATGTGCCCTGCCGGATAGGTTGGGTGCAGAATGACCGTTGATTTTTTGTCAATGATAATTGGTTTGAGGAGTATCTTCTCTTGTCGGTAGTAGGTGTTTTTTAAGTTATCTATTGTCGAAGATTTAATGTCATCTTCATATGCCTCAACCAGACCGGTTTTTTGTAAACGGAGATTATTCCGATTCAAAGTCCCCCATATGACGTCAACTTTCTCTGCGAATATTTCATGCTGGCTCTTATCTATAATTTTTGTGAGCTGCATTTTTGAAATGAACAAAACACCGACAATAATCAACACAAATGAAATAATAATGAGTGGTAGAAGCTTTATCGTAATTGAGCGTAATTTCATTTCAATCAATTACCTCGTCATTGAACTTCAATGAGGGTTGCTTGCTTAAGAAGGCTTACGGGGAATTTTATCCCAAGCTTATTGGCTATGGGCATATTAATATATAACTTCCCCTTTATGTTCCTGGTCACTGGTATACTGGAAGGAGTGGCTCCATTAAGTATTTGCAGAGCTGTTTTTCCGGCCCACCAACCTTGCTCCTCTGCTAATTTAACATTACCAAGCAACGCATAAGGTATCTCAGTGTCACCAACCGCTCCTGATGGGATTGTGATGTTCTCAAGCAAGAACTCTTCAACCTGTTCAGGATTCCAACCTTGTATGCCGACAGGGTTTATGATGATGAGCATATCAACACTCTTCTGCAGCCGACTGTATTCATTTTTCCATTCCTCGAAGTTCGACACCAGACTCCCATCCGCATACTCGATATCCAAAATATCCTTGTGATACATCAACGATTTGCGATTGGACATATCATCAGCACCAATGTAGCCGATCCTCTCGCCCCCGGCATATTCTCTCAAAAGGGCTATTGTTTCAGGAATATGACCGACCTCAATTATCCCGGTCATATTTTTCGAGGGCAGACCGTAAACGCCGGCATCATAATTAATGCCACAGAAGACAATAGGCATGGAAGAATCCAGATAATAAGGCTGAATAAGAAACTTTGCTGCATTATCGTCACAGGCAACGACAATGTCCGGTTGCCAGGAATCTATCAACTTTTTTGCTTCCAAGGCTGCCTGCTGAATTTGCAACTCCTGATTCCGCAGCTTTGTATTCATCCTGAAAAATTTTAGATCGATATTGCTTTCACTGTTCTCAGATGCGATATTTCCACGGCTTTTAATACTTAGTGCTTTCAGCAAGCCTTTTTCAATATCATCACTCCACCTGTACCCCTTGTGGTAAGAGTTGACGAACAAAATCTTCTGCTGAGCACCGCTGACTAAATGTGAACTTTCAAGGACATCCATCGGAAACTTGATTCCAAGCAATCTGGCAATCTTCATATTGAGAATACGCTTCGCTTTTTTGTTCTGCACTATCGGTATCTCAGATGGTAGAACTCCGTCCAGTATATTGAGAGCCTGTTCCGCAGCCCACTGCCCCTGTTCCTCTGGTATAGTGGAGAGCGTTACAAGAGCTATAGATTGCATGAATTCATCATAAGCTGCGGTAGGCACCTTGGTGTTATCCAAAACAAACTGTGCTATTTTATCCATGGGAACATTTTGGGTATCAAGAGCCCTCAGAGAACCAAGCACAAGCATATCTACATCCTGCTGGAGTTCAAGGTAACTGGCCTTCCACTCAGAAAGGTTGTTTACATACCGTGACACCATGGAAACTCCGAGTTGATCCTCAAAATGCTTCTGTTCCTTTTTGTTTGTTAGGGTATCCCCACGTAACGTTCCTACTCTCTTGCCCTGGGAATAAGGAGCGAGGTGATCGATAATTTCCTGAATCAGTTGTACCTCCACCATCCCTGTGGTGTTTTTGTATGGGAGCCCGTATATTGTGGCGTCCCAGTTCAATCCGCAGAAAACGAAAGGCAAATTTGAATTCTTGAAATAAGGCTCGAGCAAATACTTGGCGGCGTTATCATCGGACGTTATGACAATATCCGGTTGCCATGTTTCAATTTCTTTTTTTGCCTCCAGAGCTGCTTGTTTTTTCTTCTCTTCAGATTTTGTCAGCCTCGTATCCATGTTGTATGTTTTCAGGATAATATCACTTCTCCCGTCTATCACTGAATCTATACCGGCCTTTATCCCTGCAGTCCATTCCCCTTCATCTACATGATATGATGCAATATAGAGAATCTTTTTGGGCTTAACCGAAGATATTGCAGGAAGTGCTAATGACGAAAATATGATAAAAATCAGGCTAATGGTTATCCATCTCATACTAACCCTCCGAAAAATCATCATTGTTTCTGTAATTATATTTCATTAGGTCAGTTAACTCCATTAGTTTATTCTGGCCATTGGGCAGTATTTCGCACTGATTGGGATTCTGATAATAATATATCAGCCACTGTCAGTATTCACACTATCACCAATGGATTCAAAGACTTATCTGTTGATGATATTAATTTCAATAGGTCAACAACAAAACCAGTCCCGGAACCTACCACTATGTTTCTATTTGGAAACGGACTGGTTGGGCTTTTAGCAACCACAAAAAAAATGAAGAAATAATGTGTAATTTTCTTCGATGCTCACAAGGGGACAATCAAATTTTCCTGGATTATCTCAAGAACAACCAATTCATTAGCACAAATCACCCCATCTCTTCGCAGGTGAGTCAATCAACCATATCATAATCAAGCAGATTATTGTAATCCGAGGACAAATAATTAATATTATACAAAAGCTTAAGCGGAGTCCTAACAAACGACCAAAAAGAATAACGGAGACCGTATAAAAATGACATTGGCACCCCACGATACACCCTGGGAAAAGATACCAGTAAAAACAAGGAATCAGATGGTGTGGGGGATAGAGCATTACAAACTAGTCTTTTAATGACGCCTTGCCGCGCGCGGCTACTACGTGCTACGTGACTGCTGCTTTGCCTTGCTCCACCGTTGTCATCGGCCCCTCTCAGAACCCTGCTTGCGCACAGATGGAAAGTTTTCTAACCGGCACAGGTTGACCGGAAAATATCCGCTACTGTGTTTCTTTGCTGCTGAAGCCAACTGAACTGCTGCTGCGGCAATCGTATAGTGGACTCTATTAACAAGTTGCGCTTCTTCAGTAATCTGTTTGTTCAATTCACCATTGTATCTATCTTTTTTTACAAGCTCCGGTTGACTTGCCGGCACGTAACCTAAACCAAAAAGAGAATAAAATGGCTAACTGTTGTGACATGAAAGCAGGAAATGTATTTATATGTGAGAAATGTGGACTGGAATTAACTGTTAAAAAAACTTGTACCTGCGATACTGAAGCGCCAGAAAAATGCACTGTTCCCCTGCAGTGCTGCAACCAGCCAATGAAGAAACAATAAACCAGCAGAATCGTATTACAGCAAAGGGCAAGGAAAACTTCATCAATCTTTGCCCTTTTGGTTCTCGAACTAAGTACCCCGCCCTACTATTCCAGTGCGGCATGTTGCAATTTCCTTTTAAAAGAGGCTAAATTTTTCCGTGAGCCCTCATGGCTGAGAGTACGATTTTCCGCATTATCTTCTCTTTGCCTGTCTTTGGTTTATCGAGTCGCATTCTTTCCAGGTATGGTTTTGCATGAGAAGGAATCGACCTGAACAGTTCTGCAACCAGCCCCTTGACAATTGCTGTTTTTTTTCTTGCAGCCAGGACTTTGAGTGAGCCGCCGATAGCTATTTCTTCAGTTGTGAAATCGGTTCCGAATGGAAAAGGTGCAAAGAGACCGTCAGCCTGGAAGGGTTTCATCATTGCTTCAAGTTTCCGGGGTAAATTCTGTCTGTACTCGAGAGCAAGCTCAAAATCGGGAGCCAGCTTTCCATGAAGTTTTGCTTCTTTAATCAAATCGTCCTGAAACCGTGAATCCGTTATTTTCAATATTTCTTCAATGATTTTGGCATCCGTTTTCCCTCTGACATCGGCAATACCGTATTCTGTTACAATTATATCTCTGAGATGCTTCGGGATTGATGTATGACCGTAAGTATAAACGATGTTGGACTTGATCTTTTTGCAGGAATTTCTTGTACTTCGTATCATCATGATAAGTCTGCCATCGGGAAGGGCGTGGGCCATGGAGACAAAGTTATACTGACCACCGATACCGCTTACTACTCGTCCACATTCAAGTTTGTCTGAGGTGATAGCGCCAAATACATTCGCCATCATCCCGGCATTGACAAAGCGGCCGTCCTTTCTCTGCAGTGAGCGGAGCACCTCATTGCCATAGAGCTGATTGACTTTTTCCACTCCTGACATGCCAAACTGCATTCTCTCCTCTTCGCTCATTGAGTTGAGTGCGTTATAGAAGGCGCGGGGTCCGATGAAGAAGGCACCAAGTATTACCTTGCCGCGCTTAAGTTCGCGCCCAAGGAGAGTCTTCATCGCCTCAACATTTTCTGCCCGGGTGAAATCGGCAGAGATGCGGGTATTGCCATTGACAATATAGCCGTCCCTGAATTCAAGCCCTTCTTTCAATATGCCGTATTGAGAAAGCATTTCGAAATCTTTTGCTTTTAATACCGGATCTATGCCCTCGACTTCTATTAGGAGTTCAATAATATCGGCAGGTATTTTGTTGGCAACAAGTTTTCCTGAATTGATCAGTTTCATAATAGGTATGCTGTCATACACTTTCCGCTTCAATACACCGCTCTTGTAAAGCTGGAAAAAGGCATCGACAAACATCTCGGATGAGCCGTAAAGCCCCTGCTGGAATTTACCGGTTCCTCCTATCTTTTCGATCAAATCACTATATTTGTCGGCTATGCCTGTCGTCTTCAACACCCTGTTGTATTCTTCATTTTCGTTCTGTCTCATGCTTAAGCCTGCGGCAATTGCATCGCCAAGAGCGCCGATTCCGACCTGAAGAGTTCCGCCGTCTTTCACCAAAGCACTGACATGAAGACCGATTGCATGATCCCTGAGGCTTACAGACTCTTTAGGCGGTCCGAATAAAGGATAGTTGAATTCAGGTCCATGCAGAAGCATGTCGTAATTATCTCCCGCACACACCGCATCGCCGTACATGAACGGCAACATGGTGTTCACCTCGCCAATGATTGCGACCTTGCTGCCTTTGGCTCTCATCTTATGGAGTTCTTTTATAGCCTCGATGCATATATCAGTATTGCAGCCCATTGAATACATCGTCTTCCCGTTTATTTCACGGCATGAGATAAGCTGGCCGAATACATTGCAGCCGAAATCCATCGCGTCGCGAATAACATGGGTGTAATTCGAGTTAAGGTGGTTTCTCTGGGCTTCAGGCGTTTCCATGTAGCCGCCTGCCTTGTTGAAAAATTCGAAAATTTCTACATTTTTCGGGAGCTGTCGAGTGCGAAAGTCATGCATATAATGAAATTCAGGCGTCCCTTCGAATATTCGGTCAACAAGAGGCCCCATGAATCGTTTTTCAATTTCACTTTTAAAACCCGGCCGCTCCAGGGCGAGGGCGGTGACAATGTTCAGTTTAATCGTAGGGTCCTCTTTTGCCCTTCTATACAGTTCGTTGACAAACAAAATAGGTTTTCCCAGGGCGAGAGTCATGGCAAAACTGATCTCGTTGCCCATGTAATCAAGGACATCATCGACACTTTTCTTTACGTCATTGTAAATCACACCTGTCTTGCCGTTCATCATTCACCCGTAAAGTTTAATTTAATTGGTAAGTGACCCGACTGATTAATGGGTAAAATCGTCGACAATACTAGACTAAACTATGCACTTGATCAACCTTAATGTTTACGTAAACATCAAATTAATAGTTATACTAAATAGGTAAAGGAGGAGTAATTTCCGATCTGTCACAGGAATGGTCACAACCACTTTTACATTCGTTCTTATATTTTTTTGGATGCTGCTACATGGAGAATGGAGCATATTTTTTAATGATCTCTGTCGCGGCAGGTGTCGAGAGCAAAGAGCGGATAACCCGACTAGCTTGGGCCTAAGGAAACTATGCTGGTTCTGGAAATCTGATTACATGGTACAAAATCACAATATTTTTTCTTCAATACTTTTCTATCCAGCTAAACCTTTATCATCCAGGAACGTCTTCTGCGCATTATATAGAGCCTCGAAAAAAACATAGTTGCCTTTGAATGATTTTGGTAGTAATCATACGTGCACGTAAACGTAATACAAGATAATCATACATCCGTTTTATTCTGCAGCCCATGAAAACATCAGAAAAAGTACAGCTTGAAGTTCGCAACAATGTCGCCTATGTGTCACTGAATCGGCCTGACAAACACAACGGCCTGGATGAAGATATGCTGACCTCTCTTATCCGGACCGCTCAATTTATCCGGAAAGACAGATCGATCCGATGTGTAATTATCCAAGGAAACGGGCCTTCATTTTGTGCCGGTCTGGATTTTGGGTATGTGGGAAAGCATCCATTTATGGTGCCAAAATTTTTCAGCAAATTCCCTTGGTCCAAAACCAACAGATTCCAGCGGGTTGCTCATATCTGGCGAGAACTACCTGTTCCAGTGATTGCAGCAATACACGGTAATTGCTTTGGTGGGGGAATGCAGATCATTCTAGCTTGTGACTATCGAATTGCCGAACCGACGGCAACGCTCTCGATTCTGGAAATGAAATGGGGACTTATACCGGATATGAGCGGCATGGTAACTTTATCACGACTCACCAGATTGGATATTGCCCAGGAGTTAACGATGACTGGCCGTTTTTTCTCCGGGCAGGAAGGTGCTGAATATGGCTTGATCAGTAAGGTGAGTCATACTCCCCTCGCTGAAGCGGAAGCGATGGCGCGAGTAATCTGCGAAAAAAGTCCCGACGCAATAGCTGCTGCAAAATTTCTTTTCAAGAAAACATGGAAACAGGACACACGAATGACTCTGTTATGGGAGAGGCTGACACAGCCTCCGCCTTTTTGTTAACAAAAATCAAGGAATTGCCATGTATAATTCACTGAACAAGGACAAAGCCCCCAAGCCATTTAAGAACCGCGCAAGTTTCATTTGGTTCTCGTAGTAATTATGATCATTAACCGGATGAAACCATTCCGCAGATGAGGCCAGCATATTTATCATCTAAAATTTTTAAGTACATAAAGAAAGACTAAAAAAATCAATTCCTACAAGGAGCTATAAATGAATATTGTCAAATGGGAAAAACAAAACGATATAGCTGTTATCACTATGTGTAACGAAGCCAATCGACAAAATATGGTATTTGCCGAGCAGATGATCGAATGTCTGGATAATATCCTTGATGATAAAACATTATATTCAATAGTATTGACTTCTTCCGATGAAAAAAATTTTTCCCAAGGGATTGATCTGGAATGGTTGAAACAAAATTATGAGGTTCAGGATTTTGATTCTGTCAAAACCTTTATGTATAAAATGAATACTGTTTTTAAACGCCTTCTTCTTATGCCTCTACCGATAGTTGCAGCTATCAATGGTCACGCATTTGGAAATGGTGCCATTTTGTCCTGCGCCTGCGACTTCAGATTTATGAGAAAAGACAAAGGATTCTTTTGTTTTCCCGAGGTGGATGTAAATATTCCTTTTTTGCCAGGCATGATGGCATTTGTCAGAAAAGCAATTCCTGAATATCTGTTGAATGACATGCTGCTGTCGGGGAGGAGATTGACGGCAGCAGAACTTGAACTCAGTAATGTTATTGTCAGTGCAAGCGAGAATCAGGAAGTATTATTGGAAGAAGCGATGGCCTATGCCGGTACCTTCAAAAAGCAACGACCCATATTCGGTGAACTAAAAAAACGTAAACATAAAGAAATAATCCGAATCATTGACGAGGAGGATCCTGAATATATCGAACCGTTGAATTTAATGATGCGTTAAAACTGTACATATGGCGTTAACTGCAAAATCACTCCAACACTGATCGTTAAAAAACCTTCATTTTAAATGGCTAAGGAAAAGACTTTCTCTTTAAAACCTCATGGAGCCAGACATGCCTAATTCACAGTACTGGGCAGATGCTTATCTCAATAAACGAGTAAATGCAGATACAGCGATTGGCAGAATTCGTTCTGGCCAGCGGGTATTTATCGGCTCAGGTTGCGGAGAGCCCCAGGTTCTTGTCCAGGAACTTGTTGAAAAAACAAACACCTTGACTGGTTTGGAAATTGTTCGATTACTAGGCCGTGAAACTGTTTCCCTTGCAGCCATTGCTGATAAAACCCAGGACACCAACCTCAATATTCGATCCATATATCTTGGCGCGACTAAATCAAAAACAATAGCCAAACAAAATCGCTTCATTACCCCAATGAACATGTCGGATGCACCAAGCCTGTTCACTACAAGAAAAATCCCTCTAAATGTTGCATTGATTCAGGTATCCCCGGCGGATGATTTTGGCTGGATGAGCCTTGGCATTTCTGTCGATGTAACCATGGCTGCGGCTCAATCTGCTGATTTGGTTATAGCCCAGGTAAATCCCAAAATGCCAAGAATCATGGGCCAGAGCTTTATCCATGTAAATGATGTCGACTTGCTGGTTGAACATGAGGAAGAACTCCTGGCAATATCACCCGCAGAGGTATCATCTTTGGCCGCACAGCAAATCGGTAACCATATTGCCAAGCTGATAGAAGACGGAACAACACTGCAGATTGGACTAGATGCAGTCTCCCAGGCAACAGTACAAACCCTCTCTAACAAAAACGACCTCGGAGTCCATTCCCAGTTTCTCACCGACAGTATCATGCATCTGTATGCTAAGGGAAATATAACTAATAAGAAGAAAGGACTCAATGAAGGTAAGATGGTTGCCTCAATGGCAGTCGGCACCACCGATCTTTATGAATTCTTGAATAATAATCCGGCGGTGGATTTTCGTCCATCCGACTACGTGAACGACCCCTTCGTTATTTCCCGGCATAACCAAATGGTATCAATCAACGTCGCAAGCAAGATGGATCTTACGGGACAGGCAACTGCCCAGGCTTCACCCGCCACACGGTTTGCAGGTGTCTCGGGGATTCCCGATTTTGTTCGGGGGGCACGGCGCTCTCCTGCCGGGAAATCCATCCTCATGCTCTATTCCACGAAAGAAACAAAAAACGGTCTAGAGTCCAACATCGTTCCAACTTTCAAAGACGACCTCGTAGTGGTTCCTCGAGGCGATGTCCACTATATTGTCACTGAATATGGCTATGTGAACTTGTTCGGAAAGAGTCTTCAAGAGCGTGTAATCGCAATGATCAGTATCGCTCACCCCGAGTTCAGGGAAGCTCTTCTGGAGGGTGCCAAGGAACTTGGCCTAATTGATTCCGAGAGGACGCTGGGGGAGGCATCGAAAGCCGTATATCCGGTACGCCTTGAACAAACTTTGGAATTCAACGGTCAAAAAGTACATATCCGTCCTGCTAAACCGATAGATGATCGTCAAATCCAGGAACATTATTATACCTTGCCCAAAGAGGACGTGCTGACAAGATTTTTCGGCCAGAAAAATGTCTTTGCCAGAGCAGAGACGGAGCCTCGCTCCCATATTGACTATATAAACGATTTGACGCTGGTCGCCGTCGCTGGAGATGTTGACTTTGGAAGGATTGTGGCCGTTGCTGAAAGCATAAAACTCGTCAATAAGAACATGGCCGAGGTTGCGTTTTCTGTCAGCGAAGATTTCCAGGGCAATGGTTTAGGCACCTTGTTTCTGAAAAAACTCGCGTCAGCAGCCAGAGAAAACAATATCGCCGGATTAGTTGCCTATACAGTCCCGAGTAACAAGGCTATGATAAATCTTTTTAAAACATTACCGTACAAGGTGACCATTCTCCATGAAGATGGCGACCTACTGTTGAGTTGCCGCTTTGATGACCTTGCCGAATAAAAGGACTACTCACAAGCCCAACCACTAGAAAACAAAAACATATTGTCTCTTTATGTGCAGGCTATTCCCTTTCTGATGTTGACGAATCCTGATGTCAGAATAAATGATGCAAGAGCCATTGTTTCAGAACATTTGCAAGATTTGCTTCATGGAATTGTCGTTGAACATACTACCTTTCTACGCGGTTTTCTGAAATAATCCGGGGCTAAAGGAGTCTTTTCCATGTCAGGAAAATAGTGTTTTTCAAAAGCTCAATCTGGTTTCATATTTTACTTGTTTTGATTAACAGGTGACACCTCTCGCCAGCTATCCATTGAATTTTTGAGAGGTGTTCTTGGGACATCTATCGTTTGCAGTTGCTCCATTTCTAAACAATTCCATTTAAATAATCGGGCCTACCCTCTCAGAAAAATCTTAATAAAGAAATTCCGCCATCCATTTTACATTGGAAGGTGAAACCTTTCATCTCAGATTATATGATCATTGCTGCCAACTGATCTAAAGTAGTCAATCTCAACTCTAGGCTTTACCCCTATCCAGCACCTCTCGTATCTTTCTCCCAAGCTGTTCCCTCGAAAACGGTTTCTGAATAAAGTTTACGCCTTCATCCAGAATGCCGTGGTGGGCAATGACATTGGCAGTATACCCAGACATGAATAAACGGTCCAGATTTGGATAAATGGAGAGGATGTTTTTGGCCAGATCCCGACCGTTCATTTCGGGCATAACTACATCGGTCACAAGAAGATGGATCTCCCCAGCATGCTCCAGTGACAGGCGAATAGCCTCTCCCGGTGTCCCGGCCGTAATCACCTGATATCCCAGTCTTTCGAGCATCTGTTCCGTCATCCTTAAAATCGCAATTTCGTCTTCAACAAGCAGAATGGTCTCGTAACCCAATTCGGTTGGGATTTCCCTCACCTTATCTGGGATAGCTTCCATCTTGGACCGGTATCGTGGAAGATAGATTTTAAAGGTCGTCCCCTGGCCCGGCTCACTGTAAACGTTAATGAAACCTTTGTTTTGTTTGACCACGCCGTATACCGTGGCCAACCCCAGCCCCGTTCCTTTCTCAGATTCTTTGGTTGTGAAAAATGGTTCGAAAATATTGTCCAAGGTTTCGGAGTCCATTCCGCAGCCACCATCACTAATGGCCAGAAGTACGTATTCACCAGGATTGAATCCAGGATGATCGCTACAGTAGGTCTCGTCGAATACTGTGTTGCTGGTTTCGATGGTGATCTTGCCCACATCCGCAATTGCGTCCCGGGCATTCACACAGAGGTTGGCCAGGATCTGGTCGATCTGGCTGGGATCAACCTTTACTGGCCACACATTATCGCCCGGTAGCCAGGCCAAGTCGATATCTTCCCCTATAAGGCGCTGCAGCATACTGGTCATATTCATCACGGTCTTATTGAGGTCGAGCACCTTGGGGGAAATGGTCTGTTTGCGTGCAAAGGCAAGGAGTTGTCGAGTCAGGTCTGAAGAGCGTTGACCAGCTTTTTTAATCTCCTTTAGTCTATTGTAAACTGGTTGGGAGGGCCCCATATCCTCCATCGCCATATCAGCATGCCCAATAATTACACTGAGCATGTTGTTGAAATCGTGCGCCACACCACCCGCCAGTCGTCCAACGGCTTCCATCTTCTGGGCTTGCCTCAGCTTTCCCTCCAGCTCTTCCCTTTCTTTCTCTGTGCGCTTGTTCTCGCTGATGTCCCTGAACTCGACGACTCTTACATTTTTGCCTTTGAAGGGAATATTCCTGGCCTCAAGTCGAAGAGGATAAACCTCACCGTTTTTGCGAATACCTTTAGCTTCATATGGCTTGTCATAGCCGGCCTCGATGTATCGGGTCACCATATCACGGGTATCTTCAGAAATGAGTTGTAACCCATCCATACCTATCAATTCTTCGTACCCATAGCCGGTGATTTCAGACAAGCCCTTGTTACACTCCAGAATGACACCCTGTTCATGGATGGTAATGCCTCCAAAAGAAGCATTGTGAAGCGCCTTGAAGCGCTCCTCGCTCTCTTTGAGGGCCAACTCAGTTTGCTTGCGTTCCGTGATATCCTGGAAAGATCCGGCGATCCGGAAGACCTTTCGATTTTCATCATATTGTGGTTGTCCCCTGGAAACGCAATGCCTTATTTCACCATCAGTTCGAATGGCTCGTACCTCAATTTCGTATGGCTTACCTTGCTCGATGCAGATCGTAACCGCATCCTTTAAACGCTGCATATCTCCATTAGCATAGAGCTCTGATTGATCCGCAAAAGAGGGGGCACCCTCTGCGGGATCCAAGCCAAATATACGAAACAGCTCTTCTGACCAGGACACCCGGTCATGCTGAACATCCCACTCCCAGCTTCCGATGCTGGCCATGGCCTCGGTACGCTTAAGCATTTCATGGCTTTTATTCAAGGTTTTCTCAGCCTGCTTGTCTTCCGTGATGTCCTGAATTACACCAGCCACCTTCAGAGGTTTACCATCATTATCATAAACCAGTTCGGCTGTTGAATGAACATGTATCAATTCTTTTGCATTTTTCGGGTTGATTTGAAATTCAATATTATAAGCCTTGTTTTGGGCTACCAAGTCCACAAGGGCCTGGTTAACTTTCTTTGCATCAACAATATACTTTTCAACTTCATCGAGAGGAAGAAATTCAGATGTCCGCTCAATGCCATAAATCCGGAAAGCTTCCTCTGATCCCCAGATTATTCCTGTAGCAATGTCATATTCCCAGTTGCCGACTTTAGCCATTGTTTGTGCTCTTTTCATACGGGCTTCGCTTGTTTGCAGTGCACGCTCTGCAGCGTGCCATTCGGAGATATCCCTTGCCACACCGAAAGTCCCGACGATTTCCCCCTTCTTGCTGTACTTAGGCAAGCTACTGAAATGACAAGTGATACCAGATCTAAACGTCAGTGTTGTTTCGAGTGATTCTCCCTTCAATGTTCTTTTGTATACATCGATCAGGGAGGCGTGATCCGCTTCCATAAAAAGAGGCAGGAACGGTTTATCTATTATTTCTTCCGGAGGAAGTCCTGTCACTCGCTCGGCTGCCCGGTTTACCCACAGAACATTCCCTTTATCGTCCGCCAAATAAGCGATGTCAGTAATCTTTTCCAGAAATGTCTTAGATTCCCCGAGTGCTTCTTCAATCCGCTTGCGATCAGTGATATCCTCCGTATGCAGCATAACAGTATCGGGACTCACGAAAACCCATGTACCTTTGATTGATTTCACCTCTCCAGTTGTCTTCAACCTGTACTTGAATTCTTTACGGATTGTTCGTTTTTGATGGAAGCAGTCCAGAAGCGTGTCATTGAGGTGTGATGAGTTTTTATCATTGTAAAGCTGGTCAGCAGTAATACCTATGATTTTAGCGGCTTCACCATCTGTGATGGCCTCAGCTTCTTCGTTGTAGTCGGAAAGGACGAATTTTTCATTCTGATGTTTCCAGACAAAGATTGGCACTGGAAATTGCAGAAAATGAGATCGATAGCGCTTCTCGTTCTCTCGCACTTCCTCTTCGACCTGTTTTAATTGTGTCAGTTCATTGTGAGCTCCAAGCATGCGGACAGGCTTGCCGGTCCCATTCCTAATGGCTATTCCTCGACACCGAACCCATACGGTTGACCCGTTCTTGTGTTGATATCGAACAACCTGATCATAAGGGTGGTTGGGATCATCACAATGCCTCTGAAAGTTTGCAATAGCAGTGTGTAAATCGTCTTGATTGATTAATTCTTGCCATTCAGATGCAAAATGCTTTTTCTCCTGCGGATCATACCCCAATGTCTTCCAAAATTGAGGGCTCATCCATTCGTTATCAG
Organism: Desulforhopalus sp.; assembly: GCA_049645845.1. Classification (GTDB taxonomy): domain Bacteria; phylum Desulfobacterota; class Desulfobulbia; order Desulfobulbales; family Desulfocapsaceae; genus Desulforhopalus_A. Next base: position 6,540 of record JBARUR010000352.1, on the reverse strand, counting down.
GTTCCTCCAGATCCCAATACCAAATGCCGTCCAATGATCCTTTTTGCAAGAATTCGAAAATAGAAGAATCAGTCTTAATCAAATTGTAGAGTTCATCTTTTAAGTAATGACCATCGGAACTCATTTTTTACTCCTTTAAGGCATTTTCATTTTTTCGAGTACTTGCAGTATATGTAATCTCGTTAATGGTTGGAGTATAGCACAGGCATCCTTTGGAAAACAAACGCTTAAGCCTACTGCCTGAAGTTATCTACTAAGCCGAATTGTTGATAGTATTCCTCAGCGGCAGAATATTTTTAAGCTGCTGGTTTAACCTCAAAGGGTTTCAAATAAATGGGCAGCTAAAATGCCTATTATTAAGAAAATACTATTATTTTCATATAGCTAAAAACAAATAAGAAAATTGCATTTGGGTACACCACCTCAGCAGATCCACGCCTCGATGAAAAACCTTTGTCACCATTCTGTTCTTCATGCAGGGCAAACCTTGCGGCCAGGTCGAACCGGGAACATATCCCCAAAAGATGATGAATTACAGTTTCGATTTCATCCATGTCCGCCTTCACCTTTTCCTGAGTCAGGATAAAGGACAGGCGGTCATTATAGTTCTGATCTTCTGCCGGGCTTCGGCAACCCTTAACGGATGATTGCCGACATACTTCTTTTTTCTCTCCCCGCCCTTCATCTTATAGAGCAAGCAGAGATATTTGCCGTCCTTCCAATGCTCTTTGGCGTCAATGCAGCCATGGGCAATGCCATTTAGAATCAGTTCTTGAAATATTATTTTTATAATATTCCTTTAAACCGCAACAATCTTATATTTCAAGAACTGACCACGCATCTCAAAATTGAGAGACCGTATCACGCACCCTAAAACTGTAGAAGACTTATGTATCTCTGCGTACGAAATGGAATATTTTGAAAAAGGAATGAAATTTTTTCGTGAAACAACTAAGTCAGTACTTTCAAGGCAGAGTGGCATTACTTCCAGGAAAGAACACCGGATCAATCCACTGGCCTATAGCTAGCCTAAAGAAAAAAGAAAACTGAACAAGTAGTAATTGGCACCTACCCTTCTATCACCATACTTGTAGCCAGACAGATAGTTGCTGACCATCTAACAAACATAGCAAAAGGATCAGATATAGCTGAAATGCTCCGCAATGAGCGATCAGGACAAACGCTTGATGAAGTATTTGAAATCTGGCTTGAACATTATGCCAAAGAAAAAAATCGAAGATGGGAACAAGATAGCAGTCGATACAATCTGTATCTCCGGCCACATCTTGGCAAAAAAAAAATAGCCGATATTCAACTGACGCCATTGCTCGCTGGCGACTGAACATTCTGAAACAAAAAAAACAGAGAGGAGGTGGTTATATATCCAAAAGCACAGTACAAAGGGCTGTCACCGTCCTTTCTTCAATATACAGTCACTGCGCAAAACATATACCTAATCCGTGCGCTGAATTAGAGATTATTAACATTGGCAATACGACCTTCGGTCTCCCTTGTTCTCAGGAGTGGAGTCCGTTTGCGGTGAATAAGGCTGCTATTCCCCGCACGATTTGCGGTTTAAATAGCCATTGCGGCAAATACTCGTTATAATCACCGCAAATTAATCGGAGATTATGCATGTGGATATATGAAAAGAAAGACTGGCCAAATTTCATCTGGGACGATAAAGCCTTAGCGTCGTTGCTCGCTGAGGCTCGTCACCGGCAAGGGCGTTTACTGGGCAAGATGGAGGCGTTAGGTTTCCCTATCCGGCAGGAGGCCAGCCTGAATATCCTCACAACTGATGTTGTGACCTCGTCCGCCATAGAAGGCGAAAAACTTGATACGGATGAAGTCCGATCTTCTATTGCTCGAAGATTAGGTATTCCTCTACAAAACGACAAGCATGTCGGTCGCGATGTTGAAGGGATTGTTGAGATGATGCTGGATGCGACGCAAAAATTTGATCAGGCTTTGACAGCGGAACGCTTGTTCGACTGGCACGCGGCTTTGTTTCCGACAGGTCGAAGCGGTATGCACCGCATCACCGTTGGTGCTTGGCGCCCCAAAGAAGCAGGCCCGATGCAGGTTGTGTCTGCTCCAATAGGACATGAGACAGTGCATTATGAGGCGCCGGAAGCATCCAGGATTGATGCGGAAATGACAAAGCTTCTCTCATGGTTTGAAACCGATCTGAAGCTTGATCCTGTGCTTAAGGCGGGCATTGCCCATTTATGGTTTGTCACTATTCACCCATTTGAAGACGGCAATGGGCGGATTGCGCGCGCAATTGCGGATATGGCGCTGGCAAGGGCAGATGAGACTTCCAGTCGCTTCTATTCTATGTCCAGGCAAATTGAGCAAGAACGCAAAGCATATTACACACAGCTTGAGAGACAGCAAAAAGGCAGTGTCGACATTACATCTTGGCTCTCCTGGTTTTTAAATTGCTTTTTGCGTGCTGTTGTTAATGCAGAAGATACACTGTCCTCGGTCCTTTTTAAAGTCGAACTATGGAACCGAATTAATCCTAATCCGGTTAATGAACGACAGCGTCATATTATTAATCGCATGCTCGACGATTTTAAGGGACACATGACCACATCGAAATATGCTAAATTTACCAAATGCTCATCCGACACCGCACTCAGGGATATGCGGGAACTCATGACCCGCCGCATTCTGATTCAAAATCCGGGAGGGGGACGAAGTACAAGTTACCGCCTGATCACGGCAGAAGAACTGAAACAACCTGGTGATGTGGTGATAAGAAAGTAATTGAGGAGGATTAGAGAATCTGATCAAGAGATTTTCGAACAGCATCGGCCACCTCTTGAAAAGTTACCGGTTTCATCAACACTGCATTAATACCGATGTCTTTGAATTTTTCCTCATTTATCTTAGTGCTATAACCTGTACAAATGATAAACGGAATTTCAGGACGAAGGCTTTTCACTTCCCTAGCCAAAACATCGCCAGTCATATGTGGCATGGTCAAGTCACTAAAAATCAAGTCATATTTATCAGGGTTTGCCCGAAAAGCTTCAAGGGCATCGATCGAACTAGCTCGGGTCTGCACTCTATAGCCCAACCCTTCGAGTAACTCCTTTCCCAAGTTTAATAAAAATGTCTCATCATCAACCAACAAGATGTTTTCATTCCCACGAGGCATATCCATAATTGTTTCCAAACTTGAATCTGGTCCAGATTCTTCAAGCGGAAAAAACAACTGAAAGGTGGTACCGATATTCACCTCACTAAATAACTTAATTGTGCCGCCATGTTCCTTCACAATTCCATGGACTGTTGATAATCCTAATCCAGTTCCTTCACCACTCTTTTTCGTGGTGAAATAGGGATCAAAAACTCTGCTCTTTGTTGTCTCATCCATTCCATGGCCTGTATCACCAACTACGAGTTTAGCATATTTCCCTGGTTCCAAATCTGGAAAAATCTGCACATCTTTCTGGCCAATTTCCGAATGAGTCAGGAGAACATTAAGTGTGCCGCCATGTGCTTCCATAGCATGGGAAGCATTCGTGCAAAGGTTCATAATGACTTGATGAATCATCGTTTCATCGGCTATCACAAAACCCATGTTCGTTTTAATGTCTTGTTCTATAATGATAGATGACGGGATTGTTGCCCTGATCAAATCCAAAGCCTCTTTCACAACATTGCTTATATCTATTGGGGCTTTTCTGGAATGCGCTTGTTTACTAAAAGTCAATATTTGTTGAACCAAGCTCTTCGCACGCTTCCCTGCATCCAATACCGGTGTCAAATATTTCTGAATCTCGTCACCTGGATTCAGTTTATTTTTCGCCAGCTCTGTATAACCTAGTATTGCTGAAAGTATATTATTGAAATCGTGTGCTATTCCTCCAGCCAATATCCCAAGAGCTTCCAACCTTTGCACATGCTGTAGATGTGCGTTTGCTTTTGACTTTAATATTTCTTTTTGTTTTCTAGCAGAAATATCCTTAATAAATGAGATCGAGTATTTAAGCCCTTCATAGTGGAGAGAGTTGGATGTTACTTCTACCGGCAAAAGGGTTCCATCTTTGTGCTTGTGCTGTGTTTCAAATATCGAGACCTCCTTTTCCTGTGTGTCTTTCCATTTTTGAATTATTTGCTTTTCGGAGAGGCCCTCATCAATGTCAAAGATTGTTAAATTACATAATTCTTCTTTTGTGTAACCAAGAAATGCACACGCCTGCTCGTTAGCATCAAGAATTCTACCATCTTCTCCACCATGGAGTATAGGTACAGCTACTTTTTCATAAATGAATTGGGTAAGCAGCGCTCGCTCCTTCGCCTTTTTCCTCTCTGTGATATCCCTTATAAAGGCACCGGTCGTCTTTTGACCGTTTGCTTCAAATAGGAAAACATCTACTTCTACTGGGAACAAGGTGCCATTCTTTCGAATGCTGACACCTTCAGAAGCATGGAATGATTCTTCGCAAATAGTCTGCCAAAGATAAGGCCATTTATCTCTAGTGATATTGGGATCAATGTCGAACAAATATTTTAGAACGAATTCCTCCAAGGAATAATCGTAGGTTTTACACGCGTGTGGATTCGCATAAAGGATACGGCCTTCAGAATCCGCCCGAATAAAGCTTAAGGTAGCATTATCCAGACACAATTTTGAAAGATTGGCTTGTTGTAATTCTATATGTTCAAGGCTTTGCTGCTTCCTATCCACTTATAATCCTCTAAAAAAATAAAGTTGGGGACCAACTTCTCAACATTTTTTTCCGCTTATCGTCTCAAGCTTTTTGGATGAATCCAGACAAGTCAAAAGATACGGACAACAGCCAGTATTCGCTTGATCTTGTGAGTTTTTTAGAAATGATTCTCCTTAGACACCGTCTCCTTATAGCCAACTGCTTCGTTAAAAGTCCAAGGATTTCCGTTTTACCCAAAAAAAAAAATCGATTGAAGTTCTTGTAAAAAGGTCATCTTCAGATACAATTGGACGACCGGGTATGCTAGAGGACCTTATAAAAGGATCATACAACTTGATCGCAAGCAAACTGTCAAAGAAAGAGAAGGCTGCTCTCAACAAATCATGAATACAGTAATTTTTTACATAGCCAGCCCTAACGCCCGACAAGGGGAGTTGTTCATCATTTCCATCAGCCTTCACGCACTTCCATGGATATTGCTTCAGCAGGGCAAGTTGTTACACAAAGCCCACATCCAAGGCACTCCGTAGGAATATATTCCACTTTTCCATCCTGAAAAACTCTGGCTCCAAAGACACATCTATCAACGCATACACTGCAATGAATACAATTCTCCGAAAGTGTGGCCGCTATATATTCCGAATGGATCATTAGACCCTTCCGGTCAAATTGTTTAACTATTTGCAGATCGTGGCAACAGCAAGAGCAGCAGCTACATAGTGCAAAGAGTTCATGGGCAGGCATATAGAGACCAAGATGAACAAGGCCACTTTCGTTTGCTTTCTTTGAAATTTCAGCTGCCTCAGATAAATCAACGTGACGAGCCTTTCCTTTTCTCACGAAAGTATCTCCGACACCATCGAGGAATGAGCTTTGCCATTGAAACTACATTGAGCGGTCGAGGGTAGCCAGGCTCATTTCCGGCTGGCAGATAGACGGTTACATCGTCAAGCTATTCTTTCTCCGACTTGCTTCTCCGGAGTTGGCTATTGCCCGAGTCCAGCAAAGAGTTCGCAAAGGAGGTCACAATATCCCCTCGCCAATCACACACCGCCAAAATCAGAAAGAGGTAAATTCAAATTGCATTTTACCTCAACTATTATATTCTCTATTCTAGAATCTAGAACGGAAAATGAATCATGTTGAAGCCTCAGGATATTTTTGTACTGCTCAAGTTGGTTGTGATGGGATCACGGCCATGGACGTATGCTATTTTGGCTGTAGAACTAGGGATGAGCCCTTCCCAGACTCATTCGGCAGTCAAGCGCACCTTAGCTGCAAACCTGACCGTTCGTCAGGGGGAGAAGATCGTACCTCATTTCAGAAATCTTGCGGAATTTCTCATCCATGGTCTTAAATATGTTTTTTGGGCTGAACAGGGAGAAATGACCAGAGGGGTGCCGACCGCCTACGCGGCCCCTCCGCTCGCGGAGTTATTGGTCTCCACTGCGACGGAACCTCCTCCGGTCTGGCCTGATCCGGACGGCGAGGTACGTGGGATCGCCTTTCAGCCATTACATAAGCAGGCACCCCAGGCAGCGCGCACCGATAAAAATCTTTACGAGCTGTTGATTTTGGTGGATGCGGTTCGCAGCGGCCGAGCCAGAGAGAGGGAAATCGCCACGAAAAAATTGCAAATTCGGCTGGAGCAATATGCATCGGATATCTAACCCCAACCTGGAGATCTTGGAAGCAGTAGTCGAACTCCTTGATGAATTGGTCGAGCGGCTGGTTTTCCTGGGTGGTTGCGCCACAGGTCTGCTTCTCACAGATACGGCAGCACCGCCGATTCGTGCCACGCAAGATGTGGATGTCATCACCGAAGTAGCGACCATGGCGGAATATTATCAGT
>JBARUR010000351.1:0-4687 GCA_049645845.1 Desulforhopalus sp. | reverse complement strand
GTGCTGATATGAAGAATCCTAAAAGCAGACGCATATTCCTTAACATCCCAATAAGCCGGATTTTCCCGCAGGGCTTTGTCCGCCGCCTTTAGTCTCTGAAAACAGGCAGCGCAGGGGACAAGGATATCGTGATTCGCATCGGCTGCAAGAAGCAGGTTGCGCATGGGTAAACGCATCCCGATTTCATGATCGGTCATATGAGCAGATGATGCACCGCAACAGTTCCAGTCCGGGATATCTACCAGCTCGACATCAAGTATCCCGCAGATCTTCCGTATTGACTGGTCATAGTCAAGAGCTGTTCCCTCAAGGGAGCAGCCGGGGTAGTAAGAATATTTCATCTGTCGTACTCCTTTCCCTTGCCGGAGAAAATTTCCCGAATTTCGGATTTCCCTTCAATCGAATGGGGTATCAGCTTCAGCTTACCTTTCAAAAACATACTCGTGCCAAGTTTCATATCGCCCATCAGGTCGCCTGATTTGATTTTATAATTGGCGATCATGCCTATTTCGTACGCCTTCCCCCATCTTCCCACTGAACCGAGAAATGCTTTGTGGAAAAGTGGAACCCTTGGTTCTGCCGGAAGTATGCCCTTTCTTATAGCCAGTTCCCTCAGCACGTCCATGAGTTCGGCAATCTCAATCTCATTCGGACACCTTGTGGCGCAGGTCTCACAGGCTGCACACAGCCAGATGGTATGGCTCTGCAACAGCCTTTCTTCCTGGCCGTAGGCAGCAAGCCTGACGACTTCCATAACATTCAGATCAAAAAAATCTCCTATGGGGCATCCGGATGAACATCGCCCGCACTGATAACAGGCCTGCACATCAATATTGCGGGTTTTCAGTTTCCTGAGAAATTTTTCACTCCGTTCATCTGGGGAAATACAGTTTTTATCCATGGTTCTCTCCAGTCAAAGTTTCCATAACAACCGGAAACCTAAGGGTGAAGGTGGTTCCCGTCTCAGGCGTGGAAGCTACCCTGATCGAACCTTTATGTTCCTTAACTATGGCATAGGAGACCGACAAGCCGAGCCCGGTTCCGTCGCCGGTTGCCTTCGTGGTAAAAAAGGGATCGAATATTTTCTCCAAAAGTTCGTTTTTTATACCTGGTCCTGTGTCCTGAATGACGATCTCATTTATATCCTGGTTGGCTCTGGATCTGCTGGTGATGCGTAGCTGTCCTTTTCCTTCCATTGCCTGGGCAGCATTGACGACGATGTTCATCACCACCTGATTGAGTCTGATTGAATTCCCGTAGATACCTGGCAGCTGAGGGTCGAGTTCCCGGATGATAGTAATATTTTGAAAAAGCGGCTGATGCTGAAGGATCGTAAGCGTTTTTTGGATGACCTCGTTCAAGTCGACCAATTCCATCTCATAGGTAGTCTGATGTGAAAATTCCAGCAGGTCGGCGACAATTACCTTACATCTCTCCGCCTCAAGGATAATCGTCTGCAGGTCATTGTTGAGCGGATGATCGACACCCAATTCCTCCTGAACCAGATTGGCATAGAGCATGATCCCAGACATCGGATTGTTGATTTCATGGGCGACTCCGGCTGCAAGACGCCCTAGTCCTGCCATTTTTTCAGACTGCATCAGCATTCGGTGAGTTTGTTCGAGGTCTTCTTCGATCTGCTGCATGGCTCTGAGATCAGTGAAGAGACCGAAAGTAGCAATCTCCTGATCACGATCATAAATGATCCCTCCTGAGAAGCTGACCGGAATATCATAACCAGTCTTATGCTTGACGATCAGTTCATGGCGCAGAAGTTTTCCCTTACCGCCAAAATTGTTGCTTCGCATTCTTTTAATCAATTCATACGCTACTCCTTCATTGTACAACTGAGTAACGTGAAGAGTCTTGATATCCTCCTGGTTATATCCAAGCATTGATTGAGCCTCCTGATTAAAAATCATGATGCTCCCTCTCATGTCTGAGGCGATAACTCCATCAACAGTACTGTCTATGAGATTATGGAAAAAGGCATTGCGGCGCCTGAGTTCTCTTTCGAGATTTTTTTGTGCTGTTACATCAATAAGATACAAAAGATAATACTCGGTACCGGTTGGGGGAAAAACGACAACAGCACTGAGGATACACCTTTCCCCATTTCTGGTGAATTCTACCTCATGATGTATCTTCCCACTGTCTCCGCCCCGCTGTTCAAAATGGTCTCTTATAAGCAGGAAAAGCTCACTATTACTTTCTCCGAGAAGTTCCTTGAAACGACCTCTATTAATATTGCTGATACTGCCGTAAGGAACCCCAAGAAAATTACAGGCAGCAGGATTTGCATGAATTACAGTATGATCCGGTCCCACGACAACCACCCCATTCGGCGTCTCTTCGAGGATGGTGTGAAGATAATGATAAGGTCCCAGATCTTCTATCAATGCATCTGCTTCCCTGTTTGCTGTCGAGAGAACGGTTGCAGTATTCACGATGTCCTAGCGACCAATAGAATCCAGAAATTCAGGCAATCTATCCTTCCATCCCATTGCATGCAGAACTACTCCGTCTCCAAGAGGGGCCAGTTCCCTCATAAGGTCTGCAGCTGCTTGCATTCCGGCATCCTTTTTCACCGGAGCTTCCATCATCTTCTTGAGATATTCCTGGGGAATGGAGGGAACTCCCGGCAGGTTATTCAGATACCGCACCATTGTTACAGACTTTAAAAACATCACGGAAGTAAAAAGCCTGATTCCTGTTTTTTGGGCAAAAGGAATAAACTGCTCGACAATATTCAGATCATAAGTCGGTGCCAGGGTCACCGATTGCACGCCGTATTCTATAAGCTGATTAAAAAATTCCGCGCGCTCGCGATTAAAATTTACATCATCGGAAAGCTCAATTGCGACACCCAGGGTAAAGTCGGTACCACCTTCGAGTGCCTCCCCCGCCAGATCCTTACCGCGATTGAGGGCATAGACACACTGCAGCATGGAAACCAGATCAAGATCCCCGCTGGTTCTTGCCACCGGCTGATCCCCTTCGGCCGGATCATGACCTTCTTTTATGACTATGTTTTTAATACCAAGTGATGCGGCAGAGAGAAGGTCGGCCTGGAAGGAAATCCGGTTTCTGTCCCTGCCGGTGATGATCATTTGCGGCTGAACACCTTTTTCTTTGAGCGCCAGGCAGGGAGCGATGGGCGACATGCGCATGATCGCATGTTCACAGTCAGTCACCCGGATGCCGTCCACCCGCCCTCTTACCTGCAAAGCTGTACTGAGGAAGGTGTCCAGTTTCACCCCTTTGGGTGGATCAATCTCTGCAATAAGTGAATATCTGTTGGTGGCGGAAGTGCTGGTTTCTTGTGCGGCGTCCATTGAACCTCCTGTAAGATGAGAATGATTAACTGCTTCTTAGGGAGAGTGGAGATGTGGGTCTATTGATATAAAAAGCGAATAATCTTGAGAGCCCGCCCTTTATGTATCAATTTCATTTAACTTGCTATTAAGTATAATTTCAAGGCAAAAATTAGTTCTTCGCCCTTCCAAAAAGAAAAACGGTAAAGTAGAGAGTTAGCCTGGATCTTATTCTGAAAAAAAATTGCCCGCGCAAAATATCTATGGCATTTTCAGGCAGTTTATATTCCTTTTCATATGGGAATGAGTACTTTAGTCTACTGCAGAAAAACGAGTCACTCAATTCAATGCATTCCCTCTTAAAGGTGCTAGAGGGAAACTTTCAGCGTAGATTCTGTAAATTAATGAGGAAGATGAGCGTAGAAACAGAACAAATTTTTAAAACCTGTCCCATGTGTGGAAAAAGTTGGCCTTGCCGGGATTCCTTTCTGGATGATCCGGAACTGAAGTTTAACGGATATCAGGCTGACTTTGGAATCATGGAGCAGGGATTATTTTACTTCACCCATGATAATCCATGGTGTGGATCGACAATGGCACTCAAAGTTGAAACGTTTCTGTCTCTCTTTGAAGGAGAAAGATATGAAGCGAACAAACATTTGTCTGAAGAATGTACGGGAAAATGTCTTGACCGAAAACAGCTTGATCGGTGTCAGGTAGCTTGTAAATTTGCCTTTGTTCGGGAAGTTTCCCAGATAATTAAGGCTAGAAACGATAGGGATCTATGAGTTATGTTTTGAGATCTATGCTGGTACAACAGGTTCCGCTGTGCGGAATAAAGATTGAGGTTCTATCTCCGATACATGGTTTTTCCCGCCGATACTGTTCCATAGGAAGCACCAGCGTCAGTTTTACTCCAACGTCTATTACAACTCGTATTCTGCCACTATCCTGAGAAAGATCAGTTATATGTCCGCTCAACAGATTTCCTTCTGCAGGGTTCGTTGCTTCAGGATTAAAAATGATCGTGTTCGGATCGATATGGATTTTGGCACTGTGCGTTTTTTCGGGAAGGATATGCGCCGGAATTTTTAGAAAAAGCTGTCCTGAAAGCTGGCAGATACGGCTGCCTCCGCGGGAGTCGATAATGTTCAGGCGATATATATTATCGCTTGCAACATCCGATAGAGCACCGTTTTGCAACAGCAGGGTATGGTCGGCAAGTCGTTGTCCCTGGGAAAGATAGTGGGTGGAAAAGATGACTGAACCTTTCCGTTCCTTGTTTATTTTCTCTATGATATTGAGAATGATTTCCTGATTCTCGTTATCTACATTGGCGGTTGGCTCATCACACAATAATACCTCAGGCTGTA
>JBARUR010000350.1:0-3571 GCA_049645845.1 Desulforhopalus sp. | reverse complement strand
CAAACATTTTTTCGACGTCCGAGGCAATTGTTGCCCCGGCATTTCTGTAGTCATCATCCGTGATCATCACGCCTTCGCCGGCTCCTGCTTCGACAGCCACAGTAAAGCCGAGGGCGATGTATTTTTTAACGTTCTCGGCGGTAGCTGCCACCCGTTTTTCTTCGGATAAAATCTCTTTTGGTATTGCAATCAACATGGTTGGCCTCGATGGTAAATATGTTGCCCGGCAACGGGAATGAAGTATTGGCGATCTCGGTAATGCAAAAAAGATGGAGCGCCGACAAGCCGCGTTAAGCGATACTGAATTTCTCGCGGGCTACTGAGTAAAGTTTCTTCAGTGCCTGTTCAAAAATAGGTGGATGCTGGCTGGAGAGTAGATTTTCCACTGTTTGTCGCATCTCTTTTTTTAATTCTGTCTCGAATGCGTTGGCGCCATTTTTCAGGAATTCCATCATGGTTTCACAGGCGAGAATCCGCACCTCATAGTAGAGATTTTCATCGGTGATTACGTCCAGAACTTGAAGAACCAGAGTATTATCCGGCTTGTTGATTTTGCCGATTCGATTCAATACTTCTTCGCGAAGCCTCCAGTTATCGCGGTAGCGGAGTATTCTGATCAAGCCAGGTTGACATTCACTCAGCTTACTTTCATCCGATAGTTGACAGATAAGCTCCAATACGGCACCCCAGTCTCTCAGATTTCCAAATGGATCAGGTTGCATTTTTTTCTCCTAGTTGTTGAGAGGAATAAATAAGACGAGCTTTAATTCTTCGAGCACGCCATCTCGTGACCTCTTTTAAAGCAAAGGAGATGCCAGAATAAAAAAATCTGATATGTAATTGATATTATATGACAAATACTGAACCGGAGTGACATGAGGAAATTGTCGATCGGGCGGAAACGCCCATGCGAAAAGCAAGAAATCCGGGTAATGTTCTGGAATTATGACGTTTTATTTAATCGAGCGATTTCGCCCACAGTGGGCGTTCTTGGTACTTAGGGGAGGAGGTTTTTTCGAGAAAGGGCTCTTCGAGAAATACCCAATAGGTTGGCAGCCTTGGTCCGGTTGCCATGTGCCTGTTGCAGCGCTTGCGAGATCAGCGAGCTTTCAAGGCGTTGCACCGCCTGAGGAAGATTAAATTGCATTTCCATTGAGTTTTGGTCAACTGTGGGGTCGGCTGAGAGGAACTCGAGCCGGCCCAGCGCCAGATAGCGCTGAAGGACATTTCGTAACTCGCGTACATTACCCGGCCAATCATATTCCATGAGAATATCCATAATATGGCCTGGAATGTTGGTGGTAGTCGCCGGCGGAGACATCTTCTGGACAAAATGATCGACCAGCAGGGAAATATCCTGCTTGCGTTGACGTAGTGGTGGCAATCGAATCTGGATGACCTGAAGGCGATAGAAGAAATCATTGCGCATCTGGCCGCTACTGACTTTCTCGCTCAAGGAAACATTGGAGGCTGAGATGATGCGAAAATCCGACTGGATCGTCTCGGTGCCGCCAACCGGTCGGTAACCACTCCCTTCAATGGCCCTCAGTAGCTTGGCCTGCATATTGACGGTGAGTTCACTTACTTCATCGAGGAACAGGGTACCGTGGTCCGCCAAGTCCAGATAGCCGGCAGAGTCTGTATGGGCGCTGGAGAAAGCACCTTTGCGGTGGCCGAAAAACTCCCGTTCGAAGAGAGATTCCGGAATCGCGCCGCAGTTGACTGCGACAAAGCGCTTGTTTTTTCTTGGGCTGTGTTCGTGGATGGCCTGGGCCACCAGCTCTTTGCCGGAGCCGGATTCGCCGAAGATAGCCACGCTTGCATCGGTGATGGCCGCTTTCATGATCAGTTCGTATACCTCTTGCATAATCGGCGAACGACCAAGAATATTGCCAAACCGATAGCGTTCTTTCAGGGAAGCACGCAATACCCGGTTTTCGTCGTGCAGCTGGTCAGCCATGCTTTGCGCCGCAACCTGCTGCTCTTTGATTTCCGTGACATCTTTAAAAGTAGACAGGAGCGCCGGTTGACCCTTGAAGGTAATAGGACTGTGGCAAACTTGTATCCACAAAGTTTTTCCAGGACGAGAAAAACAATGTACCTTGTCGACCTTATCTTTGGTGCTGCTGTCGGTATACCCCCGGTACATTTGCCCGATTTCGTCGACCTCACCAGTGCCGGGACTGAGTAGCTGATTGTCGATAACGGCCTTTGCTGACAATATATTGAACATTTTACAAAATGCAGGGTTCACATAGCAAAATCGTGCATTTTGGGCCAACACTACGCCGTCGGTAACCTGTTCCGTCAGGATGCGATATCGTTCTTCGCTCTCTTTTAACGATTCCTCAGAAAGTTTCAGCCACAGAACCTTGCTTAAACGTTCGCTGATGGCCTGCAGGAGGTGGGATTCCTCCTCAAGAAATAAACCACTGTCACCGGTTGAGGGTGACTGGGTATAGAAAACATCCAGATCCCCTACATGCCGGTCATTGAGCATGATTTTGGTGTTTCGACACCATTCGGTCCGTTTAAAATTAGCAGAGACATATTCCTGACTATCCAGCTTGATACAGGAGCAGGCCAGCTCTGGATACTGCAAAGCGGCAGGGATAAGTTCAACTGCGCGAGACAGAATCCAGTCCAAATTTACGTCCTGATTTTCAAGAAGGCTGGAGATACTGTATAGACAATTAAGTTCCTTAATTCTTTCGGTTAGGGCATTAGTGGCTGCATATATGGGCGGAAGCTTGCAGAATTCCCCGCAGATTGTCTTATCTTCGCTTGCCTTTGCCGGCTTTGTGGCATTTGTAGGCTTCATGTATCTTTCCTCCCACCGGGAGATAAACTCTTTACCAAAAAAAGTTCCATGTTTGATAGATTCTGTCAGTATGCTTATGGGATAAAGAATCTATAATTGTACAGTGTTTAATAATAAATTGCAGCCCATAAGCCGCTGAATGCCGGGATGATCTTGCCACTTCGAAAGTTTAAATATTCAACAAACGCTAGAAGTGTACCTTCCGACTGTTAAGTTCTGGTTCTCATGAGCCCGAATGCCTATCAACATTTATCATGCCGCCCATCCGAGATAAACCCAGATTTTATTTGCTTTTCATTTCAAAAAAGGCGTCAGGCAGCGTGCAAGATAGTAACTGACAGTCGTGCTGGCTCTGGTTAAAGATTTGCACTGCCAACGCAAAGCGATTTTTAGGATCATCTGGTTTTGGTGTTTCCTGACAAGGTGTCAGCGCAGTATACGTAACAAACTCCTTTAGCATACCCGATCAGATTTTCGTGTCCCATAAAACGAACGTTTTACGGAACAACCACTTTCTCCTCAAAAAGTGTATCAAAAACACGTCTCATAAATATAATTCTGGATTTGTCTCAAGAAATACGTTTAATGAGACGAGGAGGAAATATTTTATGGGAACAGTTTTGGGGTATGCTCGTGTGAGCACAAAAGATCAAAATTCCGACTCACAGGAAGAGGCTCTTAGGCGAGCTGGATGTTCACGGATCTATAGAGACATTGCAAGCGGGGCCCTATCGGAACGATCAGGTTTGG
>JBARUR010000349.1:0-6437 GCA_049645845.1 Desulforhopalus sp. | reverse complement strand
GAAATACCCTATGCTGGGGGTTGGCTTTGAAGCCTGGACAGAATATTATCCACGACGTTATCAGGTGGAGATCGAAGGGACCCCGCTTGTACATAATGTTTTTTTGCAATGTGGTACCGAACTTGGTTATGCGGGATTAATAGTCTTTGTGTTAATGATTCTGGCTTGTTTTGCTAATACTAGAAAGGTTCGGAAGATTAGCAGGGACCAAGACGATCAGTTTCTGGCTATTCTCTCATATGGCTTTGATGCGGCTCTCCTTGGCTTTCTTGGCAGCGGCTTTTTCGTAACAGTACTCTATTACCCTTATTTTTGGATACATTGTGCTCTGACAACTTGTCTGTATACTGCAGCACATAAGAAATTCACCGAACAGCCTGTTCCTGAACCACAGGTTCAGGTGGTTCCCATAACGCAGAACAGCAGTACTTATAACTGATTATAAACTCGTAAAAACCTATAATTTCCGATGGCTAAGTAAAAAACTTCATATGAAGTTTTTTACGACGCCATCACTGATTATATAATCCAATATTCATGATGATATCACATGATACGCACGATTAAAGGATTCATACCCAATATTTTCAAAAGAAACTGTAAAGGAACTTTTAGAAATATTACTGATTCATTAAAGTATTACACCAGATCTGGTGGAAGTGTTTCCATCAATTCCGCAAGGTTCAACAAAAAAATTTCAAAGATTATTTTTGTCTGCAAAGGAAATGTGTGTAGAAGTGCATTTGCCGAGTATCGCTTGCGATACCTTCTCGGCCACGATGAGGTGGAGATTGATTCCTGCGGAATCGATGTCAATCAGGGGAACTATCCGCCTGCGGATTCTGTAGCTGTCGCTGCTGAATACTCCTGTGCATTATCTGAGAGAAGGGCTAAGAGTCTTGCTGAATGCGACATAGAAAACGCAGATCTTATATTGCCTATGGAATATTGGCAATATAAGCGTCTGCTTCAGCTTTATCCCGAAAAAAAAGACAATATTGTGCTTTTACGGAGTATCGCACCTTTTCCACATTGCATTTTTTGCAACATTGTTGATCCTTATGGCTGGGGTGAGAAGGAGTTCAGAAGAGTATATTCTCTTGTTGATCGAGCTTTGCATCGAATATTGCCCCGGTGTTGATGTGATGCAAAAGCCAACTAATATTCCTGTCCTTTATCTGGATAACACAGCTACATTTGGCGGTGCTATCAATAGTCTGCTTTATCTGCTAAGGGCTTTGGATAAATCCCGATTTACCCCCATTCTCGTTACTGCTCAACCTGAAGAATTTCTGCACCGAAATTTTTCCTTCCTGAAGTGGCGAAGAGTTCGAATCAGACTATCTTGGATTGATAATCGTATATACAAAAGAATTACCGGACTGAAATTTTTCTCATCCGGTCTTCCCCGTAAATTCGTGAATCGAGTTCGCTCTGTCTACTGGCTGCTGTTTATCACCCTGCCCGAGGCTCTGCGATACTGGCGGATTGGTCGTAAATACAAAGTTCGTCTCGTTCACCTCAACAATATTATGGGAAGTCAGTTGGCAGGGATTCTAGCTGCAAAGATGTTAAAAGTGCCATGCATTGGTCACTTGCGTGATTTCGAGGAAGTTGACCGTGTTACAAAGCTTTATGCTCGGCTTATTGATTATCACATAGCGATCTCAAGTGCTATTAAGGAAAACCTGCTTAATCTTGATGTTCCTCGCGAGAAGATTGCTGTCGTTTACGACGCCATCGATCTTCAGGATTTTGATGACACTGTTTCATGTGATCATGTGCGCCGGGAACTCAAGCTGGATGGGGTTGATAATGTGTTCGGTATTTTCGGTCGCATTGTCCCGTGGAAAGGTATTATTGAATTCGTCCAATCAGCCTCTCTTGTTATCCAGTCAGTACCAAACACTATAGCTCTAGTAATAGGAGACTGCTCCGATGGTGATTCCGGCTACCTGAGAAAGGTGGAAGGCTTGATAGCCGAATATGGCCTTAATGAAAAAATTATTCTGACGGGCTACAGAACTGATATACCGGCATTAATGAAATTGATGGATGTTGTTGTGCATGCCTCGAGCAAACCTGAACCTTTTGGTATGGTTCTTATCGAAGCAATGGCCATGCAAAAACCGGTTGTGGCCACCAAAATGGGCGGACCGCTTGATATCATAATGGATAGTCAGACTGGGTTTCTTGTAGCTCCAGATAATCCTCCGGAAATGGCGGATGCTGTTAAGCGGCTTCTTGTTGATAAAAATCTTGCTTCTGATATGGGCAGGAAAGGAAAAAGTCGAGTCGTCGATATGTTCACTAAAGAAAGGTATGCTCGCCAGGTTGAGGACGTTTATTTTAAGCTCTTGAAATCAGATTAATACACCGACCAAAATTTAAATGAGTGCGTAAAGCCAATAGCAAAATTTATTCTTGTTAAGAAGCTAAGTTAGTATTTATCAGCAACCATGCCTCTTTGTTATTTAAAAATTTCGCCATTGGAAGATGATTTCCACTATTGGAAACAATTGTCTGGGGACTAAACTCCGGAATGAAATAACCTCTTAATTTGTTATGGAAAAAATTCTGTTTGTTACTAATTCCTTCGGTATGGGTGGTGCAGAAAAAGTATTACTCGATATTGTCAGCATCTTAAAAAAAAATTTTGATGTCCATGTGCTCGTTTTTCAGAATCATGGTCCATTAAAGGAAGGTATGGAGAAGCACTGCAAGGTATTCACCTTGTTTTCCTCTCGGGTACATTCCGTAATATTTAGTAGAATTTATCTGTATAGACAATTGAGGATCAATGCTTTTATTAATCGAGAAAACTACAAAGCCGTTGTTGGTTTTATGGAGGGTAAATCAACAGATCTGGTCGCTGAAATTGGCGTGAAGATCCCAAAAATTGCTTGGGTGCATACCGATGTCAGGAAGATGGATATTTTCAGCGATACCGCGAAGGTTTTTTCTGTCTATGACAAAATGGATAGAATTGTATTTGTGTCAGAGGACGCGAAAAGAGGCTTTCTTGAAAGATTCGCAGGTATTCATTCCCATCTTGATATTATCTATAATGTCATTGATGAAGATGAAATAATTCGTCTATCCGCTGGAGATGAGGTGGAGAAGAACGTAAAATTCACCTTTTTAAACGTTGGAATGCTGAGGAAGGAGAAATGCCAGGATCGGTTGGTTAGGATTGCAAGACGATTGAAAGACTTGGGTTATGACTTTCAAATTCAGATAATTGGCAATGGACCTCTTAAAGGATATTTATCGGAACTTATTGCAACATCTGGAGTGGCGGAGCATGTTTTCCTTCTAGGGATGAAGGAAAACCCTTATCCCTATATGAAAAGATGTAATTGTTTTGTTCTGTGCAGTGAATTTGAAGGCTACGGCATTGTGGTAAAAGAAGCATTGTTTTTGAAAAAATTAGTTTTGGCAACGGATGTTGCCGGCCCAAAAGAAATACTTGGGGGTGGGAAATACGGCTTGATAGTTGAAAACAATGAAGACGCACTTTTTGAGATGATGCGCCACCTTCTTGATTTACACAACGAAAATAGGGAAGTGGATGTTTTGCAAAATGTTGTACATTATCGCGGAGACAATGAACAGATCAAGAACCAATTAAGAACCCTGTTCATCGGTTAAGTTCGGAAATTCAAAAACTGTCAAAAATTGTTGGTGATGGTGTGATAGCTGCAAATATAAAAAAAACATTGGCGTCATTGCTCCAGACGAGCGGTTGGCTGTCATTTCGTTGCCGAAAGGTTATGAAAAGTAATGCCGTTATCCTAATGTATCATCGTGTATTGCCTAAGGAATTGATGGATGGGGAGTATGTACCGGTTCAACCGGGAATGTATGTGACTCCTGCAAGCCTGAGGTTACATCTATCTTATTTGAAGGCTCATTTCTCCATTATTACTCTTTCCGATTTAGTAAACCGTTTAAAAGCGGGTAAAACAGTGTGTAACTGTGCCGTTATAACTTTTGATGATGGATGGCTGGATAATTATCTCTATGCCTTCCCGATACTGAAGGAACTCAAGATTCCGGCAACTATTTTTCTTGCTTCAGGCTTTATAGGTACAACCCGTTGGTTTTGGCCTGAGGAGATAAGTTGGGCTGTTCTCTCAGTGCTTGAGAAAAAGGTCGATATCTCTTTATTACCTGATAAGCTCTTACACATCGTAGAAAAAACACCGCATACGCAGACGGAGGAATTTATCGACCGAATTATTGCCGAAATGAAACTCTGGAAAGAAACACACAGAATTTCTGTAGCAAAAGACTGTTCGTTGTTGAGGGAAAAGGTAACCGGAGAGTCTCAACGCCTATTGATGAATTGGGAAGAGGTGAAGGAAATGTCCCAAAGTGGATTAGTGGATTTTGGGGCACATACAGTTTCTCATGCGATGTTAAACATGTTGCCTCCTGAAAAGGTACAACGGGAAATTTATGGAAGTGTGACGCAGATATTTAACCAAACAGGATTATCTACCGATACTTTTGCCTATCCCAACGGCAACTATACGAAAGATAATCTAGGTCTTCTTCCTCAAGCAGGCATCGCTGCTGCAGTTACCACGAAACGGGGTTTTGTAAACGAGAGTTCTCCTTTGCTCGAACTACCCAGGATTGCGATTCATGAGGATATTAGTCATACGCAAGCACTTTTCCAATGGAGGTTGTTTGTTCGATGAGTGAAAATAAGAGGTTGACGGTCTTGGTCACGGATGGTGAGGAGCGATCTTCTCTGGCTGTAACGCGATCACTTGGCAGGTATGGATGCAAAGTCATAGTAACCGGACGAAAAAAGAAAAATTTAGCTTCGAGCTCGAAATATTGCGCTGCAGGATATGCTGTTCCTTCCCCTGTATCCGATGGAGATAAATATCTGGCAACCATGCTTAAGATTTTGTCTGTTCAGAAAATTGATGTTCTCTTTCCAATGACTGAAGCTTCAATCCTGCTCCTTGCAGAAAACAAAGCCCTTCTTCCCTCAAATATGATACTTGCTTGTCCTTCATTGGAAAAGATTCGGATGGTATTTGATAAATTTGCTGTTTTCCGTCTGGCTCAAAAGAATGGAATTGCTATCCCCGAAACTCTTTTTGTGGATAATAGAGAGGATTATTTTACTAAAAGTAGCGCGATTCAACAGTTTCCAGTCGTGGTTAAACCCTCATTGTCAAAAATACCAACGAAAAATGGCTTTATTTCAACCAGCGTAAAATATATCCACAATAAAAATGAACTCGATAAATTATACGAAACAGAAGTTGCCCTTAATTTTCCCTCGATGATCCAGGAAAAAGTGGTTGGGGCGGGCACAGGATTGTTCACTCTTTTCGAGGATGGTCGTCATTTAGCGTTGTTTTCTCATCAACGTATCAGGGAAAAACCTCCGTCTGGTGGGGTTAGTGTAGTTTGTGAGTCTGTTGCCCTCGATGAAGAAATGGTTGAGGCCGCAAGGAAACTCCTTTCGGCAGCCGAATGGAAAGGCGTAGCAATGGTTGAGTTTAAGCGGGATAATAGAGATGGCAGAGCAAAGCTTATGGAAATCAATGGACGGTTCTGGGGATCTTTGCAACTGGCTATAGCTTCAGGAGTAGATTTCCCTGTAAAATTTTTGCACCAATTGACGAAGAGTGCGCAAAATATCGAATTAGAAAATTCTTATAAAATCGGATTAAGGATGAAATGGTTTCTTGGTACACTTGATCATCTTATTATCAGGCTAAGTAATAAGAATAGTGTGCTGAATCTACCATCTGACTCAGGAACTAAAATACAGGCGCTCTTTGAATTTTTGAAGCTGAAAGAGAAAAATACTGTTTTTGATGTAATTGATCGAAAAGATATTGGGCCTTTTAGGAGTGAACTACTTGTGTATTTGACTGATCTATTTGGTGAAATTTAATTTTTCTGGATAGTGCTGATATGTTTTGAATATTGCGAACTATGCCTAGTGTATAATCGTAATCGTACACAACTGTGCTAAAAGATTCATGTATCGTTTCGAAAAAGCAAAGCTATAAATTGTAGTAACATGTAGTGCCCCAATTCTCATACATTCAATTATGTAATACTGGTCATTTTCTGCTAAATAAACTATCAGAATCAAAACAGTTATCGCAGTTCAATTCAACTGATATCTTGTCGGCAATCCATATAATAAGTTCTATAAATAATCTGAGGCAGTTAAAGAGAACCACTTTGGCTCAGAAATGTGCGGATTCAGTGTAGCTGCGATAAAGATGTTTATCCTTCGGTCTGTACTAAAGTTCTTTAGTAATTCTCCAATTTGATCTGTGGCATATTGCTTGCATATTGTAGCAAAGTGAGGGGTTTTGGAGAACAGGTTGAGCAGTACCTATGGACACTCTTTCTTCATGGCTCAAATTGAAAACTTCAGTAATTCTATCTACAAG
>JBARUR010000348.1:0-2433 GCA_049645845.1 Desulforhopalus sp. | reverse complement strand
CAGTTTGGCCTTTAGTGAAAGACGGTCATAAAAAGAATATGGTGGTGAGAAGGTATGATTATTGGGTGGAGTATTCATTACTTTGACCCATGTTTTCCTTTTGCTGAGAGTGAATGTACAATAGTCTTTAATTAAATTATGTACTATGACATTGATCCATGATCAATCACAAAGATGGTTTAAGACTTCTCCGACCTTCATTCCGCCCCTTGCTATGAATCCAATCATAATTCTGTTTCGGGTGTTCATAGTCCGGAAAATAAACTCATCGCAGTTTCTTTGTCGACAATCTGTCATTGAATAGCCCTAGGCCTTTGAATGTCATCTTGATCATGGACGTTATGCAGTTATTGGTTAAAGCGGGCAATGCGGTATTGATAATGACGTTGTACAAGGACGAGAGTACCGGATAGCGATTTCTCTTGGTGGCCTGTTCTTTGTCTTTGGTCTTTGGAGGGAATGAAGGGAATGAACTACTTCTATGTAAATACTGTGCAGTGGATACTCATCAGAAAAACAAAAAATACGGAGTTTGCCACCTCTGCCTGTATGTTTCAGCAAAACAATTATTTCTGTAAAAAGTACCGGGTAATTGTTAAATTAAATTAATATCTACCTGAAAAGACAATAGATATTAATTTAATTACAGGATACTATTATGGCAACCAGATCATTATGCAACCTTATGTGATGCCATAAGCTCAAGCGCACGAACCATGGCTGAGTGGTCCCAATCCTTACCTCCATTTGCTGCACAACTATTGAAGAGTTCCTGCGCTGTTGCGGTGTTTGGCAGGCTGAGCTGCATTGCACGAGCATTGGAAAGAGCCAGATTCAGATCCTTTTGATGCAACTCAATCCGAAAGCCCGGATCAAATGTCCGGTTAATCATACGTTCGCCATGTACTTCCAGTATTTTTGAAGAAGCAAAACCGCCCATCAATGCTTGACGAACGCGGCTTGGGTCTGCACCTGCCTTCGATGCAAACAGAAGAGCCTCTGCGACTGCTTCAATATTCAACGCAACAATGATTTGATTGGCGACCTTGCAGGTTTGACCGTCGCCGTTGCCTCCAACATGGGTGATATTCCGGCCCATAAGCTCAAAGAGAGGCTTTGCCTTTTCAAAAGCTTCTTCTGAACCTCCAACCATAATTGTCAGAGTGCCGGCTTTTGCGCCAACCTCACCACCTGAGACAGGAGCATCCAGATATTCACATCTAAGCTCTTCGATTTTTCGGGCAAATTCTTTTGTTTCGATAGGGGATATGGAGCTCATATCAATGACGATTTTCCCTGTTGTCAGACCTGCCGCAACACCATTTTCACCGAAAAGGACTTCGGCAACATGCGGGGTATCCGGAACCATTGTAATTATGATGTCTGCCTGTTCTGCTATTTCCTGCCCGTTATTACAAACAACTGCTCCCTTGTCTAAAAGTTCTTGAGGAACCCCGCTCCTGCTACTCGCATATAATTCGTGACCACCTTTCAGGATGTTTAGGGCCATTGGTGTTCCCATGATTCCCAGTCCGATAAATCCAATTTTGTGCATGTGTATCTCCATTTGTTTTTCAAAAGAGTTGGGCTATATAATAGCTATACCTTAAAGCCACTGATCATATGAATCCGGTTATTTGTATTCCTGTAGCCAGCTTAACCCTTCAAGGGTGGTGGTAGCAGGGATATATTCACAACCAATCCAGCCGTCATAACCGATTTGATCGAGGAAATTCATGAGAAACGGATAATTAATCTCACCTGTTCCCGGCTCATGACGGCCAGGATTATCAGCAAGCTGAATATGGCCAATGCTGCTGATATGGTTCTCTATAGTGGAGGCAAGATCACCTTCCATGATCTGCATATGATAGATATCATATTGCATCTTGATGTTGTCTGAGCTGGTGGCAGCTATAATATCGAGACACTGTTTTGAACCACTGAGGAAAAAGCCTGGAATATCTTTTGTGTTCACAGGTTCTATAAGCAGGCGGATATCATTTTTAGCAAGCTCAGCAGCAGCAAAGGCTGCGTACTCAACTAACGTTTGCGTCATTATCTCATCGTTTAAATCTTTTTGGCCGATTCCTGCCAAAAGATTAACTTGGTTGTTGCCAAGAGCTTTTGCGTACTCGATTGTTTTGCCGACACCGTCCTGGAACTCACCCTTCCGATCAGGGAATATGGCTATACCACGTTCACCTTTCGCCCAGTCGCCGGCTGGCAGATTATGTAATACTTGCTGCAGGCTATGTTTTTGCAACAAATCGATGAGCCGGCTTGTTTCAAAATCATAGGGGAACAGATATTCAATACCTTTGAACCCTGCTTTTCCTGCTGCTTCAAAGCGATCCAGAAAATCGAACTCCTGAAACAACATTGATAAATTCGCACTAAACTTCGGCATGTAATCCTCCTAACATTTCAGGT
>JBARUR010000347.1:0-4694 GCA_049645845.1 Desulforhopalus sp. | reverse complement strand
AATTTCGGAAAATTGGTTATCAAGGTCAATGATGAACTTTAACCCGAATTGCTCATCAGTTAAGTTCTAGTAATGAAAATACTTCTTGTTAATCCGCCTAATTGCGGTCGCTCCATTCCTGAAGAGCGTTATGGCATCACCTCGATCAAACAGATTTTTAAGGGAGAGCCACTGGCGCTTGAAGTTTTGGCCGGCAATCTGGATGGACATGAAGTGCGAATCCTTGATCTTAAAGTTGAACCAGACGGCCTGCAGCAACAATTAAATTCCTTCAAACCTGAGCTGGTGGGATTCACCGCCATGACCTGCGAAGCACAAACAGTGCTCAAATTAGCCGGTGAGGTCAGGCAAACCCTTAGGACAGTTATTGTGGCAGGCGGTGTCCATGCTTCAAACGATCCTGACTTTTTCAATCGGGATGTAATCGATTGGATCGTCATTGGTCTTGGCAAACAGAGCATTCGTGAGCTGGTTGAGGCCTTGGCGGTGAGTGACGATGGTGTATGTATCCCTGATATTCCCGGTGTCGCCGCTACATGTCCGGGCGCAACGCTTCGTTATCAGCCGCGCATTTTCAGCCGCAGCGATCTGCCCGAACAGCTGCCTCCCCGCTACGATCTGGTCGATCAGTACCGTTCCCATTATAATATCGAGTCGCTTGGCGTGCAGCTGGGTTTTGTTGTCTCTGCTGCCGGATGTCCCTATGACTGTTCCTTTTGCTGTATTGCTCCGCTTACCGGCGGCAAGTATCTGACTTCAAGTACAGCAACTGTTATCCGTGACATCAGGAGCCTGCAGGCCCCAGTTATTCGTCTGGTCGACGCCAATACTTTCGGTAATCCAGGTCATGCCTTAAAACTTGCCGAGGCGATAGAAGCAGCAGGAATTAACAAACAGTTCCTGGCAGATGTGCGCTCGGATACAGTTGTTCGACATCCAGAACTCTTAAAGCGCTGGAAAGAGATCGGCCTTCGTGCTGTGGTGATTGGCTTTGAAGAAATCGACGATACGGCGCTGGGTGCCATGAATAAAGAAAACAGTGCCCGAACTAATATAGAGGCGATTGAGATCCTGCATCAGCTCGATCTGACCATCGTTGGCGACTTTATTATCTCACCCGACTACACTGAACAACAATTTGACAAACTGTCTAATTTTGTTAAAAAGCAGCAGATTGATCTTCCCATGCATACGGTGCTGACTCCACTACCCGGCACCCGGCTCTACCAACAACTGGGGGAGAGAATCACAAATCACGACCTTGACTATTATACTCTGACCAACTCGGTACTTCCTACCCGCCTTGATGAAGAGACTTTTTACCATTGCTACGCAGGCCTGCTGACAGAGGGTCATCGGTCAGCAAAGATTTAGATAAAGATTCATGCCCGTTTATATTACCGACATCGCAGCCTTCCTGCCGAATACCCCGATCGACAACGACAAAATGGAAGAGCTCCTCGGGATGGTCAATCAACTTCCCTCCCGAACCCGAAAAATTATTCTGCGCAATAATCGCATTAAAAGTCGTCACTATGCCATTGATCCTGCGACAGGCATAACAACCCATACCAACGCCCAGTTGACCGCGGAGGCGATAAGACGCCTGAAGCCCCGACCGAATTTCACTGCGGATCAGATTGAATGTCTCTGCTGCGGCACCTCATCCCCCGACCAGCTCATGCCCGGCCATGCATCGATGGTACATGGAGAATTGCAGGGACAGCCATGTGAAGTGATGAGTGCCGCCGGGATTTGCAATGCCGGAATGAGCGCTTTAAAATATGCCTGGATGAGCGTGGTCTCCGGCCAGACCAATAACGCTGTCGCCACTGGCTCGGAGTTGGCCTCCTCTTTTATGCGATCCCGCTTTTGCGGATCGGTTGACCAGGAAAAAGCAGCTCAGGTGGAAGCGCAGCCCACCGTTGCCTTTGAAGCAGATTTTTTACGCTGGATGCTCTCCGACGGCGCAGGTGCTGCTTTTCTCTGCAATCAGCCTGCCGAACAAGGGCTATCTTTACGGATTGACTGGATTGATCTAATCTCCTTTGCCAATCAAATGGAGACCTGCATGTATGCCGGAGCTGTGAAGCGAGAAGATGGTTCTCTGCTTGGCTGGCGTGAACAGACATCTCTTACAGATACCTTGCACAGCAACAGTTTTCTGATCAAGCAGGATGTCAAACTACTCAATCGGGAAATCATCACCACTGCAGTTGAACGAACCCTGCCGGGTCTCATAGCAAAATATAACCTGAAAGCGAGCGATATAGACTGGTTCCTGCCGCACTATTCTTCCGATTATTTCCGTTCTCACCTACACGATAGAATGAAAAAAATCGATTTTGCCATTCCTTATGAGCGCTGGTTCACCAATCTGGCAGATAAGGGCAATACCGGATCGGCTTCCATCTATATTATTCTTGAAGAGCTTTTTCATTCAGGCCGGATACAAAAAGGGCAGAAGCTGCTCTGTTTTATTCCTGAAAGCGGCCGCTTTTCAATGTGTTATATGTTACTGACTGCAATGTAGCCCACATTTCTCATGAACATTGTGTTGATTTTTTAGAATACATTTGTTTTTTCAACAATTTCGACCTTGTTTGAGTTTTTTCTCTTAATCAACACAATGTTCACCAAAGGTCAGTCCATGCGGCGCCATCTTCGTCAGTATTTTGCTAGTGAACATAGCCTACTATAGTTCACTAGCAAAAACTTTGAACCTGACGCCGCCTGAACTGATGACAAATCCGGGCTCAAGCCTTTTAGGATTTTTGGTAAGTTTGAGTTCGTTCTTGTTTTAATATTGACAGTCTGAAAAGACTGTCTAATATGTTGTCTCACAAAGAATCTTTTTTAAAACTCTAAAGCATCAACAGGCCGCATTCGCACTGCCTGTTCTTGTAGGTTGATCCCTTACGCCCTCTTCAGCAAATCCCTTACACAAAATAAAGCACTTGACTGATTTTCTTATCTCCTCCATTCTTCTATAGTATATTCGCTTGTGGATTTTTGGGATACCATCCCCACCGGCTGCCCGGAGATGGCTGCCCTGATTTCCTCGTCATGTACATCGGTTCCAGTCTGTTGCATGATAAGTGCGCTTACTCCGGTGAGAGTGGTGGAACATAGCTGCATATAGGATACGGTCCGGTTTTCAATTCCGGGCTTCACTCTTTGTGATAAAACTAGAAAGGAGTTTTAAATGGGAGTATCAAGGCGAGATTTTATGAAGCTGTCAGGCGGCACTGTCCTGGTAGCATCGCTTGGCGTGAACCTCGACCCTGCAAAGGCTTATGCGCAGGACTTGAGGATAAAAAATGCTAAGCAGTCGACGACGGTCTGTCCGTACTGTTCAGTAGGGTGCGGGATAATCGTTTATGCTGAGAATGGTAAAATCATTAACACCGAGGGTGATCCTGATCATCCTATCAGTGAAGGAACGCTTTGTTCCAAGGGCGCTTCCGTGAGCCAGCTGGTCAACAACGATACACGTGTCAGAAAACCGATGTATCGAGCGCCTGGCGGGACGGCATGGAAAGAAGTAGAGTGGGAATGGGCACTGGATAAAATTGCCCGCCTCGTCAAAGACTCCCGTGACAAGAGCTTCAAGACGGTCACTAAATCAAAGGTCAAAGAGACCCAGCCGGACGGATCGGTCATCGAGGTCGAAAAAGAATTCACGGTCAATCGTACCGATGGTATCGCCCACGTCGGCAGCGCCGCACTCGACAATGAGGAATGTTTCTTATTGCAAAAACTTGTCCGTTCATGGGGTCTGGTGTACGTCGAACACCAGGCACGTATCTGACACAGTGCAACTGTTGCGGCTCTGGCAGAGTCGTTCGGACGCGGTGCAATGACCAATCACTGGATTGACCTGAAAAATTCAGATGTTATCCTGGCAATGGGCGGTAATCCAGCCTCAAACCATCCTATATCAATGAAGTGGATCATGCGTGCCCGGGAAAAAGGTGCTAAACTGATCTGCGTCGACCCACGCTTTTCGCAGACTGCTGCGAAAGCCGATCTTTATGCCCCCTTGCGATCTGGCACGGACATCGCTTTTCTCGGCGGCATGATCAAGTACATCCTGGACAATGACCTCTACTTTAAAGAATATATTGTCAACTACACCAATGCCTCTTTCCTGGTAAATCCGGATTATCAAGGCCCAGCAGAGTTAGATGGTCTTTTTTCCGGCTACAATGTGGAGTGGAAAAAGTATGACAAAAAGACCTGGTCCTTCCAGAAGGACGAGAACGGCGTAGCCTTGAAAGATCGCACCCTGCAGGATCCTAATTGCGTCTTCCAACTCTTAAAAAAGCAGTACGATCGCTACACTCCGGAAAAGGTAACCGATATTACCGGTACACCTATCGACAAACTGCTGGAAGTTTACAAACTCTATTCTTCCACCGGAAAACCTGATCGGGTCGGTACCGAATGCTACGCAATGGGCTGGACCCAGCACACCATCGGTACGCAGAACATCAGGGCTATGACTATCATTCAGTCCCTGCTCGGAAACATGGGTATGCCCGGCGGCGGTGTCAATGCCCTGCGTGGTGAATCCAACGTTCAGGGATCGACAGACTACGGCATTCTGTTCCATATCCTGCCCGGATACAATCCGGTTCCGAACGCGTCCCTGGTCGATCTCGCAACCTACAACGAAAAGACCAGGCCAACAG
>JBARUR010000346.1:0-20477 GCA_049645845.1 Desulforhopalus sp. | reverse complement strand
TGCTGGAAACCTTGTAATTTATAGTGCCTTACTCAGATAAACCAGCTACTGAGTTCCGTACTTCCTTCCTTGCGGAGTGATGGGCAAACAACAGTACACTTTGATTATCTCACATCTTACTTCTGAATAGCAAATATTATCTGTATTTAAGCTACTGCAGCTCCATCACTTTTCATCGTTCTGTTTTTCCTGATGTGTGGTTCTCTTAGTCTTTTCAACTTTCAGCCTGATTTGCATTCAGCATACCAAATTAACTTATGATTACGCAGGAATCACTGGGGAATATTCTGGATAGGCTAATGAGTAGTTTGAAAAAAGCTTACAACTTCCTTCCACCAGGAAGCCCGTGGATCGTAATTGAGGGTGTTATGACGGCGGCCCTTCTGAACCCAGAGCTTTTTGGGTCCTGAATAGGTCTCATACAGTTTATGGCCAAGAGATGCAGTAACAATTTCATCGGCTTCAGCGATGAGGAAGGCAACAGGCCCACCGTATCCTTTGAGGGGTTCGATGTTATCGTAACGTTCCCGAAGAAGCCATTCAATTGGGAAGAAGGGATAATGTGTCTTACCAACATCAACTAGGCTGGTAAAAGGGGTAATCAACAGGACGCCTTTGATACGTTCTGAAAATTGCTCAGCGAGGTGGGTGGCAACGCCTGTCCCTATAGACTCTCCCACCAAAAAGATGTGGTCATAATTTTCATTGAAAAGACTCTTTACCGCTTCGCCTGCAGTTGCCTTGATGTGCTCCTCAGAAGGTGGACCCTTTCTTGCGCCATAACCGGGATACTCAAAAACATGTATAGTCCAGGATTGTTGATCATCCAAGGCCAAAAATCCATTGATAAGATAGTCGCGGTGTAATGCATAACCGGCATTTCCGTGGAAAACGACGACAGCATTCCTGCCTTTTCCATTGTGCAGTACGGACGCTTTCCAGCCGATCAGTTCGCCGTCTGCATTTCGCCAGGCGGACATCCCTTTGGTTTGTGCTCCCTGCAGGAGGCTCTCCTCTGAATCATGACTTGGATAGTAGATCATTTTTCGCTGACACCCCACAAGCAATAGTGAAAGTCCCACATAGACCAGAACGAAGATGCCGAACATTTTTAATACGGTCTTCATGGCGGATATCTTCCTTATGCGAGAATTATGAAAATTTTAGTTTATGCTTCCTCGTCCAAAAGAATATCCCTGGCGGTATTAATTTTTGCGGCCAGAAAAGCCGAGCCTCCGCTGTCAGGATGAACTCCTTTTATGAGTCGCCTCCAGGCCTGGTGGATTTCCGCTTGCGAAGCACCCGGCTGAAGACCAAGTATCTGGTAAGCTTCCTGTCTGGTCATATTGTCAAAACCTGATGTACCGTTCTGGTTTCTAAAATCATCGGAATCAACACGATCGCGCCAATCAGGGTAATATCGATCGAGAAAGGATTCAAGCAGGGAGATGCTGTCTGTGTCGGAACGAAAATCAAAGTAGAGTGAGAGTATCTCCTCTTCACTCAGCGTAGACAGACTAACCCCCTGCATATGACCGGTCAATACAGTGCCGTCCATTTCTCCGGTATCGTGATCAAGTTCCATTTCAAGGTTTGCTGAACGGACAGTCGATTTTTGTCCCTCAGGGGAGCTGATCGGTCGTTTTGAACGGTTTCGCCGCCACCAGGAAACTCCTATAAGAATCATGGGGATTCCAATTGCTCCGCGTCGCAACAGGGTCAGCAAACTCCCCACTATGATGACAAGTACCGGTCCGGCAGTCGACAAAACAGCAACCCTTTGCTTGGCTGGTATGGACATCAGCCAGAAAAAGCCGGTCACCGCACATAACAGAAAAAAAAGATACAGGACCATTCATTTTCCAGACGAAAAAGGGTGAAAAATCATTTTGTATCAAACTCGTTAAAAGTCGAATATCAAGATGGACAGTTTTTACAACGCCATCATTTTGTCATTTGATCAAGGAGTAAGCGAGCTTCTCGTCTGCCACTGTTTGAGAGTGCTTTCAGACCTCCTCTTGCATAAACTGCAACCGCACCAAGCAGCTCCGTGAGTTCCTTTGCCGAATCAGGCCCAAGCCGGAAAGAGGCACCGCCGGTAAGCCGGGCCATTTCCCGAAAGCCATTTTCGACCTCTACATCATGCCCATCCTGAAAGAAAAAGCAGCGCACTCCTTTTAAACCGAGTTCTCCCGCTTTTTTGCAGAGTAAGTTAATATCCTCCTCAATGGCATCTCCTATGAAAACCAATGCAGAAACCTTTGCTTTGGTTGTTTCACGATAGGCGTGATCAAGGATCTTGGCAATCTGTGTTTGTCCACTTAGACATTGAATACCGAGCATCAGATCACGCAGTGCGGCAGCATTGATGACCCATTTGGAAGCCCGGCATTCCTCAATGCCCCGAAAAAACACCAACTGAACCGACAAACCGCCTGCCTTGCCTACCGCATCGAACATCGAGGCCTGGATCGTGACAGCCTGGTCCCATGTTGGCTGCCGACTCATGGTTGCATCCAGTGAAAAAATCAATCTTCCGCTCTGCGACACCGCAGCCTCACCGGCAGCTTTTAGAAAAGCAGCAATTTCACTGGAAGATGATTTTTCTTGAAGTTCGGTGGATTTGTTTTCAGTGGAAGTAATTTCTTTGTCTTTCATAGTTTGTTCCATGTACAAAATAGGCTGCTCAGCATGGCTTGTTTATTCCTGAAGGTGGAAAAAGATGATGACTCGGTCGTAGCTTGAAGATTTACTATGGGTCATTTTAAGATACCGTATCTATGCCATCTTTCACAATATTTACTGAGCGAATGGGAATCAAGGTTAAAAAGGATTTTTGTAATAATGGTAGTTTTGCTTGAGGGAATCTTTTGGAAAGAAAAGACAGCATCCCACATATAATTAAAGTCCGGAGGAAGGCGATAAGTCATTGTTAACTGAATACAGTATGTCTACATTGAATTAACAGGGGAGGAGGTAACTGAATGGTGGTTTCCGGGAGGTAGCAAGATGCAGGAAAAATTGATTGACACTCCGCAATTCAGAAATCGACATGGGGTATTTGTGGATAGAAAGGATGCCGGTCAACATTTGGCGTCTATGATGGAGAGTTTCAGGGAACGTTCAAAAACTATAATTCTGGCTATTCCGTCGGGAGGTGTGCCGGTGGGGCTGGAATTGTCTCGAAACCTTGCTTTGCCTATGGATCTGGTCATTACCCGCAAGATTCAAATTCCCGGCAACACCGAGGCCGGATTTGGTGCCATGACCATGACCGGCAAGGCGTTTATCAACCGTGAGCTGCTTGATATGCTGCGGTTGAGTGAGGCCGAGGTCGATAAACAGATGGAGAAGGTCCGGCTGGAACTTGATCGACGAAACTCCAGGTTCAGAAACAACAAACCTTTTCCTAAGCTTGAAGGTCTGCTGGTGATCATGGTTGACGATGGTCTGGCTTCCGGTTTTACCATGCTGGCAGCTATAGACATGGCAAAAAGCCAGGGCGCTAAAAAGATTATTGTGGCGGTCCCCACCTCGCCTCTCTCTTCCATTGTTCGTATTCAAGACAAAGTTGATCAAAATTTTTGCGCCAATGTTCAGGATTCCGGTTCATTTGCCGTGGCATCTGCATATAGGAATTGGCGGGATATTGAACCGGATGAGGTTGTCGAAATGTTGAGCGGCGCAGGCTTGCTCGACTGAGCCCGCCTCTGGGAAATGGGAACCGCCAAGAATCGCCGTTTACTGTCTCAGTCGGACAGTATCTCATGAGTGATGTTATCGACAACAACCGGGCAATCAAGATATATCAGCGCTGGATCTGTGCCGTATTTTCCGCGCACGAAGCTTTTCCATTCTTCCGTGTAGGTGCGATCTGCATCTTCGCGAGAGTTCCAGAGATAAATTCCTCCTGTCTTCGATCCGTCTTCCGACAGAAAATAATATTTCCGCTGAAGTCCCGTCATCCCCAGATATTTTGGTGCCGTACTTAAGAAGGTTTCGCGGGCCTTGTCTCTTGAAATTTTTTCCGGAAGTTTGAATTCGACGATTACAGTAATCATTGGTACCTCCATGTTATGATTAAGTGATTGTAACTATAACATAAGATGTTTGCCCGGCAAATTTAAAGAATCTGAAAGTAAATTATAGAATTCCGATTATTTGTCATCGAATGCGATTATGATTCATCCTGGAGAAATCAGGAATACAAGCCCATGAAAAATGTTCAGCCTGAGGAATCCCTTTGCTGCACAATGACGGTACATTGCAGAAGAGGAAGGAAATCCTTATCTTAATGAGAAATACGGGCTAACTCGGCTTATTTAGATTTTACCAGGATTTAGTGCAATCAGAGGAAAATAGATGAATCGTATTCGCGTTCTCATTGTTGAAGATGAAGGTATAGTCGCAACCGACATACAAGAACGCCTCTCCGCCATGGGATACCGGTCTGCGGGATGGGCCGAAAATGCCGCACGAGCCATGGAACTGACGGAGACGCAGCGTCCCGATATCGTCTTAATGGATATTCGTTTACCTGGTCCCACTGACGGGATATTAGCGGCTAAGGAGATCAACAAGCAGTTCCAAATACCGGTGGTTTTTCTGACGGCCTATTCCGAAGAGTCGACCCTGGAACGTGCCAAATTGGCTCAGCCTTTTGGTTACATTTTGAAACCCTTTAATGATCGTGAACTTAAATCCACCATAGAGATTGCTCTTTACCGGCACAAAACCGAGAGGACAATTCGACGCCTGAATCGGCTTCTTGATGTACTGGGCCAGGTGAACCAGGCCATCATGCGGTTGCCGTCGAGGGAAGAATTGTTGCCGGCGATCTGCAGCCTGGTCGTTGAACGTGGTGCTGTGGATGTGGCCTGGATTTCCTGGCTTGACCAGAAAACATCTGAGATAACGATCGCAGCCCATCTTGCGAACCAGTCTGCTCATTTGGACCTATCGAATATCTGCCCCGACGGAAGATCAAATTATACAAACATTTCAGTCGATGCTATTCGCGAAGATAAACCGGTTATATGTAACGCCAGCCGCGGTTCCGCAAACGGACAGGACAGTGTGGGAGCTAAGGAGAAGCAGTGTCGTCACTCATGTGCTTCTTTTCCATTCAAGTTTCAGGGGCAGGTTCGCGGTGCCCTTGGGTTGTGTGTGGCTGAACCCGATTTCTTCCAAAAACGGGAAACCAGTCTACTTAAAGAAATGGCAATCGACATTTCCTACGCTTTAGACAGGATTGACGCCGACATGGTGAGGGATCAATTCACCGAGCAACTTGAATATCAATCCATTTTTCTGCGGACCCTTATAGACGCCATACCTCTCCCTGTATATTACAAAGATGCACAATACAGATATCTGGGATGCAATAAGGCTCTCGAACTGTTCCTGGGGATTAGGCCGGACGATTTCATCGGCAAGACTGTAGATGAGGTATGGCCCTTGGATCTGGTGGGAAAGTATGAGGAAACTGACCGGGAATTACTGGAAAACCCTGATCTTTGCCCACAAGTGACATCCGGGGTGATGGAAACTTTAAAAGGTCAGCGTTGCGACGTTTTGTTTCATAAGGCTGCTTTTAGAAATCCAGATGGCAGTATCGGTGGCATAATCAGTGTTGTTGAGGATCTTACCGAACGAAAATGGGCAGAACAGGAGCGTACGCGCATTGATGCACAGCTAAGACAATCGCAAAAAATGGAAGCACTTGGCAATCTGGCCGGAGGTATTGCCCACGATTTCAATAACATCCTCAGTATCATTATCGGAAACACTGAAATTGCTCTCTGGAAAACGGAGAAAGGCAGTGCAGAGGCGCATAGTATGAATCTTGTTCTCCATGCTGCCAGGAGAGCTGCAGATCTGGTACAGCAAATCCTGACTTTCAGCCACCGGCACAAACCGGAAAAAAAACCGGTCAAGGTCACTCATGTGCTGCAGGAAGTTTTGAAGATGATCCGTGCCTCACTTCCGTCGACAATTGAAATCAAACAGGATATTGCTTCCAAAGCGGTGGTGTTGGCCGATGGAAGTCAACTACACCAGGTAATCCTGAATCTATGCAGCAATGCGGCTCAGGCCATGCAAAATAAAGGCGGAATATTGAATGTGCGCCTCGTAGATGTCGTCCTTAATGGACAAGCAATCCCGAATAACGCGGATCCGTCATGCGGGACTTATGTACAACTGACTATAGAAGACATGGGGGGTGGTATTGATCCTCAGATAATAAACCGTATTTTTGATCCATTTTTTACTACCAAAAAACAAGGCGCCGGAACCGGGCTGGGACTGGCGGTAGCTCATGGAATTGTGAAAAGCCATGGTGGAATGATTGATGTCGAGAACCGGGTCGGCGAAGGTGCTACTTTTCGGGTACTCCTGCCTGCTATAGACAGTTATTCTCAATTGGATGCTGAGATTCAAGCTCTTTTGCCCCGTGGACGTGAGCGGATTTTGATAGTGGATGACGAGTCCGAAGTGGCGATAGTTATAGAAAAAATGCTCGAATTTCTTGGGTACGAGACATGCTCTCAGACAAGCAGTATTGAAGCTCTTAATACTTTCAAGCTTCGTCTTTTGGAAAAACCTTTCGATCTGGTATTGACGGATCTGACGATGCCGCGTCTTACCGGTTTGGACCTGTCCAGAAACCTGCTTATGCTGCAGCCGGATTTGCCGATTATTCTGTGTACCGGCTTCAAAGAGAAAGTAAAAGAAGAGGAGGTCAAACACCTTGGCATACAACAACTTCTCTCGAAGCCCTTTGCAATTCAGACGCTGGCCATGACCATTCGACAGGTGCTGGACAAGAACACGCAGCAGGAGACTATGAATGTGCATAAAGCGGATCATGACAGTGGCCGCTTATGATCCGCTGGCTGTTGATTGTTGGTTAACCGTTCACCCGGAATGGTAAAATATATGTATAATCAAGAAGTTAATAGAGTGAATCAGTGGAATATGAAGTTGGAAAAATTGGTTTCACAGCTTTCAGCGAAGCCGGCGATTACAATATCCTTGAGAAATTAGCCGAAAGTAAAAAGGCGCTGGTATATAAAGCCCTGCATAAGGATGATCCGGAACGGCTATTAGTATTGAAGATCTTTAAAGGGCCTTATCTGTCCGACCGCAAGCAATCAAGAATTCGTCAAAAAATCGAATATCTTAAAGTATTGAACTCCCCTTTGGCTATTACTCCCGATATTTTCGAGGTAAGAGAAGGGCTTTGTTTCATTGTCCAGCCTTACTTCGATGGAGTGACCCTGGATAATCTGATCAAGCGGGGGCAAACAATGGCTTTACCAGATTTTTTCACCATTGCCTGCGGTCTGGCCCTGGTACTTGATGCAGTGCACTCAGCAGGAATAATTCACGGTGGTGTCAAACCTCACAATATTCTGGTGACCCCGGATACGCTCGATATACGGCTGATCGATTTTATCAGCGCCCTGGATGCGAGCGATTCCAGCCATTTTATCTATGAGCCCTATTTTGTTAACCAGACTTTGCCTTACACTTCCCCTGAACAAACCGGTCGCATAAGCCATAGGGTAACATTTGCCGCAGATCTGTATTCTCTCGGTGTAATCATGTACGAATTGCTCACTGGATGTTTGCCATTTACTTCCAGTGATCCCCTGGAGTTAATCCACGCCCACCTGGCCCGGGAAGCCCCGGAGGTCAAGAAACTGAATGTATCCATCCCCCGAGCCCTAAACACTATGGTTGCAAAGTTACTGCTCAAGGAGCCGGAAAAACGTTATCAAAGCAGCCACGGCCTGCTAAGCGATTTGCTGCACTGCAGAGATGAATTGGCCGCCACTGGAACAGTAAGCGAGTTTAACCTGGACAGCGACATTCGCACCCGCCGGGTTCCTTTTATTTCGAGGCTGGTTGGCCGGGAACGACAGGCTGATATGATTCTTCAATCGTATGAGCACGTGGCCCGGGGACAATTCCGATCGATATTTATTTCGGGGCTGCCCGGTATTGGAAAAACCCGTCTCATTCAGGAATTGCAGAGGCCGATAGTGCAGCACAGGGGGTATTTTTCTTCCGGAAAATTTGACCTGTACCAAAAGAACATCCCTTACAACTCGCTCATCCAGGCATTCCGTAATCTGATCCGTTCCTTTCTGACTGAAAGTGATGAGAGGGTTTTGGTGTGGAAAAACAAAATACTGAAAGCTCTGGGCGAACAAGGTAAAGTGCTGACCGATGTGATTCCAGAGCTTGAAATCCTGATAGGAATTCAACCGCCGGTAAAATCGCTGCCTCCACTGGAATCGCGCAACCGCTTTCATGACCTTTTCGACAGGCTTCTGACTAGTCTTGCCGGCGAACAAAACCCTCTGACATTATTTATCGACGATCTGCAGTGGTGCGACACAGCCTCTTTTGATTTTTTGGCATATGTCTTCGACAATTTCAGGAAACACCCGTACTTATTCTTGATGGGAGCCTACCGGCATAACGAAGTGGACTCTACGCACCCGCTTAATCGTTTGATTGCAACTATCGGCCAAGGGGAACAATTGTTAAGTAAAATCAGGCTGGAAATGCTGAGGCCTGAACATTGCCATGAAATGGTTGCATCCATTCTTTCCTCATCGCTTACTCAAACGAAGGCCTTATCTGACTTTATCACCACCTTGACCGGCGGCAATCCTCTCTTTATCCATGAAAGCCTGATATACCTTCACAATGAAAAACTTCTCACTTTGGATGAAGATGAAAAATGGTGCTGGGACCTGAGCAGGATACGGAATTCCAATATGCCTACAACGGTGGTCGCACTTTTTGGCAGAAAAATTCGTAAATTACCACAGGAACTGATCACTTTGCTTGAATATGGCGCCTGTATGGGAAACGCTTTTCTGCCGACTGAATTGTCTATGATCAGGGATTTGAGCCTGGTCGAAACTTTCACCATGCTGCAGCCCGCTTTGCAACAGGGATTGCTGACAGAAAATGATGGTCGTTTGAGGTTCATTCATGACCGGGTTCAGGAGGCAGTTTTATCCTCCATCGAGCAGGAGAGACGCCAACAAATACACTGGAAGATCGGCAACCGTTTCCTGGCCTCTTCCTTCAAGCAGGGGAAAAAGCTGGAAAAACTAAAAAAACTGTTCGTCATCGCCTCGCATCTCAATTTAGGGCGCGAGAAGACCCTGGATGCAGAGACTGCTTATCTGCTGTCTGACATAAACTACCACGCCGGAAACAAGGCGCTCGACTCTCTGGCCACTGAAGCGGCCAATGAATATTTCAAACTGAGTCGGCAGTTGCTTCCGGATGATTGCTGGCAGCACGTTCACTATGAGCGCACCTTCCAAATTTTTCAAAAGGCGGCAAAAACCGAGTTGATGTGCGGTCGCCATGAAGAGTCAGAAAGATTACTCAACCAACTCATCAAGCATGCAAAAACAGATCTGGACAGAGCTGAATGTCTGGCGGAACAGGCAATATCTCTCTCGTCGATAGGCAGCTTCCTTGAAGCTATCGAAACCGCTAACCGCGGCCTGGCGTATTTCGGCAAGGCGATCCCGGAGAGCCAGGAAGAAGCCGATAGACAACGAAAAATATTGATGACCCGAATCAACGCCAGGGAAGATATCTGGCAGACAATCCTGAATATGCCGCTGACCGAGGATCGGCAAAGCAAAATCGAGTTCGCCTACTACAGTGAATTGGTACCTAATTACTACCTGTGCGGGCGATTGTCGCAGCTGTATCTTACCGCTGCACAAGCGACATTGAGTTGCCTTTCAACCGGCATGGATGAAGCCGTCATCTACTCACTGGCGGGGATCGGACTGCATCTTGCCGAGGAGGAAAAGTTCGAACAGGCCTTTAAATATGAAGACTTAGTGCGCGATCTGGCGGAAAAACATCCCAACACATTCGGATCTGCCCGTGGAATGAACGCCATCGTGTGGGCTTTAATGCACTCGCGAAGTCATCCGCAGCAAATAGTGGATTATTGTCTGAAATCAATCCAGTGCGGAAAAAGCTGCGGCGATCAGTTTACTGCCGGTGTAGCGTATGGCCCGCTGTTGTGGAACCTGCAGATCCAGGGTGGGGACATGCAAGAGATACAGCGTTATGTCGATGAGTGTTTGGAATTTTCGGAAAGATACCATCTGCCTTTCTCAGCAGGTCTGGCACGGGCGACCCAGGCTGGCTGGCTCGACCCGATGAAAAAGGCAGAGACTTTGCCATCCATGGCCGATACCATCGCAGAATGGGAACAGTCCAATCATATCGCTTCGGCAGGCAGTTATCATGTGCACAGAGCAGTAAGTCATTATTATTGCGGTGAACATGCCGAAGCTGAACGGCATCTGGAGGCAGCTTCGCAATACTTGAAAGGGTTGACCGACAGTATACTGAAAAGACAGTGGCTGGTCTTCCGTATTTTAAATTCCATTAAATATCATGAAGAGAATAATTTAACTTCCGGTGATTCCGGGCTGCCGGACCTGCTTCAGCAGCAGATTCGCAAAATCGAGCAATGGACTGGTCTCGGCCCTCTTTTAAAGCCGTACCTGGCGCTAGTGGATGCTGAAATCGAACGTATCAGCGGCCAGTTCAGGCAAGCGCGTAATCTTTACCTGGATGCTATCGTCACGGCAGGGGAGCAGAACTATGTTCTTTTAGAAGGGCACCTCAATGAATGTCTGGGTGACCTGCTCCACAAGTCAGGGCAACGATCGGCCCGGGTATATTTCACCGAGGCGGCTCGGCTCTATCGCAAATGTAATGCAGAACGCAAGTATGCAGGCATTTTAGAAAAATTTCCTGAAAATTTTGAACAGGAAAAGAACCTGCAAGTCCAGAGCGAAATCGACTACTCGCCCCTGTATACGCTTCCCAACCTGGATATCAACTACCTGATGAAATCGTCTATGGCCATTTCCGCAGAGATCGAGCAAAAAGCCCTGTTGAAGAAAATCATGCAGGTGGTGATAGAAAGTTCGGGGGCGCAACACGGGTATCTGCTGGTTAAGGATGAAAATGACACATTATTTGTTCGAGCCGAATGCCATACGTCTGACCAATTGACGGTGGTTGTGCAGAATCGGGATTTAGAAAAGGCAGAAGGGATTTGCAGGGCAATCGTCAGGTATGTCTACCGAACAGCCGAGAAAGTGATCTTGCAGGATGCCGCTCGCCGGGGCATTTTTAAGGATAACCCCGAGGTTCTTGAAATGAGGTTGCGGTCGGTGCTTTGTCTGCCGATTCTCAAACAGTCAAGATTGATCGGGGTGCTTTATCTGAATAACCGGTTGTCGGATGGTGTATTTTCCTCGAAGCGAACGCAAATGACTGAATTGTTGACCTCGCAGGCTGCCATTTCCATGGAGCATGCCACCCTGCTCGGCAAACATCTGGAAGCTGAAAGGCAGATCAAAAAATCCTTAAGAGAAAAAGAGGTTCTTCTCAAGGAAATCCACCATCGAGTCAAAAACAATCTGCAGATTATATATAGCATGCTCAATCTTCAGATGCCGCACTTCAAGAATTCCCAGGCTATCGAATTGTTCAAGGAAAGCCGGGACCGTGTCTACACCATGGCCCTCATCCATGAAAAACTCTATCAATCTCAATCACTGGCCCATATTGATCTGGCAGAGTATGTGAGCAGCCTTATTAGCAATCTTTTTATCTCTTATGGAGTGACTGAGGAGGCTGTCAAATCAAAAATTTCAATCCAGGACGTTAATCTTGACCTCGACAAAGTCATTCCCGTCGCCTTGATTATCAATGAATTGGTTTCAAATGCATTAAAACATGGGTATCCGGAACAGGCTCCCCGCAACGGCACAGGTGAAATTCATGTGGAACTGCGTCGCCTCCCAGGCAGTAAGATACGTCTCACAGTCAATGATAATGGAGTCGGTTTTCCTGAAAAAATTGAGATGGAGCAACCCCAGACATTAGGGCTAAAACTGATCCGGGTGTTGACCACACAGCTCAGTGGCGACATGAAGGTGCATGTTGAGGGTGGAACCGAATTTATCATTACTTTTACTGCCTGAAAAGCACTCCCCGGCTCAAAGAACAGATGAGTTTGCTGAAATATTACTGCAGGATGCTCTCTTTCATTTTTTTATTCCTCATTATTTCCATAAACGCCACAATTTTTTCTCGTTCTGTTTTTCTGCTTTGACTTTCTCCATATGACGTAAAGTGGCGAATTCCCGTTCA
Organism: Desulforhopalus sp.; assembly: GCA_049645845.1. Lineage (GTDB taxonomy): Bacteria > Desulfobacterota > Desulfobulbia > Desulfobulbales > Desulfocapsaceae > Desulforhopalus_A. The sequence continues at coordinate 8,249 of JBARUR010000346.1, read as the reverse complement.
AGATCAGTTATCTGCATTTGTCCGCCTAACCTTTCCTGCAAAGTAGATGGCTCCATTGGTCCGTCGTTTTGAAGTATTTTTAATATTTTCGATTGTGTTGAAGTCAATTGCTGAGCATCTCCGCCGAATTTCTCGTAATTTTTTGCACTGTGCACTGCCCATGGATCACAGGTCTTCATAGGAGAAAGGGCAACCATGTAGCAGTCTTCACAAAATGTCTGATTATGATGATTTCTTTCATCACCAGAGACAATCTCCAAATTACATTTATCACACCTCATTTTGACCTCCTTTGAAAATTACAATTGAATTTCATTGTGGGTAAACGTTCATCGCCACCCCATATGCGTACGATCAGTAACAAAGATAACACAACGATTTATGTGGACGAGATGGATTTTGGAAAAAATTGTACTATACTCTCATTATCAGGATGTATTGCTCCATTAATAATATCTATCTACTTTGGAAAAATTGCAAGAGATCTGCATAACCGAAACAAAGAGTTTGGCATGCAAAAAGATTTCAGCAAAAATAGCTTTTCCGAAATCCCAAATTATCCAACAGTTTCGATTGAGAATCCGATCGATGCCCGGGAGCTACTGCAGTTAATTGTCAGTGTAACAGTTTTGCTGGTGTGTTTTTCTTTTGTCATTCCTTTTTTTTGAATTTTTATTTGGCCTTCCCTACATCTGGTTGATTCTAAAGACTGTTTTTGAGTTGGAGGAGAAAAAATGAAAAAGATAAATCGAATAATGACGTGTGTTGATTTGTCAGACTATTCAGAGATGACTATCGAACATGCACTGACAATTGTCGGAGGAGAATCAGAAATTCTACTATTTAATGTTATTAACAGTCGTGATATCGAATATTTAAGTGATGCAAGCGCGCATTATTCCGGAAAGTTTGATGTCGAAAAATATATAGAACGTATAAAAGCTGAGCGACACCAGGAACTGATTGAAATAATAGAGAATAAATTCCCTGCGGATAAAGAAAAAATGCGAATTCTCATCCATGTAGGAATTCCCTTTGATGCAATGTTAAAGGCAATAGAAACAGAAAAAGTTGATCTTGTAGTAATTGCCAGTAAAGGAAGGAGTAATCTTTTAGGCACACTGTTTGGTTCCAATGCAGAGAAAGTGTTCAGGCATTCGCCTGTTCCTGTTTTAAGCGTCAGAAGCCGGGAACGATTCAGCCGAAAACGATAATCGGGAGGATTTAAAATGAAAACAATAAAACGAATTGTCGTTGGTATTGATTTTTCTGTTTATTCTGCTCAACTTCTCGAATATGCGGCTGGAATAGCAGAACGAAATTCGGCAGAAATTATTGCAGTCAATATTATTAATAAAAGGCTTTTTGAATCTGTTCAAAAGGAGTTTGAAGACGATCATCTCTACATGTTTTCTCTGGATAAATTTATTCATGACGAGACAAGGCGACGAAAAGAAAACCTGGATGCATTGATAAGTCATTGGGTTGATAAACAAATTCCAGCAAGAACAATAATAAGAAGCGGGGTGCCCTTTGAGGAGATTCTTATTATTGCAGAAGAAGTTGATGCGGATCTCCTTGTCATAAATTCAAGGGGAAGAACAAATTTTCAGGATTACATGTACGGAACGACTTCCGAAAAAATTTTCGGACACTCCCCGATATCCATATTGAGTTTAAACTTGAGGGAATATTAAATATCTGTTATTGACGCATTCTTAGATAAGGTAGTGATTTTTTTGAAATACTGTTTTGAGGAAAAATATGAAAAAAACATTTAAATTGACCCATCCGAAAATTCAATATGCCAGGCTAGTAGAAGCCGTGAGGCGCGATGTGAAAAAATACGTAAAGAGAGAGCGTAATAAAACTCTTCCGGAAAGTGTCGATTTTTGGGATTTCGATTGCCGGTTTGGATTTACTGAAGAAGACGCGAAAGCAATTCATTTAGCTGAAATTAACAAATATATTGATAAGGTTGAAGAGCAGCAGGCGGAATCCTTCTATTTAGAAATCCTGGCGAAGCCGGGACATCGAGTAAAGAAGCAGTGAGGTGAAATATGAGAGAGAGGATACTCTCAATCGGAGGTCTCCCGTCGAGTGAGCAGTAAGTTTATAACGGCAAATATCGAGGTGGAGACAATGAGCAAAAAAGATACTGCATTGATAATCGGAGTTGAGCCGTCCCGCACCTGAAGGTAGAGATTAATTGGCAACGTTGTTTCGGACCCAACCAGAAATAGAGTGGTATTAAAATTTTCGAAACTCATTAAAAAGGCTACCGCCGCACTGCCAATGAGAGCTGGCCGAAGAAACGGCAGGGTAATAAAACGGATGACCTCAAATCTTGTGGCTCCGAGATTGAGAGCCGCTTCTTCCAGAGAGGGATCGAATTTTTTCAATCGAGCCGATACTACCAACAGAACAAAGGTTGCGATAAAAGAGAATTGTCCCAGTACCACCAGCCAGAAACTCGGGCGGAGAAAAGGTACATCGAGCCCAAACGTGTCTTCAAAATAAACACCGAGGCTATTGGCCGTAAGCAGAAGCGATATTCCCAGAATAACGCCGGGAATAACAAGCGGTGTTAAGGCCAGAAAATAGAGAGCACGTTTGCCCGGGAATTCTTCCTGCTCAAAAAGAAAGGCACCCATCGTACCGACAATTACCGAAAGAATCGATACCCATAACGCTGTCTGAGCACTGATCAGGATTGATCGGATATTGGAGTTATCGTGCAGCAGGCCGATGCGCTCCGGACCATCGGCCAAGAACCAGTCCAGGCTGAATCCTTTCCATGGTAATGAAGGAAAATTGGAGTCGTTGAAAGCCAGGATGCAGGTGATCACCAAAGGCGCAAAAAGGAAAACATAAAACAGGATTATATAGAGCCGGAAAGCTGTGCTGTAGCTTTTATGCTGTGGAAGTGTGCGGATCATGACAAGGCCTTCCCGAGTTGTTGTTTACTGATTTTCAATCCGGTCCAGATAATAATCGAGCTTAAAATCAACAGAAGAAAACCGAAGGCCGCACCCTGGTTCCAGTTGAAACTGGCGATGAACTCATTGTAAATCTGTTCGGTAAACCACAGCGAATTTTTGCCGCCCATTAATGTCGGAGTCAGATAGTTGCCGAGGGCCAGCATAAATACAACGATCGAGCCTGATGTTATTCCTGGAGCGGCGTACGGAATGATGATGCGATAGAAAATTGTCAAAGGCGAAGCACCCAGGTCATGGGCAGCCTCAATAAGGCTGTCATCCATTCCCTCAAGTGATGAAATTAACGGCACTACCATGAAAAGCATGGAAGTGTAAACCAGTCCCATCAGCATACTGATATCGTTATAGAGCATTTCGATAGGTACCTGAATCAAGCCGATGCTTATAAGCAGGTGATTGATAACTCCACTTTCACGCAGCAGGATCATCCAGCCGTAAACCCGCACCAACTCACTGACCCAGAAGGGCAGCAGCAGCAGGATAGTCAGAAAACCAGTAAAACGCGGCGATACTATTTTGGTAATATAAAAAGCGACGGGAAAGGTCACCAGAAAAGTCAGGACGGTAACTATAATTGCATATAACGCCGTGCGGGTAAAGGTATACCAGTAGATTTCTTCGGTGAAAAAATTACGGTAATTTGCCAGGGTCCAGACAGTCTTGCCTGTATCGTTTTTGCCGTGCAATGACATCAGCAGCAATTCGATATGCGGAACAACAATAAGCAACACGAGCCAAAGCAGTACCGGCGTGAGAAAAATAAACAGTCCGAGGCGGAAGTGGTTTCTCATGATTATCCGCGTGGATAGCAGCGGCAGCTGTCGACATGGATTCCTGCCGTGACAGTGTCGCCTTTACCGATATGGGCAAACTGCTGATTTTGCGGCAGGGCTACAATGAGTTCGTGATCGCTGTGTTCCACAGTTGCTAAAAGTTTGGTATTGGAACCATCAAAAAGGATATTATCAACTGTGAGCGAAAAGAGGTTGATCTCTTCAATGGATTCTACAGGACTTAAAATAATCGATTCAGGTCTAATGAAGAGATCGAGCTGCTTGTCCTGACAACCGGTAACGTTGATGCCACGGAATTCCAGTCCGAAAGCTGTTTGAACCTTTAGCGGGGCGCAGGAGTTAACATTCACCGGCAGGATGTTTGTTTCACCAACAAAACCTGCAACAAACCGGCTGGTCGGATTGCTGTAAAGTTCTCTGGGGGTGCCTATCTGTTCGAAGCGTCCGTTGTTCATAACTGCAACCTGATCCGACATAACAAGTGCTTCGGACTGATCGTGGGTAATGTACATGAAAGTGGTGCCGACATCGGCCTGGAGCTTTTTGAGTTCAATCTTCATCTGTTCCCGAAGTTTGAGATCGAGAGCGCCGAGAGGTTCATCCAGGAGAAGCAGGGATGGTTCCAGGACTAAAGAACGGGCAATGGCAACCCGCTGTTTCTGCCCTCCTGAAAGTTGAGCAATACCTTTCTTGCCATAGCCCGATAGATGCACCCGTTCCAATAAACTGTCGACCCGGCGTGTTATCTCAGCTGCTGCCAGTCTCTGGCGTTTGAGCCCAAAGGCTATGTTTTCACGGACATTCATCATTGGAAAAAGGGCCAGGTTCTGGAAGACAAGATTAACCGGCCTTCGGTTGGGTGGTACCTGGGTCATATCCTGGCCCCGGATCAAAAGTTTTCCTTCCGTTGGTTCCTGGAAGCCGGCGATCATTCGTAGCAAGGTGGTTTTACCGCAGCCGGATGGGCCGAGAATTGAAAAGAAACTCCCATCTTCCACCTGGAAATTAAGAGTGTCGACGGCAATAAAGCTGCCAAAGGTTTTTTTGAGATTTTGTATATCTAGAACTGGGGCCATGAGTGCCTTACTCCTGAAAACCTGTCATAGTTCGTGGATTTTTCCACAAACTAAGAAGTGAAGACGCATTGTCGGTAAAACTATATGCGTCTTCACTGGTGATGCATGAAATGCTTTTCGGTTATTGCGCAGCCTTGACCTTATCCAGGATCTTTCCTTCAATCTGTTCTATTTTTGCAGAAACAGGAGGATACCACTTGATGTTGTCGATATCGGCCGCAGAGAATGAGCGATTGATATTATCACGAACTTCGGCATCAAGGTATTCACCTGCATCTTTTGAAGCGGTGGCATATTTTTCAAGGTTTGAGAAAACTGCGGCGTTTTCAGGTCGCAGGATGAAATTGATCCATTTATATGCACCTTCGATATTTTTTGCCTTAGCGGGGATGGCGAAAGTGTCGATCCAGCCCAAGGCGCCGCTTTTTGGAGCAACAAAATCGATATCGGGATTTTCGGCATGGAGCTTCCAGCCACCGTTATCCCAACCCATGGCGACGGTAACCTCGCCACTACGAACCATTTCCAGAAGGGCGTCACCATTTGACCAATAGTTTTTCACATAGGGTTTGGCGACTATCATTTTCTCGGAAACTGTATCCATCAATGCTTTATAGGCTTTTGGGTCGTCGTATTTGGCAAAGGGATTATCGCCTTGTGCAAATGCCAGTCCAATCAGGGTAGGGCGTTTGAGCCGATAGCTGATCCTGCCGGCATAGTCTTCATCCAGCAGGGCAGAGTAATCATTAGCTTCCGGAGCCAGTTTCGTATTGACAATCAGTCCTGAAGTACCATAGCAGAAAGGCACACCATAGGAGGCATCCCCAACTCTGGTGTTATTTTTCACCGCTTCGAGCATCGAAGGAATGATCTGCGCACTGTCTATTTTGGTATAATCCATCGGTTGATAGATGTTGAATTCAGCCTGAACCGAGGAAATACGATCCTGACTTGGTTGGGCCAGGTCAAATCCTGCACCGCGAGTCGCTCTTAATTTGGCGATCATCTCTTCGTTGTTGGTCAGTGTCAGTTCAACCTTAATTCCGGTTTCCTGCTCAAATTTATCAACGAGTTGCTGGGGGGCATAGCCTTTCCAAGTGAGGATTTTCAGAGGTTCAGCAGCCTGGATGGTTGTTGCCGTCAGTCCCATGAATACAAGTGTTGCAACGGTGAGCAGTTTTTTCATGATAGTTCTCCTTGTTGATAGGTTTTTTTTACACATCTTTGCAGCAGAAAAATTCATTTTTTTTACGAATGAAAGTGCCTAAACAATTGATTTATTGCATTCAGAACTATTTGAATACATAAGCTTTATGTTTTGCAGTTATTAAAGATGACAGATACACTATCCGATGAAACTATGCCATTCAATCGAATTCAACGTTCAAATCAAAACCTAACATAATCTTAAGCAACTAAAAACAGGTCAATAAAAATGAGTAGAGGGAAAATATTTTTCTCTTACAAATGAGCGAGAAGAATTATTTCCTGATATCTTTAATGTACATCACCGAATTATTCATACGCATTTCAATCTTAAAGAGCTCACTGACCCGAATGATATCGCTGAGTTTTTTGTAGCCATAGTTGATTGGTGAGAATGAGGTGTTGTTGGAAATATATTGACCTACCCGGCCAAGGTGCGCCCAACCGTCTTCTTCCACAGTCTGATCCACCGCTTTTCTGAGCAGTTTCACCAAATCCTGATCGCCCCTGAGCTCATTTCGGGAAGCCTTGGCAGCTCTTCCCGAGTCTTGTTCCGCTTCTTCATTTTCGATTGATCTGTCTTCAAGATTTTCTGTATAGATAAATTGAGAACAGGCATTTACAAAAGGGGAGGGGGTTTTCTTTTCGCCAAATCCATAAACTTTCAAGCCGCTGGAAAGAATGCGCATAACCAGTGGTGTGAAATCACTGTCGCTGGTCATGAGAGCAAAGGCATCTATCTGTTTTTCGTAAAGCAGATCCATAGCATCGATGATCATCGCAGCATCCGTTGCGTTTTTTCCCTGCGTGTAAGGAAACTGCTGAATCGGTTTTATTGCAAAAGGATGAAGTTTTTCTTCCCAGCCGTTGAGTTGTTTGCTTTTCCAATTGCCGTAAGCCCTGCGGATATTGATAATGCCATATTTGGCCAATTCTGAGAGAACTCCGGCGATAGCACTGTGGCTGACATTGTCGCAGTCGATGAGCAGCGCGATGTTTTGATCTGATTTCATGATATTTCAATTCTCCGAATGGTGTTGAAATAGGGCAATTGAGAGAAAAAATTAACGAACTTCCTGCCTTTTTATTACTCGGTAATGTATAGCCGAAACAAGAAAAACCGCCAACCATAATAGGTAAGTAATATGGTAGGATTTTTAGAGTTTATCGGGCTGCTCCAAATTTTTCATATCAAAATATTTCAATTTGATTACTGTCAGACGCTTGAATATTCTTGCTCCCCAGGATTATTTGATTAATGTGCTATATTCGTCAAATGCTACAGAGATTTTGTGCAAATGCTTTGTAAATTATTAATTTTTTCTCGGTCTGGTGAAAGAAGGATGCGGCTTTTTAAGAAAAAAACACTCACCGGCTTGGCTCGAACCTGTGGCTGAGCGGCAAAAATTGGTCCGGCGGATCTGTCGGACGCATTGAAAGGATTGGGTTTTCGACGTGATCCTAATCTCCTTGTTGGCGTGGAAACTTCTGACGACGCTGCAGTCTATCGACTAACCGATGAACTGGCCATGATCAACACCGTTGATTTTATAACGCCACCTGTTGATGATCCCTACTGGTTTGGCCAGATCGCTGCGGCTAATTCTATATCCGATGTGTACTCCATGGGGGGAAAACCGGTTACGGCATTAAACCTGGTGATGTTTCCGACTAAGACACTGGATATGGGTGTTCTCAAGGAGATACTCAGAGGAGGCAACGATAAAGTTATCGAAGCCGGAGCATGTTTGGCTGGTGGCCATTCTGTCGACGATAACGAGCCGAAATATGGATTGTGTGTGAATGGAATAGTCCATCCAGACAGGATTATCACTAACGCCGGAGCAAAGCCGGGCGACGTACTCCTTTTAACAAAACCACTCGGGTCGGGAGTGCTCTTTAATGCAGCTCGAGCTGGAAAATTCAGTAAAAAAGAGTTGGAAGAATCGATCTTGCCGATCATCGCCTCGCTCAACGGGCTGGCTATGGAAAAAGCACTGCAGTACGACTTGCATGCCTGTACTGATGTGACTGGTTTTGGTATTTTAGGACACCTTCTTGAGGTTTTAGCAGGTTGCGGGGCTCATGCAGTCCTCAATTATAATGCGCTTCCTTTTTACTCCGGGGCTCATGATATGTACAAAAAAGGGCAGACAACCGGCAGTAATAAA
>JBARUR010000345.1:0-11833 GCA_049645845.1 Desulforhopalus sp. | reverse complement strand
GTTTTAAAATATGCAGGTGATTCAGCAGGATCCGATTCTGATTCGCCTGAATCAACTTTGTATGTCCCCACTACTTCCTGACCTTTCATGTCAATTTCAGAGACTTTTCCTTCCTCTACCTCTGTTTTAAACACCGAGTACGGAACATGCCTGACGCTTGTTTCAACTCTTAGATACATGTATCCAAAGAAAATGATAACCCAGAGTATGAAAAAAATGGTTAAGCGTTTTTTTAGATCAAAACTCTGGGGATTTCCTGCGGGTATTTTATTTTCATCGGCCATTTTTTATTTACGATTATTTAATTGAAAAAACAGACGCTCACGTTTTCTTTCTCTGCCAACCCAGAGGTGAAGCAGTATCGTCTTCCAACTCTTCTTCATCTTCACGTTCCGACGATCTTTCCAGAACCTGTACTGAACTCGCCTGCAGCCCTTTTTCACCGACCTCGGTTGTATAACTCACACCCGTTCCCGGCTCCAGTCGGTCAAAGTCATCATTGACGATGCTGTTTTGGTGAAAATAGACCTCATCACCTTCGATAGTACGGAGGAATCCGTACCCTTCTTCGGAAAAAATCTTGGTTATAATGCCGGTGATTTCCTGCTGGGGATGGCTTTTTCTCGCACCCTGTTGTTTATCCATTAGCTGCTTCAGTCGTCGGTGAGCAGATTTAAACGTAGTCTTGATAACTGCCGGCAGATCATCCGGGGCATCTTTCACTCCGGATTTATTGGTGACCACAAGATTATGTCCGGGTGGAACACGCATTTCTATTGTGATTTTGAATTGATTCGAGGTACTACTGCTTTTCTGGTCCTGCTTAATGCCGACCCGGCAACTGATCAGTCTGTCGCAAACGCGTTCCAGCTTGGCTGCATCATTTCGTATAATCTGTTCAAGTGATTCACTCGTTTCCAGTCCATGAAAGGATATTTCTAACGGTATTCGCATATATAATTTCCTCCTTTTTCATTCGATACAAATAGAGCCGTATATAGAAGAGACTTACAAATTTTGTGCCACCAGGGGGAATGGAGTATTTCTACAACGCCATCAATTCTGGTTTTTCATCAATTGATTAAGTTTTTGCCTCGGTCCACGCAGCGAACGGGCTCGTCGCGCCATGCCTTGCCATGGATCCCCCCTCTGGTCAAGACGTTCCAGGATATTGGCAATCGTGAAGCTCCGGGCATGAATATCTGTGTGGCTGTCGAGAAGCTCTTTCCACTCCAAAGTCGCAGCAACAGGACAACCCGGCTGCGTCCTTACCGCAAAAGGAGCCACTCCTGTCTGTCCGTAGGCATTGCGTTGTACATCCAGGAAAAGGCGTCCCCCTCTGTTGTTTAATCGCTGTTCGGTTGTCAGAAATTCGGGATAACGGGAAGTCAGAATCGAGGAGATATCTCTTGCAAAGCCTCGCGTGGTATCGAAATCTGCCTTGCCGACCAAAGGAACCAAAATATGCAGGCCTTTCGAACCTGTTGTCATCGGAAAAGAGATGAGTCCCGTCTCTTCGAGTAATTCTTTTAAAAGAGCCGCAGCTTTGACAACCGAAGCAAAATCATTGCCGGAGGGATCAAGATCGAAAACCATGCGATCCGGATAATTCGGAGTACCAATACGACTGAGCCACATGTGAATTGTCACCACCCCCATATTGGCCAGATAGACAAGTGTGGCGGCATTGTTACAGACAACGTGGGTAAGATCGCTGCCATTTTTGCGTTTCAAGATTGCGCGTCCCACATAATCCGGAAAGTGGGCCATAGCTTCCTGCTGCATGAAACAGCCATCCTCAACGCCGTCGGGACATCGTTCCAGGGTCAGCGCTCTATCTTTAATATACGGCATCATCCATTGGGCTATGTTTTGGTAATAGACGGCCAGATCAGCCTTCGTCAACCGGTCGCCGGGAAACAAGATTTTATCAGGATGACTGATCTCGATTTTTCGTCGCCCTGCCTTGATATTCATATCCTCTCCATTTTATTTTTCGTAAACGTTGGCCAGCACCCCATATACGCACGATCAGACCGTTGTGCATAGGACAACTATAGCCCATCGGCCTGCTTATGCGCCTCTGGAGCACTGGCCAACGTTTACAGGTCAAGGTTTTAAAAATGAGCATTTTGCTATTATCCCCGGTGAACAATTATCATTTTTCTTCCTCTTTTTTTTGGGCGGAATAGAAACGGATACCCGGCAGAAACGCACCCAGAATAGCCGGCACGAGACTCAAAGAGACAATAACAATCCAGCCCTCATATCCTGGGGAACTTGTTTGCAGGAGGCCCGACAATAGATTCCAGTAGACAGTTGCCAGCAACAAGAGCAGGCATGAAACCCAGGCTCCCCACATCCACTTGTTGGACAGCACATCGTTGCGCCAGATCCTGGTGCCGCGGTCACGAAGATTGAAGACAAACCACAGTTTTGCAAAACCAAGGGTCAAAAAAGAAACAGTGACGGCCCGTTGTTCATTAAATCCTAAATAATACAGCGCGATCGCCAGGCCACCCAGCACATTGGCCCCAATGACGACACTCCAGCCGGCGATCGACCACCAATGATGTTTGGTTAAAACCGATTCTCCAGCACGACGGGGAGGTCTCTTCATAACATCAGACGACCCCGGAACAAGTCCGAGGGCCAGTGCGGGTAAGACATCGGTGAGCACATTAAGATAGAGAATCTGCAAAGGACGAAGAGGAATCGGCACCTGTGTGAGGGAAGCCAGAGTCACCACCAGGACCTCGGCAATATTGGTGCAGAGCATGAAGATTACCGATTTCCGGATATTGGCAAAAATGATTCTGCCTTCCCGCACCGCCGAAACGATAGTTGAAAAATTGTCATCCTGCAGTACCATATCGGCGACCTGCTTTGCCGCATCCGTACCTCTCTGCCCCATGGCTATCCCTATATCCGCTTGTTTTAATGCCGGGGCATCATTGACACCATCGCCTGTCATTGCAACAATCCGGCCGGTTTCCTGATATGATTTCACCAGGTTGAACTTCTGTTCAGGTGTAACCCGGGCAAAGACACTGGCATTGTGAATCTTTTCTAGTTTGTCATCCGACAGCTCTTCGGTTTCAGTCAACTCCTTTCCGAGGAAGGTTTTTTGGTCGGCTTTCAACCCGACCTGTTCTCCTATGGCACTGCCTGTGTCGGCTCGGTCACCTGTCACCATCACTACTCGAATCCCTGCCTCCTGACACTGATGAATAGCCTCTTTGACATCGGTTCGAGGCGGATCCTCCATTGCCACCAGGCCTATAAAACACAATTTCTCATATGGTTCCTGTTCAACATCAGAGACTTCCTTGTCTGCACATGTCAGCAGGCGCAACCCCCGGCCGGCCAGCTCATCTGCTTTTTCTGTCCATTCAGTACGCTGTTCATCGGATAATTGTTCAGCTCCCGAATCGGTTAAAATTCGGTCACATGCCTGCAAAACTGCGTTAGGCGCTCCTTTAACTGCAACATAATATTGTGATTGACCACCTTCTTGATTCTTCATGCCGTGGAATGTCGCCATCATCATAGCCTGGGAATCAAAGGGTACTTCACGCTCTTCAGGGAATTCTTCAAGCAGTTTTGGTCGTTGTACGCCTTTTAATTTCGCTGCTTCAAGAAGCGCAACCTCCGTCGGATCACCCGAATAGTTCCCCTCGTCATCTGGTTTTGCATTAGAGCAAAGGACACCTATTTTAAGCAGCCTCATAAGTGAAGAATCCTCGCTTATTGAGCCATCTTTTTCCTGCTCCTTCGCTTCTTCGTCGATACTTGCAGATTCAAGAGGGGTAACCAGTTCCCGAACTTCCATTTTATTTTCGGTGAGAGTTCCGGTTTTATCGGTAAAAATTACAGAAGTGGCACCGAGCGTCTCAACCGCAGTGAGGCGGTTCACTAAAGCATTATTCTTCGCCATCAACCACATGCCGCGAGCCAGTGCTATAGTTGCCACAATGGGCAATCCTTCAGGAATGGCGGCAACCCCAAGGGCAATCGCCGTCTCGATCATGATGACCGTCTCGCGACCGGCTGCCAAACCCGCAGCGCCGACAACGACTGCGACTGCCACTACAATCCAGGCCAGTTTCCTGCCCAGCTGATCGAGCCGTTTCTGCAATGGAGGAGCTTTTTTCTCAGCGCCGGCGGTTAGCTGCGAAATACGGCCCAGTTCGGTAGACAGCCCTATCGCTGTGACAACTGCTTCCACCTCCCCTTCTTCAATGCTTGTCCCTTTATAGAGCATGCTGGTACGTGCATGCAGCGGTTCTTCGGCATCGACAGGTTCCGGGGATTTGTTCACCGGTACGGATTCGCCGGTCAGTGCCGCTTCATTTACCCGCGCTCCGGCCTCACCCTGTAAACGCAAATCCGCGGGAACTAAATCATCGGTTCGAAGAATAACGATATCACCGGGAACAACTTCCGATGCTGCTATCTCCTGCTCTTTGCCCTGTCGACGGACGTTCGTCATCTGCTGGCCGAGCTGCCGCAAGGCTTCCATCGACCGTATGGCTTTGTATTCAGTGAAAAAGCCGATGGCTGTATTTATAACAGTCACGGCGACCAGCGCCAGGCCTTCCGGCCAGCGGGCGGTAGCTAAGGCAACCACTGCAGCCACAGCAAGTATGAGAATGACGATACTTTTAAATTGATTGAGAAGGATGTGAAAAGGACTGGGTGTCGTTTCCGCTTCAAGTTCATTCAAGCCGTACTGCTCCTGCCTTTTTTGTACCTCCTCATCTGAAAGCCCCTGTTCAAGCTTGACATTGAGATGGCTCAAAACTTCTTCGGCAGCCATGGCATGAAATGCTTTTTCGTCTGAAACATCTTTTTTCTGTTTGTCCAAGTTCTGACCTCCTCTTATTAACCCTCACTCGTCTCTTTACTTACTTTTCGCAAGGCGCTCTCTGACTGGTATGAACGAGTCGGGATTCAAAGAAATCGAATCAATGCCGCCATTGACGAGAAATTGTGCAAAATCGGGATAATCACTCGGTGCCTGGCCACAGATACCTACTTTTTTTCCCTTCTGATGTGCCCGTTTGATGACCATTTCGATCATCTTCTTTACTGCATCGTTCCGCTCATCAAACAGCTCGGAAAGCTCGGCAAGATCGCGGTCGACCCCAAGCACCAACTGGGTCAGATCATTGGAACCGATTGAAAAACCATCGAACCGTTCCGCAAAATCTTCAGCAAGCAGCACATTTGAAGGGATTTCGCACATAACAAATACTTCAAGCCCATTTTTTCCCCGCTGCAACCCATTCTCAGACATTATCGCCAGCACCTTGTCCGCTTCCTCAACAGTGCGGCAAAAAGGAATCATCACGACGACATTGTCAAAACCAAGTCTGTCACGAACCCGCCGAATGGATCTGCATTCGAGGTCGAATCCCTTCCGGTAGCGTTCGCTGTAATATCGGCTGGCTCCCCTGAAACCCAACATTGGATTTTCCTCTTCCGGCTCGAAGTATTTACCGCCGATCAGGTTTGCATACTCATTGGTTTTCAGATCACTCATACGGACTACAACGGGTTTGGGATATTGGGAAGCGGCAATTTTGGCGATTCCACGGGACAAAATATCAATAAAATATTCCGGGTAATCATCATAACCCCGGGTCAGACTGTCCACCTGCCTGCGAACCTCCTCGTCTTCAATTTTCTCAGGATGGACGAGAGCCATTGGATGAATCTTTATGAGGTTATTGATAATGAATTCCATACGGGCTAAGCCAATGCCGTCAGCGGGAAGACGCCACCAGCGAAAGGCTGCATCGGGAGTTGCTATATTCAGCATGATCTGTACGCTTACTTCCGGAATTGTCCCAAGGTCAATATCTTCTTCGCTATACTCCAGCTTACCTTTGTACACCCTGCCCTGTACGCCCTCGGAACAGCTCACCGTAACCTGATCGTGGCCCTGCAGCTTCTCCATGGCATTTTCAGCTCCGACCACTGCCGGAATACCCAATTCACGGCTGACGATAGCGGCATGGCTTGTCCGGCCTCCATGTTCAGTTACAATTGCCGCAGCCCGCTTCATAATCGGCCCCCAATCCGGATCCGTCATTTCCGTTACCAGTACAGACCCATCCTCGAAACCTTCCATTTCCTTAACATCATGCAGAATACTGACTTTTCCGCAGGCGATTGCATCTCCCACTGCAAGGCCGACAACCAGTTCTTCGCCCTGCTCTTTTAGGTTATAATGCTTCAAGGTTGCGCCTTTCTTCTGTGACTGCACAGTCTCGGGCCTGGCCTGGACAATAAAGATATCACCGGTATCGCCGTCCTTGGCCCATTCCATATCCATCGGCTTATCATAATGGTCTTCAATGACGCAGGCCCACCTGGCAAGGGTGAGGATTTCGTCATCGGTCAGCACGAAGCTGTTCCTTTTCTTTTTCGGCGTATTGATATTTTTAGTTTTCTTTGAACCTCCTTGTGCATAAACCATTGTCTTTTCCTTGGTGCCGAGCGTCTTTTCAATAATCGGCGATGCTCCTTCTTTTTTCAGCAACGGTTTAAAGACCCGGTATTCATCGGGGTTTACCACACCCTGAACGATATTTTCTCCAAGGCCCCATACGCCGTCGATCATCGCCACGTCCGGGAAACCTGATTCAGTATCGAGAGAAAACATAACTCCCGATCCAGCCTTATCGGAACGCACCATCTTCTGTACGCCAATCGAGAGAGCGACATCAAGATGGTTGAATTCATTTTCTTCACGATAAGAAATAGCCCGATCGGTGAACAGCGAAGCGTAACATTTTCGACAGGCTTCAAGCAGTTCCTGCTCGCCTGAAACATTCAGAAAAGATTCCTGCTGTCCTGCAAAACTGGCTTCCGGTAAATCCTCGGCGGTAGCGCTGCTGCGTACAGCCACATCAATTTCATTGTCACCCTTTTCAGCACTACTGTAACGCTTTGAAAGTTCACGATAGGCTTGTCCGATTGCTTCTCGAATCTGTTCAGGAAATTCACTCTCCAGAAAGAGCCGGCGAATCGTCCGCCCCGTTTGTTCCAATGACTGCTCCTTATTACCGAACTGAGTCAAAGCCTTTTCAAACCGTTCTCGCATGTTATTGGCCTGAATAAAATCCCAATAAGCCTGTGCCGTGGTTGCAAATCCACCTGGAATCCGTACACCTTGCTGACCAAGTTCCTTTATCATTTCCCCTAGTGAGGCGTTTTTACCGCCAACTTGAGGAATATCCCGGACGGAAAGATCTTCAAACCATTTGATATATTCTTCATTTCTCATAGGTTCACCATATCTTCAGATTGAACTTAGCCCGCCTGAACTGATGATAAACGCGGGCTAGCTTTAGGTCCTACTACCTGAATTCAAATATCATGCCGGATTCCTTTTTTCCTCCCATAATGATGGAGGTGACTCTTGCCAAAAATCTATGATGACGTACGGTATAAATGGATAGTCGATTGTGCAGATGCTCCCCAAAAAAGGGGAAACAGGTAATGATTTTCAAGGTATTAAGGAGAAGGTATGAACATTTTCATCACCGGTGGATTGGGTTTTGTCGGTCGTCATCTCTCCACAACACTTTTGGATGATGGTCATAATGTTACTGCAGTGGGCAGGACGCCCAACCCGAAGGCAATGATAGATCACCCTTTCTTTCATTATTTGGCGGCTGACACGACCAAACCGGGAGACTGGCAGAAACAAGTTCCTGAACATGACATTGTCATCAACCTGGCGGGTAAATCCATCTTCACCATCTGGACCAAACAGGTAAAAGAGCAGATTTACAACAGTCGCATAGCAACCACACGCAATGTAGCAGACAGTCTGGCGGGAGCGGCCGGGGATAAACTTCTTATCAGTACCTCCGCCGTCGGTTATTACGGTGATCGCGGCGAGGATATCCTTACCGAAAAGGAACCGCCGGGGGATGATTTTCTATCCGACGTCGGGAAGGACTGGGAGCATGAAGCTCTTAAGGCCCAAACCGACAGCATCCGCGTTGTGCTGCCCCGGTTCGGCATCGTACTGGGCGAAGGTGGCGGCGCCATGGCTTCCATGATACCGGCATTTAAGATGTTTCTAGGCGGACGGCTGGGCAGCGGTCAGCAATGGTTCCCCTGGGTCCATATGGAAGACCTCACAGCGGCTTACCAATTTATCATTAACAACAAGAACATTTCAGGACCGGTCAACTTATGTGCACCACAACCTGTACGCAACGTGGAATTAACCAGAGCCCTTGCGAAACAGCTGAATCGCCCCGTGATGTTGCCAATGCCGTCTTTAATGATGAAAACAATGTTGGGGGAATTCGGTCAGGTTCTGCTCTGCAGCCAGCGCGCTCGTCCCGCTGCTCTGCTGGATGCCGGGTTCCATTTTACTTATCCGGATCTCAATAGTGCGCTTGATGACATAGTAGAAGACTGATAAGGAGGGATTATGCAATCATCAAAACAACGAGTCGCGCTGGTAACCGGCGCTAATCGAGGTATTGGCTTTGCAATTGCTGAACGTCTTGCCCACAAGGGACTCAAGGTTATCCTTTGCGCCCGTAACGAGAAAAAAGGATTGGAGGCACAAAAGCTGCTCGTCACCAAGGGGTTAGACGTCCACTTCGCACATCTGGATGTGGCCGATGCTGTCTCTATTATGGCTACAGTCGGTAAAGTAAGTGATACTTTCGGCAGACTGGATGTATTAATCAACAACGCGGGCATCGCAATAGATTCAGAGTCAGGAATTCTCGATCTGCCGCTTGGTCTCCTGAAGAATACATTGGAGACCAACGCCTTCGGACCGCTCCTGTTGAGCCAGGGCTGTATACCGATCATGAACAGAAATAACTACGGCCGCATTGTGAATATTTCCAGTACCCTGGGATCACTTGCCGATATCGTTAACCCCGAATCCAATTACGCCGAACTCCAGTCACCTGCCTATCGTCTGTCAAAGACCATCCTTAATGGAATCACTGCTTTGCTGGCTAGAGAATTACGTAATCAGAATATTCTGGTCAATGCAGTTTGTCCCGGTTGGGTGCGCACGGATCTGGGCGGTCCGCATGCCCCATTATCACCAGAACAGGCTGCTGAAACCCCGGTTTGGCTGGCGACCCTGCCGGATAATGGGCCGACCGGCGGTTTTTTTCGGGAACATCAGCCGATTCCCTGGTAATACCGGAGAAGCTTTGCAAAGGGTGTTTCAGGCAGGAATTTTGCACGCTCACACTTATAATACCGGCACATGATCTTCAGGTTAAAAACTTCTGAAACCCGGTAAAGCGTAGTTGCGGCAATTACTGCAGCCGAAAAAACAAACATATTATAGGAGTTGCACAATGTCTTCTATTCAGTGGCAAACCGGAGAGGGATTTGCCCTTGATTCCGCTCAAACAGCAAATCGACCAATTCTGGTGGATTATTACAATCCTAAGTCCATAGGTTGTCAACAAATGGAAGCAGTGACGTATCCTGCTGATGATGTCGTCCACTATGTTAATAATTATCTCGTTCCTTTACGGATTAGTGTAAACGGAGACCTGCTCCATGAAAATTTCCATCACATATGGACACCAACTATTGCCGTTCTTAATTATGTCGGCCATGAAGTTCAGCGAACCATAGGTTTTTTAGATCCCGATGATTTTATCGCTGCTATGCATCTGGGTATTGCCAAAGTACGTATGGATGCAAAGCAATATGATACGGCCATGATCCCATTGAAAAGCCTGCTGGAGATTTTTCCAAAGAGTTATGCCGTCCCCGAGGCCATTTATTTCATGGGAGTGATATTATATAAGCAGCGCAACGATCCATCTAAACTTAAAGATGCATACGAGCAATTATTAACGGATTACCCAAACAGCAGGTGGACTAAAAGGGCAGCCCCCTACCGTTTGATATAAGGGGAAGGTGCGGAAGCAAAAATCCTCTTGCAGCAGATTCTGTCCTGCCATATCGGACACTATGCAATGTCCATCTGTCGCAGCCTGAGAGCATTGCCGATTACTGAAACGGAGGAAAGGCTCATGGCTGCGGCAGCGATCATGGGTGACAGGAGGATTCCAAAGAATGGATAAAGCACGCCGGCTGCCACCGGAACACCGAGTGAGTTATAGACAAACGCAAAGAAGAGATTCTGTTTTATATTAATCATCGTTGCGTTTGAGAGTTTTCTGGCTCGCACGATTCCGGTAAGATCACCTTTGACAAGTGTGATCCCTGCCGATTCCATTGCCACATCGGTGCCTGTACCCATGGCAATACCCACGTGTGCCTGGGCTAGCGCAGGTGCATCATTGATGCCGTCACCAGCCATAGCGACCATGCGGCCATCTTCCTGCATTTTCTTTATTGCCGCCGCTTTTTCATCGGGCAGAACCTCTGCCACAATTTCATCGATATTAAGCTTGGCGGCAACGGCTTCGGCGGTGGATCTATTATCTCCTGTCATCATAACAACCCGCAATCCTTCTTCATGAAGCTGCTGAATGGCTGAAGGAGTGTTCTCCTTTATTGGATCGGCGATAGCCAGTAAACCGGCAAAAGTATCATCGGCTGCAACATAAATGACCGTTTGCCCGCCTTTTCTCATTTCTTCGGCTTTATCGGTGTATGACGAAGTTTCAATACTGAAATCTTCCATTAACTTCAGGTTACCCAGAAGGACCTTGCTGCCATCGACAACTCCGGAAACACCTTTTCCCGTATGGGATTCAAAATCAGTCGTTTCCTTTGTTTCGATCTCTTTTTCTTTCGCACCTTGCACTATTGCCTGAGCCAAAGGATGCTCACTTACATTCTCCAGACTTGCTGCAAGAAAAAGGAGCTTTTCCTCTGTCATATCATCTGCGACCATTATTTCGTTTAATTTTGGTTCTCCAAGAGTCAATGTGCCGGTTTTGTCCATCACCAGTGTGTCTATTTTACGCATAGTCTCGATAACTTCGGCATTTTTAAAGAGTACACCCATACTTGCCCCTTTGCCGGTAGCCACCATGATCGACATGGGCGTTGCCAGCCCTAAAGCACATGGGCAGGCGATGATCAATACAGATACCGAAACAATAAGGGCATAGGCAAGTTGAGGACTTGGGCCGACAAAATACCAGACTACAAAAGCAATGATGGCGGAAGTGATGACAGCCGGAACAAAATAGCTTGCGACCTGATCTGCAAGTTTCTGGATAGGAGCGCGGCTTCGTTGTGCTTCGGCCACCATCTGGACGATCTGGGACAAAACAGTATCGCTGCCGACCTTTTCCGCCCGAACGGTCAGGGTTCCGGAGCCATTGACGGTTGCACCGGTAACCTTGTCATCCTGCCCTTTTTTTACGGGAACCGGTTCGCCCGAGATCATCGATTCATCAACAGAACTGGAACCATCAATGACAACCCCATCCACCGGCACTTTTTCGCCGGGCCGTATCCTCAACCTGTCACCAACCTTCACTTCTTCTATAGGGACGTCATTCTCCTGTCCGTCTTCCTCAATTTTCCTGGCCGTCTTCGGGGCAAGCCCAAGCAGGGCCTTGATAGCTGCACCAGTCTGACTGCGCGCTTTAAGTTCAAGCACCTGACCAAATAAAATGAGCGTGACAATAACTGCAGCCGATTCAAAGTAGACACTCACTGTACCTTCAGGTCCCCGCATCCCCGCAGGAAATATTTCTGGAAAAACTACCGCCACTACACTGTAAAAATAGGCAAAGGAAACTCCAAGACCAATGAGGGTAAACATATTAAGATTTCTATTCTGCAGTGACTGCACCGCTCTCACCAGGAAAATCCACCCCGCCCACAGCACGACAGGCGT
>JBARUR010000344.1:0-48264 GCA_049645845.1 Desulforhopalus sp. | reverse complement strand
AGAAAAGGCTGCGACAACTCCCACTGCTCTTTTTTCAGTATGACGTCTTCACCTGCGCTGTTTTCAGCCATGACGGCATCCTGAAGCGGCATCTGTCTTTTAACGAAGTACTGCTCGCCTTCAACTTTGATCCGTTTGCCGGCTTTCGGCATGTTTTTCCGCTGCTTTTTGTACGTCTCGTATTCATAAGTCAAACAACAGAGCAGACGATTGCAGACTCCGGATATTTTAGTAGGATTAAGCGGAAGGTCTTGCTCTTTTGCCATTTTAATCGAGACGGAATCAAAGTTTTTGATGTAGGAGGAACAGCACAATTCACGCCCGCACGTTCCGATCCCCCCTATCATTTTTGTTTCATGTCGAACCCCGACCTGACGCATTTCCACGCGGGTTCGAAATTCCTGAACAAGGTCTTTTACCAGCGCCCTGAAATCAACCCTGCTGTCGGCAGTGAAATAAAAAATCATTTTGCTGCCGGAAAAGAATCGCTCAACCCTGACGAGATGCATTCCTAACTTATGTTTTTCTATCAATAATTTACATACTTTAAAAGCAACTTTTTCACTTTCTTCTAAATTGACATATTTTTCCAGATCAACGCCTTGTGCAACATGATCAATCACATGGTTCGCCTGACCTTTCGGCCCCTGACATCCACAGATAGGGGAATATCCGGCTATGCGGGCAGGCTCAAGCCCGTGATCCGTCTCGACCATCACCACAGTACCCCGGATAAGTCCGGGTAAAGGCCCCGCACCGGTAAACTGCTGGCCACCTTCACGAAACTGAAACCGATAAAAAACCGGTTCCTGGGGAGAATTCTCCTGATCGGAGGCTTCATTTTTATTAACTGACATAGAGTGTATATCCTTTAGTGCCTTAAAAACTTTTTCTACCATCCACTCTATGAGTGGATCTACTGCAATTTAAACAAGAGTACCTCGCAAACCAGGTTTCTGTTACAATTTCGGGAAAGTTCATTCTCAGCTCGATCAATAGCTTGTAGTCTAGCAAACAGCTCAGCTGAATTCCAGTTTTTCACTAGACTGGATTCGTTCTGTACCATTCCATGATCCTGATTCTCACTGATCAGAAGATCCCTTAGCCAGATTTTAAGCAATCCCAGAAGCGAAGGAAGCTCTTCCTTCAAAGCAGCCATAGTTTCAGCTAAATACAGTAAGTCTCCTACATCGCGATCAGGATCCACTTTCGGATCAGATAAAAATGATATAATTTTTCGCCATAAATCAATTAATTCCGATTTGTGGAACTGAAGTGCCTTGCCCGGACTTCCTTCAGAAAGCCTGGCTAGAAGACGGGCAGACTCAATATCAATGCCTTGTTGCACCAGAATAGCCGCCGTGTCATCAATACTCAATTGCGAGAAAGGGATAACCTGGCATCTCGAGCTCAAGGTTGCAAGTATTTCCTGGGAAGCCTCTGCTATCAGAATAAGCAAATTATTTTCCGGAGGTTCTTCCAGCGTTTTCAACAGACTGTTGGCAGCCTCCCGGCGCATTGTCTGGACATCTTCAAGCACCACAACCCGCATCGACGATTCGTAAGGGGGATAGCTCAGTTCTCTTGTAAGTCGTCGGATCTGATCAATTTTTATCATACCTTTGTCAGGACTTACCACCAGAAAATCCGGATGATTCATTGAGCGGAATTTCTTACAGGATGAACATATGCCACAGGCTCCGATTTTCATATTGTCTCGACAGTTGACTGCGGCGGCTACACCTCTGGCAAACATTTTTTTTCCAACACCCTCAGGACCTTTAAAAATATAAGCGTGAGGGACACGACCAGCCGTAAGTGATCGGGTGATCAGTCGTTTTGCTTTTTCCTGTCCAAAAAGCCGGGTGAAACAACAGAAAGTATTGCCCGCCAAATCCACCATGTCATCCTGAATCAATTTCTAAGAGTTAAAAAAGTGAAATCTGCCGACTGTTGTTCGCCTGAACAAGCTCATCCTCCAGCTTTTTATCTCTCAAGCCCCCGAGATAGAGATACCGCTCAAGACTTCGCTGATAGTCTGTCCAATTCATGTCCTGACTGTCCATTTTCCTTCTCAGTTGTTCGGTGATATTCATTTTGGCGTCAAGATCATCCAGAAAACTGAGCATAAATGCCTCAACTGTCATAGGAACTGCGGGCGATCCGAATTCCTGGCGACCGTGATGGCTAAGAATGAGATGCTGGAGCTGCTCCAGAAGTTCTTCTGGAAAATCAGCTATTCTTCCAGCTGCCTGAGCAATCATTTCACTGCCGATAACCAGATGCCCTTTCAATCTGCCTCGTACTGTATATTCGACAAGTCCACCCTGCATCTTCAGTTCTTCCAGTTTGCCTATATCGTGCAGCAACGCTCCTGAAATGAGCAGTGAACGGTCAATTCCCTCGTAGTGTTTAGCCAGAAAATCAGCGACCCCGGCAACTGACAGAGAATGTTCGAGCAGACCTCCGATATAGGCATGGTGTATACCTTTAGCGGCGGGAGCTTCCTGGAAATTTTGCCAGCTGTCGCCTTTTCGGAAAAAAATGTTGAGCAACTTTTTCAAGAAAGGATTGGTGATACTGAGAACGAGGTCCTGTACCTCATCGGCCATTTCCTGCAGGTTTCTTGGCGAGACAGGATAAAAATGGCTCAGATCGGCCTTTGCCTGTGAAATTTGCTTGATATCATCGATCCGCAACTGCAATGAGTCTCGATAAGACTGCACCATTCCTGTGATTTGCACAACTTCTCCAGCCGTGCAGATTTTTTTCAGAGTTTCGACATTATCCCAGACAGGTCCAGAAACTTCACCGCTCTTATCCATGACGGTCAGTACAAGATAAGGCTTACCGGCCCGGGTCTCTCCCACTTTAACATTTTTGATGAGAAAGAGATCTTCGAAGCGGTCCCCTTCTTTCATCTTATCCACAAACAGATTCTTATCCATCATTTCATCCCATGCACAATACAAACTCCTAAGATTTCCCGGTGCTGCTGCAAATTTGTAAAAGGGCTGAAGTATACAAGGAATAGCCCCAAAATACTCATCAATTCACTAAAAAAGCTTTAAAACGAACCACCATTGCTTTCAAATACATAATTTTCATGCTTGCTGATTTTCTGAATCAGTGCAATAATGCCGGATTTCGCTGTCTGAACAGAATAATCATCAGCACCTGCTGATCAAATAATAACTACCATAACGGGAAGAAAGCCGGTATCAGTACCAGCTGTATCCAGGAGTGAAGAAAATGAGAAAACAGATGATCATTTCGGTGATGTCCAAAGACCGACCCGGAATAATTTCAGATATTACCGGAGCCATCTACAAACTTGGCGGAGATGTTGCGGATTTAAACCAGACAGTCCTCTGCGGCTATCTGACGATGATTCTCAGTGCTTCATTTGAGCCGGAAGTGACTAAGGAAGATCTCCTCGCTGCTATTTCTCATATCAAGACCAGTTGCAAATTTGAGGTGTCGATCAAAGAACTCGATCCGAACCGGGAAGAAGAGGATATGAGGCCGCCGGACGAGACGTATATCCTGACTGTGCAGGGTCCGAACAAAACCGGAATTGTTCACGGTATAAGCCTTTTTTGCTACAACCATAATATCAATATCTTTGATTTGGCAACTACCCTGCAAAACAACCAATATACAATGGCCCTGCAGCTCGACCTCAAACACTGCATTACGTCGCTTGAGACCCTTCAGCAGGAGCTTGAAGAATACTCACAGCAAAGTGGTTTGACTATCATGATGCAACATAATGACATTTTTCA
Source organism: Desulforhopalus sp. (assembly GCA_049645845.1). Classification (GTDB taxonomy): domain Bacteria; phylum Desulfobacterota; class Desulfobulbia; order Desulfobulbales; family Desulfocapsaceae; genus Desulforhopalus_A. The sequence goes on along the minus strand of JBARUR010000344.1, from coordinate 44,479 downwards.
GGTAACAAACGAAATAACTCTGCACTGAAAGAGCTTATCATTTTTATTTCCGTATTCCTTAATGAAACGGGACAGGAGAAACCACAGCCATGCTACGTTCAGATCAGATCCTTGCCACTGTCGAGATGATTCAGAAAGAAAATCTTGATGTTCGTACGGTGACAATGGGCATTAGCCTTCTTGACTGTCGCGGAGGCGACGTTGAGGAAACTTGTAAAAGAATAAACAGTAAAATAATCGAATATGCCGGAAATTTCGTTGCTACCTGCGACGCAATAAGTAAAAAATACGGCATTCCTATAGTAAATAAGCGAATCGCCGTAACCCCTATAGCCTTTGTCGGGGCTGGTTTTCTTAAAGATGATTTCGTCCGGATAGCCAAAACCCTCGATCAGGCGGCGACGGCTGTAGGTGTGGATATCCTCGGCGGCTTCTCAGCTCAGGTCGAGAAGGGAATGACAAAGACCGATCGGGAATTTATAGCCTCAATTCCTGAAGCACTTGCTCAAACCGAAAAAGTCTGTTCCTCAATTAATATTGGTACTACTCAAAAAGGCATCAATATGGACGCCCTGGCCATGATGGGCAGAACCATAAAGGAATTGGCGGAAAAGACAGCCGACCAGGGCGGCTTCGGAGCAGCCAAGTTCGTTGTTTTCTGCAATCAACCCGGCGATAATCCTTTCATGGCCGGCGCCATTCACGGTATTGAGGAAGCGGATGCCGTCCTTAATGTCGGAGTCAGCGGACCTGGAGTCATTGCGCGGGCACTGGAGAGACTTATCCAGAAACATCCGGAGCCCGGCAGCCTTCGACTGGACGAACTGGCGGAAGAAATCAAGCAAACCACCTTCCGGGTAACCCGATGCGGAGAGCTTATTGGTCGTGTCGTCTCAAAATCACTGGGGATTGAATTTGGTGTTGTCGACCTTTCCCTGGCACCAACGCCTACTGTTGGGGACAGTGTAGGTGAAATTTTCAAAATCCTCGGAGTCGATGCCATCGGTGCCCCCGGCACTACAGCCATTCTTGCCATGTTAAATGACGCTGTAAAGAAGGGAGGGATCTTTGCCAGTAAAACGGTAGGCGGTCTCAGCGGCGCTTTCATACCGGTCATGGAAGATGCCATGCTGGCAGAAGCGGTGGGCGACGGCTCCCTCTGTCTTGAGAAACTTGAAGCGATGACCTGTGTCTGCTCAGTAGGTCTTGACATGATTGCAATCCCCGGATCAGTCGATGCTGATACCATTTCGGCAATAATCGCTGACGAAATGGCCCTCGGTTTAATAAACGCAAAAACCACCGCAGCACGACTTATTCCGGTACCCGGCAAAGAAGAAGGGGATTATGTCAGTTTCGGCGGCCTTTTTGGTGCGAGCCCAATCATGCCGATTCGAAATATTGGCAAGTCCAGCAGGTTTATCGCCTGGGGCGGGAGAATGCCGGCGCCGATCCACAGCTTTAAGAATTAGAGGCCTCATCGAAACTCTTCTCTGCTGCGGCAAAATACCTTTTATTACGGTGTAATCCACAATCCATTACGCCGTAATTTCACTCATCACGCAGCCTGATACGAAAGGTATTTCGCCCTTCTGCCTTTGCCTGATAAAGAGCTTTGTCTGCACGATCGAGCAAAGAGGTAACAGCTGATTTTCGGGTGGGTAAGAGAGAAGATACACCTATACTAATTGTTACTGTGTCCGCCACCGAAGATGTTTTATGCACGATATCCAGGCGGGCCACAGCATCCATCATTCGCTTAGCAACTTCACCCGCTCCCTCACTTCCTGTATTGGGCAAAATAACCGTAAATTCTTCCCCGCCGTATCTGGCAATTATATCAGTTGGCCTGAGAAGAGCTTCATAAAGAGACTGAGCCACTTTACGCAGACAGTCATCACCTTCCAGATGCCCATAGTAGTCGTTGTAATTCTTGAAATAATCGATGTCGACTATAAGCAGGGAGAGGCAAGTACTATCACGAATTGCCTGTTTCCACTCTTTTAACAGATTATCATCAAAATACCGCCGATTGAAAAGACCGGTAAGACCATCTAAGGATGAAAGAAGCTCCAATTTGGCATTTTTTTCTTCAAGCTCTTTGTGCAAAACTTCCAGCTCAAGGATTTTGGCGTCCAACTCCCTGGTCTTTTCCTCAAGCTGCTGTCGCTGGAGATGCAGTTCCAGGAAAATTCCAACTTTCCTTTTCAGGATTTGCGGTTCGAGCGGCTTAAAAAGATAATCAACTGCGCCGGAATCGTACCCTTTAAACATATGCTCCCGGTCCATACGGGCGGCGGTAACGAATATTATAGGAATTGATCTCGACCGGGCACTCCCGCGCATCAGTTCCGCAGTTTCATACCCATCCATACCAGGCATCCGAACATCCATTAGAATAAGGGCGAATTCATAATCAAGTATCTTGGCAAGCGCCTCATTGCCGGATTCGGCACGAACCAGCTGGAGGTCGGGACTATCGAGCAAAGACTCAAGGGTCAATAAATTTTCTTTCCGATCATCTACGATCAAAATCGGTGTTTTTCGCATTTACCGCCCCATTATCATCATGTTAAGAAACGCCCCAAGTTCATCGAGGGGTACAATATAATCCACTTCAACAGAATTGATTGCCGATCGAGGCATAAGATCCACCTCAGCAGTTTCCGGTGCCTGTACAACAGTTATCCCTCCACACCTCTTGATTTCCCGTAGCCCTTTGCTCCCATCTGTATTGGCTCCGGTCATGATAACCCCGATCAAGGTATCGAAATAAACCTCGGCCGCACTTTCAAAAAGTACATCAATAGAAGGGCGCGAATAATTAACCCGATCTTCCATAGATAAGGCAAGAGAATAATCCGCTTCAATCAAGAGATGATAATCGGGTGGAGCCAGGTATATAACCGCAGGTCTTGGTGCTTCTTTATCTTCTGCAAGCTTTACCTCTATTTGACAGATATCTTGAAGATGTTCAACAAGATAAGTATCAGACAACGGGCTCAGGTGCTGTACGATGAAAACGGGAACAGGCAAAGTCCTGTCAAGATATGACAAAACAGCAGGCAAGGCATGAAAGCCTCCGGCTGACACTCCTAGCACCACAGCTTTAAACGGATTATCTTTTATCACTGGTTCTTTTATTATAGCCATCTGTCATTGCTGCCGCTTTTTTCGATATATTTTCTCCTTTTCCGCGACAACCTCAAATTTATGTGCATAATCAGTGAATTTAAGGCTCTCTTTTGAGCCAAGACAAAGAAACCCACCGGGGCACAAGCTTTCGTAAAACATCTTAACAACTCGGTTTTGCAGTTCTTTATTAAAATAAATCAGGACGTTCCTGCAAAATATGATATTCATTTCCGCAAAGACCATATCGGTTGCAAGATTATGGGCAGAAAACAAAACCCTGTCTTTGAGCGGTGAATTTATTATAACAGTATCACAGTCGGCAGAATAATAGTCGGAAAATGAATTCAAGCCACCTGCTTTTTGATAGTTTAACGTATAATTTCTTACCGATTCAATAGGATAAACTCCTTTTTTAGCCTGATCAATGATCATATCATTGAAATCGGTCGCATACACCTGAATCTTCTTTCGGTTTATTCCCTCCTCATGAAAGAGTATGCACATTGAATACACCTCCTGCCCCGCAGAACAGCCCGCATGCCAGGATCTTACAAAGGGATAGGTTTTCAGATGAGGAATTACCAGTTTTCTTATTTTGCGATATACCCAGGGATCCCGGAACATTTCCGTAACATTGATGGAAAGATCCAGCAGTAAACCATAGAAAAATTCTTCTTCATAAAGCAATTGGTGGAGCATCTCTGCGTAATTTGCCATCCCACTCGTTTGAAGACGGTACTTCAGCCTTCTCTTGAGATGAGCCCCGGCATAATTCCGAAAGTCATACCCGTATTTTAGATAGATTCCCTCAAGCAGCAGTTGTATTTCTATACGTTCATTTTCAATTATGCTCTCAACCGAAGACATCAATACAACCATACCTTAAGAATTGAGAGAAGTTTGTCGGTATTTACCGGTTTGGCCAAATAATCATTGGCACCGGCTTCGATACATTTCGACCGATCCCCTTTCATGGCTTTTGCGGTCAGGGCAATTATCGGCAGATCTTTATGCACAGGTTGCTCCCGTATCCGTGACATAGCCACAAAACCATCCATTTTAGGCATCATTATATCCATCAGGACCAGATTTATTTCCCGGTGGAGAGCTAGTTTTTCAAGAGATTCGAAGCCGTCCCGTGCAACAATAATCTTCACTCCTTTATCCTCAAGCAGGTTGGTCAGAGCAAATACATTTCTCATATCATCATCCACCACAAGAATCGTCTTACCTAAAAAGACACCGTCTTTCGGATGCACCCTGCGCAACTTTTCGATCTGATGTTCAGGAAGATTTGCCTCAACCCTGTGCAGGAAAATCGCCGACTCTTCAAGGAGCCTCTCCGGAGATTTCACTCCTTTTACGATAATGCTCTCGGTATATTTTCGCAGCTTCTCCTCTTCCTCACGAACAAGATCGCGGCCGGTATAAACAATAACCGGAACAGTGATGCCATGTTCCCTGCTGCGCAAGATATCAAGAAGATCAAAGCCGGTCATATCTTCAAGACCGAGATCGAGAATCATACAGTCGTATTCATCGGTTTCCAACTCTTCCAGTGCCTTTTTCCCCGTTGAGACAATTGTGGTAACAACATCTCCACTGCCCACCAGCTGCTTTATGGATTCTGCCTGAACCTTGTCATCTTCTACCACCAGTAACCTGCTAACCTGCTTGGTGATAATGCTTTTGATCTTGCTGAAGGCTGCCTGAGCACTTTCAAGAGTGATCGGTTTAGATAGAAAGCCGACAGCGCCCAACTGCATTGCCTCCTGAATACCTTCTGCCGCCGAAATAAAATGAACAGGAATGTGCCTCAATCCGGGGTTTTCTTTCAAGCGTGCCATGACTTCCCATCCGTCAATTCCAGGCAACCCTATATCAAGGATTATCGCACTTGGTCGATAGTAATCGGCATAATGCAGTCCCTTCTCGCCGGATTCAGCAAGGATATATCTAAAGCCATGTTCTTTTGCGCAGTCACTTATTATCCGGGCTGATTTTTTATCGTCTTCTATAATCAACAGGACTTTATCGTTTGGATCAAAACGATCGGAACCATCATTAGCAATTCGTATTAAAGAATTCTCCTTATCCTGTTCGGTAACGGTACCCGGCAACTGAGATTCTGCAAGCTCAGGTTGGTCATAGACATCAATAAATTGTCTTTCATTCTTCCCCTCATTGGTTTTCCCGATGGCATTCTGCGGAAGGACAAAAGTAAAAGTACTGCCATGCCCTTCACTACTCTCCAGATAAATTGTGCCGCCGAGAAGCCTGGTTAATTCTTTTGAAATGGATAAGCCAAGCCCAGTACCTCCATAAGTTCTGCTAGTACTGCCGTCTGCCTGCTGAAATGCTTTGAATATCTCTTCCTGTTGTTTAAGAGGAATGCCGATACCTTCATCTTTTACTGCAAAAGCAATCATTTTTTGCGCCTCATCCTGAGGGATTGAGCTCGTCGGGAGAGGTCGGGAAACAGTGAGACTGACTTTCCCGCTGTGAGTGAATTTAAAGGCATTGGTCAGAAGGTTACGCAAAATCTGCTGAACCCGTTGGCCGTCAGTGTAAATGGTTTTCGGCAGATTATCTTCAAAGCTCATATCAAAAACAAGCTTCTTTTCATCGGCTATATCCTTGAAGAGCCGTTTTACATCGGCGACTATCCTGCTGATTTCTACTTCTTCATAATACAACTCAATCTTACCGGCCTCTACTTTGGAAAGATCAAGTATTTCATTAATAAGTGTCAGCAATTCAGAGCCTGAAGAGTTGATAGCCTTCGCCGATTCAATCTGTTTTTCATCAAGATTATTCGGTTTATTGGCTGCCAGGATTTGGGATAGAATGAGAATAGAATTTAATGGAGTCCTCAGTTCATGAGACATATTGGCCAGAAATTCGGATTTATATTTACTGCCCCGCTCCAGTTCCTCCGCCTTTTTTTCAACTTCCTTTCTGGTCTTGATTAGCTCGGAAGTCTTCTGCCGAAGAGCGGCTTTCTGCTTTTCAAGAGTATCTGTGCGTTCCTGCAAATCTTCATTGGTGACGCGCAGTTCTTCCTGCTGGGCCTGCAACTCAGCCTGGGATTTCTGCAGCGCTTCAGTTCGCTCTTCCAGTTCCTCATTGGTCACCCGAAGTTCTTCTTGTTGAGACTGCAATTCGGCTTCAGATTTCTTCAAAGCCCTGGTCTGTGCCTCAAGCCCTTTATTAACAACGAGAAGTTCATCCTGTTGTCCCTGCGCCTGCTCATACAATTCCTCAATTGTCTGCCGTGACCTGGCCATATCAATTAAGATAGCCACACTCTCCAGGTTTTGTTCTACGAATTTGCGATGAAGAAGACTAAACGGCTGAAAAGACCCGATAAGAAAAGCTCCTATTATCTTCCCGTCCAATACAAAGGGTGCAACCATAAAATGATCCGGCGGCTGCTGATCTATGCCATAGTTATATTCCGGTGTAACATCTTTAACATTCGAGAAGACAATCAATCGTCTTTCAAGAGTTGCCTGGCCAACCAGACCTTCGCCAAGATGGAATCGGTTGAAATTCCCATTGCGATCGGTAAAAGCATGAGTTGCCACCAGCTCAAGCATGTTGTCCTGGAAAAGATAGAATGCTCCAATCTGACCGTCCATGTGACTGACAATAAAAGAAATAAACTTGGATCCCATTATTTCCAGGTCAGCTTCTCCTCGCAGCTGAGTATCCAAGCCTTCCTTCCCTCGCTTCAGCCAGTCGGTTTCACGCAGATTTACCGCCATCTCATTTAAAGTCATGGCAAGTACGCCCAACTCATCTTTTTGCTGCAAATCAATCGAGGCGTCGAGGTTCCCCTCTGAAATTGCTTTAGCGAACTCAACATCGGCAATAACAGGCCGAACAATTCTTCTTGAAAAAATCCAGGCGCAGCCAATGATGAACAGACAGAGAACAAATGTTAAGGGTAAAGCCTTTGACAGGAGTTGACGAAGCGGAGCTATTATCTCCTGTTTATGAATTTTAGAAATTTGATACCATTCGATACCGGGGATATCAAGGCTGTCATAGGCAACCAGGACCTCTCTTGTCTCACTGTCGAGATAGAGCCCCGACCCTTTCTCAAAATTCGCATTGACAGCGTCCATCCAGTATTGAGGAATGCCGGCCATTTTATAGCCGATATTGTACTTTCCTTCTCCCATGGTCTGTACATTGGACCTGAATTCAAATTTTTCCGTCGCCATAAACCAGCGGACCAGGTAAGATTCTCCGGTTTCTCCCATCCCTTCACGACCATTCATTATCGCATTGATGAAAGACGGACCAAGCTGCAGAACCACAATGCTTTCCAGCATTCCGGTGTTATTGTAAATTGGAGAACCGATAAAAAGTGACTGCATACCATTGCTCGGCTCATACGAAGTAAAATCAACTACCGCAATTTTCCCGGTATTCACGACCTCCCGCCACACCGCAGCGAGACTGCTGTCTTTATATCGCCCATATATCAGATTGGCTCCGAGATCACGTTCTTCTGCGACAGAGAACAGTACATGCCCCGACAAGGAAGAGATCACTTTCATGTCATGGTAACCATAGGTGTTCAGATACTCGAGGTACGAACTCCGGTATTTATCGACAATGGTCCTGTACTGCCCGGACTGGACCAAAAAAGGGGTAGAAGACGGCACATTTATCTGCCGCCTGTATCCTTCAAGATCATCGATCATATTTCTTAATCGCTGACTCGTCGAAAGCGTTTCAAGATCGTCAAAGAACCTTTTAAATGATGCTTCTACCTGGTTTTTCCGTAAGGATTGAATCGTCATCAATTTGTCAAAGGATTTTTCAATGAGCGAGTTGGTGACCAACCAATTTCCATAAGATCCTGCAACCATAAGAGGGACTATCCCTATGACGATACACGCGGCGACCAGTTTAATTCTGATAGAAATATCTGCAAATCTCATCTTATTCTTTTTATCTGCCTGGTTGATTAAAAAAAGTTAACCATAAATACTGAGTGAGTATTCGGTTCAGTTTCATCTGTGCAATATGAGGTAGATGAACCGGTATTCTTGCCGTTGAACAGCCATCATTATTTATGGTTCAAAGACTGACCGTTACAAGGCTCGTTACTCACTCGAACTGTCTGAAATGATTGTATCAGTTCAAGACTAAATTACCAGGCGGCTATCAAAAAAAGATGAAGAGAAGATGATTTTAATTTTTTTTGGAGGAAAGATCGGGAGCTACAACGTAAAAAAGCCGGAGTTAATAACTCCGGCTTTTCAATGCAACAATAGTAATGGGACACAGAATCTATCTGACTCTGTGTTTACCTTCCATCATCAGGTCCGGCGGACCGAGCCAGACTCCTTTCAGTAAGAGATTGAAATATGCCCACTTGAACATCAGCTTGGCCATGTGGTTCATTTCAGTATCTTTTAAGAGACCCAACGGTCCGACAGCCGGAAAAGGATATTTTCCGGTAAGGGGCTCAGTATCGTAGTTAAAATCAATAATATAGGCTTTCCCGAAGCCTGATTCTATGAATCAGACCGCATGCCCATCCGACCGGGCATGTTGCTCTCCTCCGGTAATATAGGCCATTATATTTTCATGCAGGACGTCACCCTGAAAGTGCGCTACAGCTCCGGCTTTTGAAGTGGGCACATCGGTCCCGTCTCCAAGAACCCAGACGTTGTCACGTCCCTCGGGCTGCAAAGTATGCTTATCCACAGGAATATAACCCATCGGATCAGCTATATCCGAGTCTATCATTACCTGGGATCCAAAGTTCGGCGGAATCGAGACAAGCATATCATAATCGACTTCCGTACCGTCGTAGGCAGAAATCACTTTTTTGGTGTGATCAACAGAACCAAGGGCAAAATTCGGAACAATTTTAATATTTTTATCATTACATGCTTCGGTCAGAACCCTGGTTGCCACCGGCTTGGTAAAGGCACCTGAAAGCGGTGTGACAAATTCAATCTCGACCTTATCCCGAATACCGCGCTGATGAAAATACCAATCCGCCAGAAAAGCGAATTCAAGCGGTGCGACAGGACATTTGATGGGCATCTCTGCAATATTGACCACCATTTTACCGCCATTGAATTTCTTCAGAGCCTTACCCAGCTCCTGGCAATCGTCAAAGCGGTAATAGCCGTGAATATCGTTCCCCCAACCTTCCTGCAGACCTTCGATTTCATCAGGACGAATGTCACAACCGGTTGCCATGATGAGAATATCGTACTTGAAGATACCTTCCGTCGCCGTGGTTACTTCCTGCTTATCCCAGTCAACATTGGTCAGTTCGGAAATGACAAAATCAATACCCGGTTTAATGAACTCTCTTCTGCTTCTTCTAATTTCTTTTGGTTTATTGATGTCAAACGGAACGAAGAGAAACCCGGGCTGGTAATAATGAACATTATCCTTGTCAATCAAGGTAATCGACCAGTCATCGTCAAGGTCCTTCCTCATTTTGTTCGCCATCATGGTACCGCCACTCCCGGCACCCAGTATGACTAGCTTCTTCATAATACTTATGTTCTCCTTTTTTCTGTCTTGGCCTTCCGTAGCTGTTTTAAGAGCAACATATCGCCTTTTTTATGTCAATTTTAGAACTCTTTAGAAATTTATGAGTTATCCTTAATAGTTTCGGGGGGTAGCAACTCATCCCGCCTGTTGTGGTTTAACATCCTTTTGATATGCCTGCAGGCAGCTGCCGACCGCCTGGAGCATCATAAAAAAGAATCCGAAAGCTTCCTGAACCTTAGGATCGTTCACCTGTTTTATCATCCCCAGGGGACCGACCGGCTTAACATTGTTAAAATCAAGTCCGTTAATAACCTGACATATTTCTTCAATCTGCCTATCGGTACAGTCCATACGTTTTAAAGATGTGAAAACAGTACCCGCCAGTTTGACGAAACCATTTCCCTGCTGCAGGCCATCCAGCCAGATATTCATACCGTTTATAACATCGGTCTCTTTCATCAATACTCCGACCTCTTTCACCAGCTCAGTCATAGGTTGAACCATGTTGAGAAGATCACTCAGGGTGTGGATATTGATGAGTACAGTATGAAGAAGATCACCAAGTTTCTCAGCTTGAAACTCTCCTTCATGCAGAGAATTAAGGAAGCGAAGCAGGCGGGGATACATTAACTTCAAAATAGGAACCATATCGTCCCTCAGCTCAACCCCTGCCCGCAACATATCGAGCCCTTCCCCAACAGTGTCAAGGTTGATCAATGTTTTTCTCAGCAGGACGACCAGTTCATCAATATGGAAATCTCCATCGAGATCATCGAAAAACTGAATTGACTTGGGATAAATCTGTTTCACAACAGGTCCCAGATCGTCTTTCAACTCAACACCTGCTTTCACCCCAACGATAACTGAATTCAACTCCTCAAGGCTCATCAACAGGGTTTGTGCAACCTGAACTACTTTTTCATTGGTATTTTCGTCACCAAGCTCCTGGAGCAATCCGCCGCCCCCGGATTGGGACTTTTTGAGAATGGGTTCAAGCTCATGTCTCAGCTCCTGAAGGACATCTGCCTTCATGGATCTGACTTCATCAGTGAGCTTGTCCAGCTTCTCCAAAATCAACGCTTCATTCATTTTTTTCTCTCATTCATTAGGTTCTCGCCGGCCGCATAAAGAATGCGTTCAGTTTCCTGGCATCTTATGAAGGTGCTTATATCCCTTTACTTCGTCCGTATCGGCATCAGTACCTTAGAGGTTATTATAAGACCATTTCGTCTTACATAGTAGTATCTGACTGTGTAGTACCATAATGCTTACAAAAAAAAAAGCCGTAACCGATTGTGTCGATTTTTTTTATGAATTACGTAATGAGAAAGGAGAGTACTAACCCGCATTTTTCATGAACATTGTTTTGATTTTCAGAATATATCTGTATTCAAGAGGTTCGACATTGTTTCATCTTTCTCCAAACCAACACAATGTTCACCAAAGGTCAGTCCATGCGGCGCCATATTCGTCAGTATTTTGTCAGTGAACATAGAAGCTGACGCCGCCCGAACTGAAGAGAAATACGGGCAAGAAGAGCACGTTGAAATGATGGGATTTGAATGGTACCGGAATTATAAAGGAAAAAGCGTGGACAAACCGGTCACATGATTAAGAAATGACCGGGTTTGTTTGTATTCAAAATTAATCGGTAGCTGCCGCTGCTCCGGCCTCTTTTAACCGATCAAGCAGATAAAGTGCCAGGTCTTCATCATTTTCACATAAGTCAAAGCAATATCCGTCCTTGCCGGCAAGACCACCGGGGATAAGCTCACCCCGTTCATGAGGATCTGTTATCATGTCTTCATAAAAGCAGACTGATAACCATCGCTCGTCAGGATCATCATCAATCACATCGACTATGGCAAACTTATCTCTTTCCGTCTGGTTTTTGTGGACCGGTCGTATCGAATAGCTGACCCCGGGACGGGCAGCAAAAGTTAACGTTACACCCTCCATCAACGACAATTCCCTGTAAAATAGACGAAACCAGTCACGCATTGGTTGTATTTCTCCTTTCCAGTCATCAAGAAAAGATTCTATCTCCTGTACAGCAGTCTCAACATCCATTTCAGCAGTCATTTCTATCCTCCATTTAACATGATAAAACTGAGCTACAATCCACCATTTGTGTAGTATCATACTACCATTACGAATTACAGCAATGGGAAATACTCACGTGATTTCAACTTCTTCTTTAAGGAACAACCATGCAGATCATCACGGCACCCTCTAAAACCCAAAAATTCAATGGACGAACATATGCACAATACACTTATCCTGTTCTTCTTGATAAAACTAAAATTCTCGCCGACCAACTAAAGTTAATGAATCGGGATGAACTCTCACGGCTACTGAAAACCAGTGAACGATTGACTGAATCTACCTATCAATTGATCGAGAGCTTCACCCTGCCCTTCGACCCGGACAATTCAAAGCAGGTTCTCTTTACTTTCCAGGGAGATGCCTACAGTGCCATTGACGCCGACCTGTACTCAACAGAACAATTGCACCACGCGCAGCAACATCTCTTTATCCTTTCCGGTTTCTATGGGATACTCAGGCCGCTTGATCTTATGCAGCCATATCGCCTGGAATTGGGCTCCGTGTTGACGGTGGGAAAAGATCAGAACCTTTATCAATTCTGGGGAGATCAGATTACTGAAATCATCAATCAAGCCCTTATGAAGAGCAAAGACAAAATATTGATTAATCTTGCCTCAAAAGAATATTCCAAGGTTATAAACAAGAAGAAACTTCAGGGAGAAATGATCGATATCACTTTCAGGCAAATGCACAAAGGACGACTGAAGACAATTCCCATCTATTCCAAAAGAGCCCGGGGAACGATGATCCATTTTGCAATCAGCGAGCAGATAGTTACCGCAGAAGGGCTTAAAGAGTTCGATAAGGGAGGTTATAATTTCAGCAGTGAGAACTCAACCGCTACGGAATGGACCTTTTTTAAAAAAGACTGAAAACAATTCTTAAAAGAAAATGCTTAAGCCATTTTTATCGCTCTGCTCAAAGAATAACTTTGATAAGAAAAAAACCACCGGCCAGCAGGACAACAAATGAGATGGATAGAATATTAAAATACCGATCAATAAATATTCTGATCTGAGGTCCAAATTTCCAGATAAGTGCGGCAACCAGAAAAAATCGGGCGGATCTGGCCAGGAGGGACACCACCATGAAGGTTAAAAAATTGGACTGAACGAACCCTGCAGTGATGGTGAAAAGTTTATAAGGAATGGGTGTAAAACCAGCTGTTCCGACTATCCACACATCGTACTCCTTAAAATATTGCTGCACCAGGTGGTATTTTTCGGTCAATCCATACCAGTTGACGATGGGCATGCCGATACTATCCATAAACCAGAAACCGAGACCATATCCCAGTGCACCGCCAAGAACCGAACCTATGGAACAGATAACTGCATACCGAAAGGACATGGCGGGAAGAGCCACACACATGGCAATAAGAAAAACGTCCGGTGGAATAGGGAAAAAAGAAGATTCAACAAAGGCTATGAGAAAAAGTATCCATGCGCCATGCCGTCCGCTGATCAACTCCATGCACTGGTCATAAAGTCGACGTATCACTCCTGGTGAAGCCATTGTTTCACTTACTCCAGCCATATTCTCCCACTAAATCAACAAAACGGACACTGGTAAGGGTTGTTACCTCTACCTGCCCTTCTTTTTTTTCAAGCAACTGCAAATCCTGTACATATTGACTCCCAACCGGGATAATCAACCGCCCGGGGTCTGCCAGCTGTTCTATCAGCGGTTCGGGAATACCGGGACCGCCCGCAGTAACAATAATGGCATCATAAGGACCGTTTTCAGGCCAGCCGACAGTGCCGTCGTCCAGTTTTGATCTGATGTTGTAATACCTCAGTTTGTCGAAAATCTTTCTGGCTCCTGCCAAAAGGGAGTTGATCCTTTCAACAGTATAAACCTGCCTGCACAAACGGGAAAGGACTGCAGCCTGGTATCCGCTACCTGTGCCTATTTCCAAGACACTTTCATCCCCTGCCAACTGGAGAGCCTGGGTCATATAGGCAACTATGTAGGGTTGTGAAATAGTCTGCCCTGCACCTATCGGTAAGGGATGATCCCCGTAAGACCGGCCATGCATGGCATCATCGACAAAATAATGACGAGGAACTTCCGACATGACTGACAGAATACGTTCATCAGTGATGTCACGACTCCGCAGCTGGTCCTGAACCATCCTCTCCCGTACGGTTCCGTAACTATCCATCACTTTTATTTTCTTGCCACGAATAGTCTTTTGCCCAGCTGAGGTCATCAGCGTCCGAGGAAGAATAAACGACCTCAGTTACAATATTGTCCTTTATTGTCACAACAGCATGCCGATACTCGGGAGAGCCCATATGTTTACCGACAAGAGGAGCCTTTTCTAAAAGAGACATCTGCATGTCGTTGTACATCCACTTTTCTACTCCCGCACTCACCTCCAGCTGTTCATCCGGCTCTCCAAGAAAGATAAGAACATCTTCCTCGGTAGATTCACCAATCTTCAGCAAAGCCACATCGGAGGCAAGATGACGAACCGGCTTTGTATAACAGCCGGACACAGCGACAAGAATGCCCAGGGCCAACAATAAAAAAAACGTTCTCAAAACCATACAATTCTCCAAAGAGCAGATTGTTGTTAATTCATCAACAACTCTATATCCTGTGGGTATTTATTTTTCAACGACTAACCCAACTCCAGGCAAATAAGTCTGAACTTTTGTCATGGATGACAAACTCATATAAACCTGAGATTTCGGATGGCTAAGTAAAAAACTTCATATGCGAGGCGCGAAAAATTTATATTATTTCGGCGTACTAGAGTACGTCGTAGTGATATAAATTTTGCTGCAACGACGCAGATGAAGAGTTTTTACGACTCCATCATGGATGAGTAAGAAGATTAACACAGGCGGGCACTGTTTTGAAAAACAATAATGCTTCATGACCGATATTAACCTCGGCCATGAAGCTCAAAACAGGGAGCAAAGGGGATTAATTGCTAACGACGCGGCTCAGGATCTTGTAATTTCTTTCAACCATCTCCAGCGGATCGACAACAAGCCCTGCCTGAATCATTGCATTATCACGAATTTGCTTTGCCACTTCTCCGGCAAAAGTGTCATCTTTTTTATGCAGCTCGGCCAGTTGTATTATAAGCGGATTTTTAGGATTGATCTCCAGTTTCTTCTTAGATCCTTCCATTCCCGGAATACCATGCTCTTTCCTGCTTGCGGAAAGAATACGCTCCATCGTCGACGTCATATTTCCATCCGGATTCACTATCATCGCCGGAGCATCAACCAGCCGTTTCGATACCACCACCTCGGATATACTTTGCTCGAGTACCTTTTGCATCCATTTGGTCAATTCTTCCAGGGCGTCTTTATCCAGTTTTACGCTCTCGTCCACGTTATTATCTTCTTTGGTCTCTTCCTCGTCCTTTGAGATGGGGAGATCAGCGCTATCGGCCGATACGAGTTTCTTCCCTTCAAACTCACCCAGATGACTGAGAACAAAGTCATCAATTGGTTCCATGGTATAGAGAATCTCTATATCCTTTTTGGTAAACATCTCTACATAAGGTCCAGCCTCGATAGCTGCCCTGTTGGGACCATTAATATAATATATTTCCTCCTGATCCGGATTCATCCTCAGGATATAATCCGCCAGAGCTATGGGGGTACCGTCTGCCGATTTTGATGATTCAAAACGGAGGAGCTTGCCGATTTCCTTCTGATATTCATAATCCGAAGTTACGCCTTCCTTCAGGTAAAGTCCGAAAGTCGACCAAAATTTCTGATATTGTTCCGGCTCTCTTGTTGCCTCTTCGTCAAGATACTTCAAAAATCGTTTGGTTATTACCCGACGTAGTTTTGCCACCAGGGCATTATCCTGTAACGCCTGTCTTGAAATATTCAAAGGAAGATCTTCACTGTCCACCACTCCTTTCAAGAATCGCAGCCAATCGGGCAGGATATTTTTAGAATGCTGATCGATAAGGATACGCTGACAATAAAGGTTAACTCCCGGATCTACTTTGCCAAAGCCAAAGACTTCAAAGTTTTCTGAGGGGACAAAGAGCAAGGCATTGATCGCGAGAGGAGCGTCAGCTGAGAAGTGCAGCCGATACATCGGATCAGTTGACGCATTGCCGATAAATTTGTAAAATTCGTTGTACTCTTCATCTTTTACATCATTTTTATTTTTCGTCCACAGCGCCTGAACGGTATTGACGGTCTCCCCGTCAAGCTTAATGGGAAAGGTAACAAAGGATGAATATTGCTTAATGATCGAGTTTATTTTCCATTTCTGGGCGTAATCCTTGGCTTCATCTTTGAGTTCCACTATTACTTTTGTGCCTCTACGGAGCCCGCTCATTTCACTTATGGTAAAAGAACCGGTTCCATCAGACACCCATTCATGCCCCTCACTTTTATCCCATGACCTGGTCTGTACCCTTACCGTTTTGCCCGCCATAAATGCCGAATAGAATCCAACCCCGAACTGGCCGATGAGACTAACATCCTTTTTTGCGGCTTCGACCAGTTCAGCAAGATAGGTGTTTGAACCGGAGTGAGCGATGGTTCCCAGATTGTGTTCGAGTTCACTTTTATTCATACCAATTCCGGTATCGGTAATTGTGAAAGTGTTGTTTTTGTCATCCAGTTCAATAGTTATTTCAAGAGGCATGTGGCCATCAAAAACTTCTGTCTGTGTAATACTGGCGTGGCGGAATTTTTCCAGGGCATCTGCTGCGTTGGAAATCAATTCCCGAACAAAGACATCGCGCTCCGTGTAGAGAGAGTTGATCACTATATCGAGAAGTTTCTTTGTTTCCGCTTTGAACTCATAGGTTGCTTTTTCACTTGTCATGTTTTACCTCACATAATGTAGTGCATTAGAGAAAGAAAAGTCATTATCCCTTTCCATTGTTTTTTTATAGAAAGTCGGCGAAAATGGTAAGCACAGTTGATTAACTGTCAAGAGCGTTCACAGAAGCCGGAAAATGTTTCCCTCCCGCTTCCTGCATTGAGATAAGCCAATGAAAATAATAGCCTTTGGCGACATACATATGGCCACTGCCGAGGCAGGAAACATCCCCGGCATTAAAGAAGCGGACCTTATAATCCTGAACGGCGACCTGACTAATTATGGAGGAGTTAAAGAAACAAAAACCGTTCTCGACAGCATTATGAAGATTAATCCGAATGTTCTTGCCCAATTCGGCAATCTTGATCGCCGCGATGTCAATGATTACCTCGAACAACTCGGGATTAACCTTCACGGACAGGCAAGACTGGTACATGGCCAGGTCTGCCTGATCGGCATTGGAGGTTCCAACTTCACACCTTTTCATACTCCATCGGAATTCTCGGAACAGGAAATTACATTTTTTGCCGACAAGGCATTTCAACAGGGCCAGGATTTTATATCATTGGCCCAACCTCTGCACAAACGTAAAATTCCTCAAATTCTGGTTTCCCATGTACCGCCTATTGACACAAAAGTTGATCGTTTGCATAATGGTAAGCACGTGGGATCAAAAGCAATACGTGCTATCATCGAAAAATACCAGCCGGATCTCTGCATAACCGGACATATTCACGAATCTAAAGGCACAGACAGCATTTTCGGCACTCCTATTTATAATCACGGCATGCTCAGACAAGGTGGCTGGGTAACCATTGACATCAAACAATCTCAATTAGAAATTACTCTTCAATGAACAGGCAATATCAGACCATTATAATAGGCGGAGGCCTTTCAGGGCTTACTGTTGCTCATAAACTGCGGCTGCACAATCCCGGACACAGTTTTTGTATCCTGGAAAAAAGCAACCATACAGGCGGTGTTATCCGGACTCACAACGATCAGGGGTATATCACCGAAATCGGTCCCCATGGCTTTTTAGACAATTGTGCAGAGAGCAAGCAGATACTGTCCGAAACAGGCCTGGACCATGAATGCGTCCGGGCACCGTTAATCGATTTCGTCAGATATGTCTACCTCAACGGCAAGTTGAACCTTATCCCTCAAACTCCTTTGAAAATCCTGAGAGCTCCCCTTATTTCCTGGCAGGCAAAACTGCGGGTGCTCGCTGAATTGTGGAAGCCTGCGCTTACCGGGGAGCCAACGGTTGCCAAGTGGGTCAATCATCGTTTTGGCCCTGCTCTGCTGCCCTTTCTTGACGCCGTCTATACAGGAACATACGCCGGTGATTTTAACAGGCTGACCATTGACAGTGTTATGCCTGGTGCACGTGCTCTCGAAAAAGAATACGGTTCGGTTCTTCGTGGGCTTCTGGCCAAAATGCGGGAGAAAAGAAAACAGAGAGAAGGATCTGAGAAAGCTCGATCCGGTATGCCAGCGATGCCTGCAATGACCAGCTTTCCAACGGGAATGCAGAGATTACCCGAAAAGCTGTCTGAGCATTTGAGCGTCGGCCGGGATCTCCATTACGACACCAGCGTCACCTCGGTTCAAAAACATGACAATGGCTGGCAAGTAATCACTTCTAATGGGACGTTCCAAGCTAAAAACGTAGTTTTTGCTCTTCCAATCAATGCTTCTTTAAAAATCCTTAACCAAATCGATCCAGCTCTGCCTGAAATATCCATTCCTGAAACATGGATTTCAACTGTTGTCTTCGGCTTTAAAGATGATGTCCAAATCCCCCCCGGCTTCGGATACTTGACACCGGAACAAGAGAAGAGATTCACCCTCGGTTCACTCTTTTCCTCAAACATGTTTCCCGGCCGTGCCCCGGAAGGTCATATAGTTTTTGAAACTCTTATCGGCGGCAGAAGACATCCTGAACGGCTTGAACTGGATAATAAAACACTTACCGAAAAAGCCTTTGAAGACGTTCGGCAAATCCTCAAACTACCCAACGAACCGGTCTATACTACTGTCCTGCGTTCCAATGGTGGTATCCCGCAACTTGAAAGGAACTATCCGCAGCTGCTGGCCTGGCGTGAAAAATTTCTTTCAGCTCATCCGGGAGTGCAGATTATCGGCTTCGGCTGGGAAGGTATAGGTTTAAACGATATGATGAAATGTGCCAGCCGTGCCGCTGAAGGAATACTTTCCTCGTCAAGAGCAACACAGCAAGGCAAGGATTTAAAAGGAATCTATTTTTGATGGCGTCGTAACAAAACTCGCCGAGATGGACTTGACTGTTTTTTATAACCAGCATAAACGAAAAGATGCCTGATCGTATTAACGGACAGGCATCTTTTCGTTTATTGATCTTATCAAAAACTTAATTTCTCATCTTCAGGTGTATTAGAGCTGCTTCACCTTGTTGCTCAATATTTCCAATTGGGCATTGACGGAGGTATCACGAACCAGCTTACTGGAAACTACTTTTATGGAATGCAGGACCGTTGAATGATCACGGTTGAATGTTTTTCCTATATCTACCAAAGATTCTTCGGTATATTTACGAGCAAGATACATGGCGATCTGACGAGGGGTGGTAATGGTTTTTTTTCGTGATTTCGACTGCATCTCTTTAACGCTTACTTTAAACTGACCACTTACCAGTTCACATATCATCGCAGCTGTAAGTATCTGGTTCACCCCGACAACAGACGCCACAACTTCACGTACAAGATCCAAATCAACATGGCCTCCTGTCAGACTCGCCTTGGCACGAACCGCTATAAGCGCAGATTCTATTTTGCGGACATCACCACGAATATGACTTGCCAGATAGCCAACTAATTCCTCATTGAGGAGAAGCTGCTGCTGAAGAGCCTTCTTTTCAACAATTCTGTGTCGTGTATTCACATCGGGAGCTTTCATGGTGGTAACCAGTCCGGAGGTCATCCTGGAACGAAACTCACTATCAATTCCTACCAAATCTCCCGGAGTGTTTTTGGAGGTGAGTATCACTCTTTTTCCTGATTTAATAAGGGTATCAAGAATATCATTCAACTCTTCCTGGGTTTTTTTCTTTCCGGTCAGGGTATGTACGTCTTCGACTAATAAAATGTCACAATTTTCCTGGTACTTTCGTTTGAAATCATCCATGGTTTTCGTCTGAATTCCACGAATCATCTCTGCTGCGAACTGTTTAGCCGTCAAATAGTAGAGTCTGGTCATCGGCGCTTTACTAAACACCTGGTGCGCCACTGCATGAGTGAGATGGCTCTTGCCAAGACCAGTGCCACTATTTATATAAAGACAAGGCCCAACTAACCCATCCTCGGAAACCATCGATCTGCATGCTGACTCGGCAAGTATATTGCAGTCACCAACCATGAACTCATCAAAGGTATAACGAGGATGAAGAGCCCGGAATTTTGAATTATTCACAGGAACATTTGGAAGGCGCATCTGAGTCCCCTGAGAACCTTTACCGATTGTAATTTGAGGAGTCGGATTCCTGTTCTTCTCACAAAAAACTACCTGCGCTGTCTGTAGACCATTTTCTTGCAGTTTATCTTCTATTGCCGATAAAAAGTTCTGCTTAACATATGCACTAAAATATCTATCCGGGCCTGAGAGATAAAATTTATCTCCCTGGAACTGCTCAAACTGGAGTGGCTCTATCCAGAGTTGAAAAATATTATCCGCAAGAGTCTCTTTTAGACTTTCTTTAATTTTCGTCCAGACCATGAAAGAATCCTTCACACCTAATTACACAATAGATTAATGTTAAAATATTTGCTGATTCAGCCAAAATTCCCCGACTATTCAGCGCACTCATATGCACATAAAACGAACAACTTTCAGCCTTTACAGCCCATAGAGAAGAATCATCGAGTGTGAATCACCCGATGTGGAATTTATGCAACGGAATAAACTCTAATTCCTTTTTTCCGTCAAAGACGATTTCCAGATATTTTTCGACAACAACGGCTGGTTATCCACATTGACCTGAACCCCTTGATTTGGTTGAGTCTGTGATTTCAAGGTGCTACTGGCTCACGGTTTCCGAGCATTCCATTCCAAGCACTTTTTTTTGCGACATCTAGCACCCTTAGACTCTTATCAACAAAGTTATCAACAGTTTCGCAAAAAACCATAACTCCATTTTACTTTCATTATCGAATAATAACTCCACATATCTTAAATTTTCGACAATTACAGTATTGCAACTCAGTCATTTAGCGGGTTTCAGCGTTGCTAATAATTTCATAATAATTTATTTTTTTTCATAAAGACAAATACCTACCACTGCGTGGGACGTTCACCCTTGCAAGGGTGAGAACCTTCACGTCAGCTGCACCGTTCTCCATTATCACCTTGCTGCACTCAGTTACGGTCGTTCCGGTGGTAAAAACGTCATCGACAAGACATACTCCAGCACCTTGAAAATCGTGACGGGCTTGAAAAGCACCTGTTAAGTTTTTCATACGTGCGACTCTCCCCAGTTCAGTCTGCGGCATAGTATTTCTTGTTCTCACCAGCCAATCGGATTTGATTGCCGCAGGCCTGTCCGCAAAGAATAGTCTGGCCAGGACAACGGCTTGATTCAGGCCCCTCTTTCGTAGTCTTTGCAGAGAGAGAGGAACGACAACGATGCAGTCAACATCAGCAAACTCTGTCATGTCGTATTTTTTTATCAATTCCGCGAGTCCCGGAATAACTGATAACTCATTACCATATTTTAGTTTGTGCACCAGCTGTTGCACTTGCTTTTCGTAACGGACAACCGATCTGGCAATCGAGAACGGCGGAGGATTTTTCAGGCATTTCCCACACAGAGGATTATGTCCGCCTACCCCATATACTTCCGTGCCGCAGATTCTGCAAAAAGGAGGCACCAGATGCCGGACGCCTGAACCGCATTTATCACAAAAGCATTCATATCCATTGTGACACCGCCGAAAAGGTATCCTCAAGCCGCAGACTGCGCAACCTCGTGGTAAAACCATGTCCATGCAACTTTTTATTATCCGGGACAGCATATTTTTTTACCTTTTACTGAGCTGATATTTCCTTTTTGCTTTGTTCCGGGAGTCGATGCAGGCTTATGTTGACAACTCCGGCATAAATACAACAAAATGTAACAATGCCGAAGTATAACTGGCGATTCCCACATTTTTCTCCTATGCTCGTTTTGGATCCTTTGCAATTGAAAGGAAACGTGGCATAATGTGCTCGTTTTTTGCCAGATGTTTTAAAACCTATGAAATTCTTTTCTTGTTTTAAGGAATCGTGGCTACTACAATTAATTGTTTTTTATTTTGTCTCTATAAGAAGAACAGCTGTTTATCGAGGGGATGTAATATATTGCCTCCGGCTGTCTGCGATTTCATTAACAGGAAGGTTTTTATGACATTATTTCGGAAGATGTTCTTTCAAACTCCGGCAGGGCTTGCATCATTTTTTTGTCTGGCTTGGTTATTTTTCCTCCTTTTTATGGCCTCTCCTGTTTTGGCAACAAATGCTCAAACCAGTTTTTTGCCTCTCAAAATTAACAGTCCGGATCCTGCTGCAAATCTACAGCAGCAAGCAGACAGCGAGCTTCAGGCAGCTCTTGAACAAACCGACATAACCTTTATCTCTCGAAACGACGCTGAAACGCTGGCTAATTACCAGGGCAGCTGGCCTCCTCCTATAAAAACAATTCAGGATATCGCAGCAAAGACCGACTCCGACAACCTGATCGCAGGAAATCTTACACAGATCGGCAATCAGATCAGTGTGGACATTAAACTTTTCGACCTGCTCTCACCAAGCACTCCAGTTTATTATTATCAAACGGCCAATTCCCCTGATGATATAAAAGCAGCTTTTGATACAATTATTCTCGAAATAGTACGTTATATCGAGAGAGATTTCCGAATAGCTTCTATTGCTCCGGAGGGAAACCAACGCATTGACTCAGGGGCGATACTAAGAAAAATAAACACCAGCGTAGGTGATCCCTATGACCAGGCTGCGCTCCGAAACGATCTGAAAGAAATTTATTCAATGGGGTATTTCAATGATGTGCAGATTGTTGTCACGGATACCCCTAAAGGCAAAAAAGTCATATTCCGTGTAGTTGAAAAACCGGTTATTAAGTCTGTAATTTATGAAGGAACGAGCGAAGTCAAGGAAGAGGATGTCAAAGCTGCGGCAAACATTAAAGAACATTTCATCCTTAATCCGGCAAATATTACCGCCGCTGAAGAAGCTATCCGTCAGCTGTACAAAACTAAAGGATTTTATAACAGTAAAGTCACATCAAAAATTACCTATCCCGACGATCAAGGCGCCGTTGTCCAATTCATCATTGATGAAGGGCAAAAAATGTATATTAAAGAAATCAGCGTTGAAGGGAATACTACCTTTGATGATGATGAACTCCTTGACCAGATCGAGAGCAGTGAAAAATGGTTTATGTCTTGGCTGACTGAAGGCGGTCTGCTCGACATGAACATTATTCAGCAGGATGCCGGACGGATAGTCACCTATTATAATGACCAGGGTTTTCTCGAGGCGAAAATTGGTGATCCGGTAATCACTCAGGAAGAAGAATGGCTTTATATCAAATTCGTTGTCGAGGAGGGGCCGAGGTTTAAAGTAGGAACTATCGATTTCACCGGAGATCTGCTGGCAGGAAAAGATGAGTTGATGGAACTGTTGACCATTCAGGATAAAGAATATCTCAGCAGACAGGCGATTCGAAATGATATCCTTAAACTGACTGACTATTATGCTGAATCCGGCTTCGCCTTTGCTAACATTAGACCGAATATCAAAAAGACTTCAAGCGGCGACCGTATGGATGTCACTTTTGAAATCAGTAAAAACAATCTGGTCTATATTGACCGAATTACCATTAGGGGCAATACCCGCACAAGAGATAATGTGATTCGAAGGGAATTGCGCATTGCCGAGGGCGGTGTCTTTGACTCGAAGGCTCTTCGGGAAAGCACCCAGGCCCTGCAGCGACTGACGTACTTTGAAGAAGTCAATATTATCCCGGAACCCTCCCTCAATCCCGACCGGATGAACGTCATTGTTGAGGTCAAGGAAAAAAGTACCGGAAGTTTCAGTATCGGTGCAGGCTATAGCTCTGCCGATAGTCTCATAGTTATGGGACAGATTTCGGAGAACAATTTCCTGGGGCGGGGCGATACCCTGTCACTCAGTGCAAATATCGGTGGATCGAGTTCCAGGTACAACCTTGGATACACCAATCCTCATTTCCAGGATTCTGCTCTTTCGTGGGGGATTGATTTATTCAGTACTGAACGTGAATATGATGATTATACTAAGGAGTCAGTGGGAGGTGGAATCCGCATAGGCTATCCGATTTTCGGTAAATGGCGTGTTTATGGTAATTACAGCTATACCGATACCGACCTGACCGAAGTTTCGGAGAACGCTTCTTTTATTATAAAGGAATCCGTAGATCTTAATATAACCAGTGCGGTTAAGCTTTCACTCGTCAGGGACACCCGCAACAGACTTTACGGTGCCTCTGAAGGTTCAAGAAACGTGGTCAGTATACAATATGGCGGTGGTCCACTTGGAGGGGACGCCCAGTTTACCAAAATTGAAGGATCGTCCGGCTGGTATTTCCCCATGCCCTTTAAAACTGTTTTTCACATAAAGGGTGCTGCCGGCCAGGTGTTCGAAAACGAAACCGGCAAGCTTCCGGTTTATGAACGATTTTTTCTCGGCGGGCTCAATTCTATTCGTGGCTTTGAATTCGGTAAGGTTAGTCCGATTGATGAAGCCACGGGTGACCGCATTGGTGGCGACAAAATGTGGTACACCAATACGGAAATTATTTTCCCTCTTCTCGAGACCCAAGGTCTTCACGGTGTCGTCTTCTATGATGCCGGACAGGTGATGAACGACGATGAGGAATGGGGCGATATCGATAATATCAAGAGCGCCGTCGGACTTGGAATACAATGGCTTTCGCCGATGGGCCCTCTGGTCGTTGTCTGGGGATTCAACCTTGACCCGGAACCGGATGAAGACGATTCTGTCTGGGATTTTAGTGTCGGCGGCACTTTCTGATTGCCGTAGACCACTATCTCACAATACTTAATCTGCCTGCCGGTTATGTTATGCATAACCGGCACTTTTTTTCATGATACACGAAAAACTCATACCTCTTATAAACGACAACAGGAAAATCACCGTTTCCGGCCTCCGAGGGGCAAGTACGGCGTGGCTTGCCGCAGGTGTTGCCAAACATCACAGCTGTTGCTGTATTGTCCCGGACGAACATTTACTGTCTCTCTTCGAGCAGGACCTGCACCTTTTTACCGATAAACAGGTTCTCTTGTACCCCGGACACGAAATACCTCCCTATACCCCTCTTTCACCTGATCAGCTGACCACCTCCGCCCGGCTTTCGACTCTCTATCGACTGAAAGAGGGCTCAGGCTGCATCATGGTCACCTCGATCGAGGCATTGCTTCGCCGGATCATGCCGGCCAACCTGCTCACAAGCGTTGCTGAATACCTCATGGCCGGTGAGGATTGCGATCAGGATGATCTGCTGAAGAAACTTTCCTACCTTGGCTATGAAAATGTCGCACTGGTGCAGTCGGTAGGTGATTTTTCAGTCAGAGGCGGCATTATTGATATCTATCCACCACCCTTTACTATAGAAAACGACACGCTTCATGAAGGCCCTGTTCGTCTCGATTTCTTTGGTGACACCATTGAATCGCTGCGGTCTTTTGATCCATTCACCCAGCGCTCTACTGCTGACATCAGTGAAGCGACTCTTCTGCCGGTCACCGATCTGCTTTTTGACTACAGCTCTCCGAATATTCGTAAAAGATTGGCGAAACTTTTTGAACAATATGGAGAAGAATATAGCTGGAACAGTGAGGAAACCGCACGCCTGATGGAAAGGATGGCCAGCGGACGGCGCTTTGCAGGGATGGAATTTTTTCTTCCCCTGTTTTTTCAGCAGCAAGAACCCGCCAGTTCGACTGTCCTTGACTTTCTTCCTCAAGACGCTGTGATTCTTCTTCTCGACCCGGAAAGTATCAGGCAATCCATGGAACTGACCCATGAGCGTATTTCTACCAATTATCAGATAGCCAAAGATACAGCAACTCCCGCCCTGCCCCCTGAAATGCTCTTTCTTGGAAAAGAAGAAATAGAACGGCAGCTTGATGGATTCAGACAGGTGCTGGTGACTGATTTTCCGGGTCCGGCAGATCAGGTCCTTTCCGTCTCTACCAGCAATCATCAGCTCCTGAAACAAGATATATCCTTAAAACGAACCAAACTCGGCCTTCTCGCACCTCTATCCGATCAGATTTTCCAGTGGCAGAAAGAGAGTGAGCTGGTGATAACCTGCTGCCGCTCCTCCCGCCATACGAAAAACCTGGCCGAACTCCTCGTTAAGCACAACCATCAGATAGAAATTCTTCCTTCACCGCTTGAGCTGAACAAGCTTCCGGCAGGACTCGACAATCATAAACTCTATCTCTGTGACCATCCCCTCTCCAAAGGCTTTTCCTTAGTTGACGGTAAAGTTCATATCCTGTCTGAAAGTGAACTGTTTGGGGAAATGCGGCTGGGCGGAAAATCGAAAAAGAAACAAAAAGGTGATCCGGTCCGCTTCAGCGAATTGAACTATGGGGACATCATTGTTCATCGTGATCATGGCTTAGGTATTTATCGGGGCCTCAGCACCATTGAATTCCAATCGGTCATCAATGATTTCATGCTTATAGAATACCGTGAGGGCGATAAACTTTACCTGCCGGTTGACCGGCTCAACCTGATTACCAGATATCAGGGGCTTTCGGACAAGGAACCCAAAATCGACAAACTGGGCACCCAAAACTGGAAAACCACCAAAGCCAAGATCAAAGAAGAAGTATGGAAAGTTGCCCAGGAGCTCCTTGATATTTATGCAAAAAGGGAAATCAGGGAAGGCCGGAGTTTTTCACCACCCGGTGCACTTTTTCATGAACTCGAAGAATCCTTTGCCTTTGACGAAACTCCGGGCCAGGAACACTCTATCAATGATGTAATCCAAGACCTTACCAGCGACAAGCCTATGGACCGGCTGGTCTGCGGTGATGTCGGGTACGGTAAAACAGAAGTCGCCGTACGTGCCGCATTCAAGGTTGTCGAGGACGGTTTTCAGGTGGCTATTTTGGTACCGACCACGGTTCTTGCCGAACAACATGCCAAAACCTTTGCCGAAAGACTTCAGGGTTTTCCGGTGACAATCGGCTGTCTGAATCGTTTTCGTACCGGCGCGGAACAGCGCACCATTTTAAAAGATCTAAAAAACGGACAGGTCGATATAATCATCGGCACTCATCGACTGCTCTCCAAAGACGTCGTTTTTAGTAATCTCGGCTTGCTGATCATTGACGAAGAGCATCGTTTCGGAGTCACTCATAAGGAAAAATTGAAAAAAATGCGGGCTGAAGTGGATATCCTTACCCTGACCGCGACACCAATCCCGCGAACCCTGCAGATGTCCCTGTTGTCTATTCGCGATCTTTCCGTCATTTCCACCCCTCCGGAACATCGCCAGCCGGTAAAAACCTTTGTCGCCCGCTATGATGAGCTGGTTATCAAGGAGGCCATCAGCAAGGAACTGCGACGGGGCGGCCAGGTCTTCTTCGTTCATAACCGTGTTAAATCAATTCATCAGATTGCATCCTTAATACAAAAACTGGTTCCCGATGCAAAAATAGCCGTGGCCCATGGACAGATGGCCGGGAAGGAACTCGAAGAAATAATGGTCTCCTTCGTCACGAAAAAGATCAATGTTCTGGTCAGTACCACTATCATCGAATCAGGACTCGATATTCCATCCGCCAACACCATTGTGATCAATCGTGCAGACATGCTTGGTCTTGCCGAAATCTATCAGCTGAGAGGCCGTGTAGGGCGCTCCAGCACCCAATCTTTTGCCTACCTGCTGGTGCCGTCTCTTGACAGCCTCAGCAAGGATTCCCGGGAAAGGCTCCGGGCCCTTATGGATTGCAACGAACTTGGCGGCGGCTTTAAACTGTCAATGAGTGATCTGCAGATACGAGGAGGAGGCAATCTTCTTGGTGTCTCTCAGAGCGGCAATATCGCCGCCATCGGCTACGATCTCTATCTTGACCTGCTGCAGAAGACGGTTGCCGATCTTAAATCACAAGCCGCAAAGGTTGATCAGGGAAGTATCGCCGATGACATTGATCCGGAGATAAACCTCCAGCTTTCCGCCTATATACCTGAAAACTACATTCCGGATATCAGCCAGAGATATATAACCTATCGTAGAATGGCCGCTCTTTCCTCATCTCCGCCGGAAATGCAGGATGACCTGCAGGAAGAACTGCTTGATCGATATGGACCTATCCCCATAGAAACAGTTACCCTGTTTCGAGTCATCAGCCTCAAGCGTGATCTGGTACCGCTCAGAATCAGTAAACTGGAACAGGGAAGAGACAGTCTGGTCTTTACTTTTCTGCATGACACGCCAGTTTCTCCTGAAATGCTGATGCGTTATCTGAAAAAATACAGCGGCAGAAAAAACAAGACAGACCCGAAACTCACTCCGGACAGTCGCTTGATTGTTAATGCCAAACTGGCCTCGATTGAGCAAATTTTTGATACTATTACAGCAACTCTCGATGAATTCACCCTGCTCATTAAAACAACAGCCTGAAGTGGTAAAACAGATCCGGCCCGATTTTAGCTGGGACGAGATAGATTGTGTCTTTCTCGATATGGACGGTACGCTTCTGGACAAATATTATGATGACTATTTCTGGGAACATTTCGTCCCCGAAGCATATGCAGCCCACAATCTTGTCGATATTACAGATGCACGCAAACTGCTGCTGGAGACATACAGAAGTGTAGAAAGTACCCTGCAGTGGACCGACCTTAATTATTGGTCTGATCGTCTCGGGCTTGATATCGTTGCCTTAAAGCGGGAGATCCGGCATCTGGTCAATATTCATCCCCATGTAATCGACTATTTTGAATACATGGACAAGATCGGAAAAAAAATGTATCTGATCACCAATGCCCATCCGAAGGCCCTCGAAATAAAAATGGAACAGGTGAATATTGGCAAATGGTTTACTCGAATGATCTGCTCCCAAGAGGTAGGCGCAGCCAAGGAGCAGCCCGAATTCTGGCATAATCTCCAGCAGTTGCTGCCCTATGATATAAATATGACTCTTTTTGCCGATGATACGGAGAAGGTGCTGCATTCTGCAAGAACGTCAGGTCTACGTCATCTTGTCCATATCGCCAAACCAAGCTCCCGCCTTCCGGTTCGATTCTCCACCCGCTATCAATCAATTGTGAACTTCCGGGAACTGATGTTTTAGCTCCTGCCGGAAAATCAGTTCAGTGATTTCAGGGAATAAAACCATCCGCCCGATCCATCTCTCGATTGCAATTATAAGTCAGCATGAGTACCTTTAATTACAAAGTCTTGACCGACATTTATCCAAATTATAGTATGAACGGAGAACTGAAAAATGAAAAAACTTATTCTGCTTTTACTTCCGGCTTTAATCATTGGCTTGAGCTCCTGCGGCAGCTACACTAAAGGGCAAAAGGGTGTCGGTGTCGGCGGAGCAGGTGGGGCCCTCATTGGCCAGGCGATTGGCAGGAATACCGAAGCAACATTGATTGGAGCTGCGGTTGGTGGCTTGCTTGGTTACATCGTCGGAAATGAAATGGACAAATACGACAGACAGGAACTGAACCAGGCTTATGAATACGTTCCATCCGGCCAGAGTACCTCATGGCAAAACCCTGATAGCGGCAACTACTACCAGGTCACGCCTCAATCGGCATATACACTTCCACAGCAACCGCAACAGCCTTGCCGTCAGGCGGAAATCCTCGCAACAATTGATGGTAGAACCGAAAAAACCTACACAACAGCCTGTCGAAACAGTGCAGGTCAGTGGGAATTGCGCAACTAATCCGGGTAAAATTATATAATCTCCCTTCCTTTCCTTTAAAGAGAGGAACACTTTGTCTGCTGGAATTCCAACAGGATAAACATACAATGAAAAAATATTTCCTTCTCGTATTTGCCCTTCTTTTTTCAGGCTGCAGCGCTCAGTATCCGGCTAACACAAACCTCAACTTAGAAGTCGAAAGTCAACCTTATGGGATATATGACATTAACACTTCCGCCGCACTCAAAGGTCATGATGCAAGACTCGATACAGCAGTGGTTATTTATCATCTCAAGGGTAAATCCCCGGTAAGGATACCAAACCATGAGCCACCCCATAAACTCGTCACAGAGCAATTAGCTACTGGTCTTCAGGCGCAGGGTTTAGTATTCGAAAGTGGTTCTTCCGTTCGCATACTCGTTGACCTGAACGACCTTGTCGCCATTGTGACCCGGGCCAATCTTCTCTACAGCGCCACAGCCAAAAGCAAACTCACCATCACTATAAAAAACAAAGAGACTTCCCTTATCAAAACATATAACAGGCAAACCAATCGTGATTCTGCTGGTAAACCTTCTGTTCAGGACCTGGAGAGTATGCTAAACGATCAGCTGAATGATATCGTCATTCAGATTTTGCAAGACGAAGAAGTAAGGGGCGCTATCAGCAAAAAGCAATGAGAGATTAGCCCGCATTTTTCATCAGTTTAGGCGGCGTCAGCTTCAAAGTTTTTGGTAGTGAACCATAGTATGCTATGTTCACTGGCAAAATACTGCGGAAGATGACGCCGAATGGACTGACCTTTGGTGAACATTGTGTCGATTAAGTGAAAAATTGAAAAACTGTCGAACCTCTTGAAAAAACCGATATTATTCTAAAAATCAACACAATGTTCATGAGAAATGCGGGTTAGGCGTTGATCTTTTTCAGTGCCTGTCGATAAAGTTTTTCCGCCTGATAGCTGCTACGGACAAAAGGAGCCGAAGCTACTCCGGCAAAGCCTAAAGCAAGTGCTTCGGTTTCCAGTTCGGCAAACTCCTCCGGCGGCAGGAAGCGTTTCACTGGAAGATGTTCTTTGCTGGGTTGCAAATATTGACCCATGGTGAGAATATCGCAGCCTGCCGTTAACAAATCGCGCCAGGTCTGGATAATTTCTGTATGGGTTTCACCAAAACCAAGCATGAGACCCGACTTGGTTGGAGTCAATGGGGATATTTTTTTTGCCTGTTGAAACAGTTCAAGAGACCTGCGGTATTCCGCCTGGGGCCGAACTTCCGGATAGAGTGCCGACACTGTTTCTATGTTATGATTCAGGACATCGGGTCCGGCATCAAGAATCGTTTTTAAAGCCTGCCAGTTACCCTGTAAGTCCGGGATCAGCACCTCCACCAGAGTTTTCAGGCTCCGTTTACGGATTGCTTTAATAGTTTCAGCAAATAATGATGCCCCGCCATCGGCAAGATCATCCCGGGTAACTGAAGTCACTACGGCATAACGCAAACCAAGGATGACCACAGCTTCCGCTACGCGTTCTGGTTCTTCCGGGTCAGGAGGACCTTCGGGCTGATGACCGACTGCACAGAACCGGCAGTTACGCGTACACCGTTCCCCGAGTATCATAAAGGTTGCAGTTCCCTTACCATAGCATTCAAATTGATTTGGACATTTTGCTTCCCGGCAGACGGTGGTCAGATCATGACTTTTGAGCAGCTGACGAATTTTTTCGTATTCAGGTCCGGTCGGCAAACTGCGCCTGAGCCATTTCGGTTTGCCTGTTATTATCTTGTGGGTCGGTGCTGACATCGTAACCATCCTTATTAATTAACATAAAAGGCCGTGAGAACACCTGCGTAAGTTGATTGAGCAGGCCGCTTTTGACTTGGTCGAGGACGATATCCCTTCCGCTTTCATGACTAAGGGTAGTCATCTTCACACCGGCAAGTCCACAGGGATTAACCCAGGAAAACGGTTCGAGGCTGGTATTTACATTAAGCGCCAGTCCATGAAAAGCAATACCATGACGGATGGCGATACCGACGCTGCCAAGTTTTCTGCCACCTGCCCAGACCCCATGATTTCTTTGATCCCTTATGGCTTCAACCCCATTCTCAGCAGCCAGTTTGATCATGACTTCTTCGAGACAATACACATAATCGGAAACAGTCAATCCAGCCTGACGCACGTGTAAAATGGGATATATAACCAGCTGTCCCGGGCCATGATAAGTTATATCTCCGCCTCGTTCAATATGCACCAGGGGAATATTATTTTCCCGGAGAAACTGTCCGGAAACCATAAGATTCTGCTGTCCGCCCCGCCTGCCGAGAGTGAAGGTAGCTGGATGTTCCGTCACCAGAAAGAGATCATCGGCAACAGTACCGCTTCTTCGCTTTTCAACCAGCTCAAGCTGCAGCGCATAAGTCGCCGCATAGTCGGTTAAACCCAGGTCGAGCAGGCGTGCGGCCTTTTTCACCTCAGTCACAACTAGCCGCAGAGACAGGGTTTTCTGGCAGCCTGTGTTTCATCCAGCCGTCGCATCTTGGCCATCACCGGTGCCTTTTTCAGCAGCTCGGGATTTTCTTTTCCTTCCCTGACTACCAGTTTCACGGTCTCGATAAACTGATCGATATCTTCTTTGCATTCGGTCTCTGTGGGCTCAATCATAATAGCGCCGTGAACCACCAGGGGAAAGTAAATAGTCGGAGGATGATAACCATGATCGATAAGTCTCTTGGCCATATCGAGGGTGGTGATTTTATCTTCCTGCTGCAAGGCATCGGAGAAAACACATTCATGCATACACGGCCTGTTATAAGCCAGTTGCAAAGTGCCTTTCAATTTTTCTTTAATATACGCGGCATTGAGTACAGCCAGCTGACTGACCTTTTTCAGGTTTTCCGCCCCCATGGTCCGGATATAGCTGTAGGCCCGCAGCAAAACCGAAAAATTGCCGTGAAAGGCATGCACCCTGCCGACCGAATCGGGACAGTCAAAATCAAGGCGATAGGTGTTCCCGTCCTTTATGGCTCTTGGTACCGGAAGATATTTTTCCAGTTCCCTGGTCACGCAGATTGGTCCTGCTCCTGGCCCTCCGCCTCCATGGGGAGTTGAAAATGTTTTATGCAGATTCAGATGCATGACATCAATCCCGCACTTTTCAGCATTGATGATCCCCATGACGGCATTCATGTTGGCCCCGTCACCATAAACAAGACCGCCTTTGGCATGGACAATTTCGGCAATTTCCCGAATATTGGTTTCGAACAATCCCAGGGTATTCGGATTGGTGATCATTATTCCAGCGGTCTCTTCATCCATGGCCTCGGCAATTGATTCCACCTTGAGGATGCCGTTTTTCCCGGATTTAATCGGCACCGGCTTGTAGCCGCAGAGAGCTGCACTGGCAGGATTGGTACCGTGGGCGGTATCCGGAATGAGGATTTTTGTTCTCTTTGAATCACGACTGCGATGATACGCTGCAAAAACCAGCATCCCGGTCAACTCACCGTGGGCACCGGCTGCCGGTTGGAGGGAAACTCCCGGAAGTCCGGTAATAGCCGCCAAATATTGCTGCAATTCAAACATGATCTGCAGATTGCCCTGTGCATGTTCATCGCTCAGCATTGGATGTGCAGCACTCAATTCAGGGGTGGCCGCAACTTTTTCATTTATCTTAGGGTTATATTTCATGGTGCAGGAACCAAGAGGATACATTCCGCTATCCACACCGTAATTCCATTGCGACAGGCGGGTATAATGCCGCACTACATCCACCTCACTCAGATCCGGAAAATCCGGTCCGGCCCCCTGCAGTTTCTCAGGAAAATCCGCAGCAGGAACATCGCTTTCCGGAATACTCATTCCCCTTCTTCCCGGCTTGCCTTTTTCCCAAAGCAATGGCTCGTCAAAAATCAAGCCGCTTATACCCGGTGATTTTTTCATGATTTCACCTCATTTGCAACCATATCGATCACTTCTTTGCCAGTTGTTTCCGTCACGCAAAACAGATACTTACCGGCAAGTTCGGGATAATATTTGCCCAGCTCAAGACCGGCAACAATTTTCTTTTCCAGTAATTTTGCATAAATCGGTTGAAAATCTTCTTTGAATTCAACGACAAATTCATTGAATGTCGGAGAATCAAAAGTCATGCGTGCGCCATTTTTCTTCAGTTGGGATTTAAAATATTCACTCTTGTCGTAATTGAGCCGGGCAAGTTCGCGCAGCCCGGAACCTCCAAGAGATGACATATACATAGCTGCAATAAGGGTACAGATTCCCTGGTTGGAACAAATGTTAGAAGTCGCCTTCTCGCGTCTGATATGTTGCTCACGAGTGGATAGGGTTAACACAAATCCTCGTTTACCTTCAAGATCAGTGGTCTCTCCGACAAGTCTGCCGGGCATATTTCTGGTGAACTGATCCCTGCAGGCAAACATTCCAAGAGCAGCACCACCAAAAGACCTCGTCATGCCAAAACTCTGCCCTTCGCCACAGGCTATATCTGCTCCGCATTCTCCTGGATTTTTAGTCAAACCATAGGCAAGCGGTTCTGTAAAACAGGTGATAAAGAGTGCGCCTCTGTCATGTATTGTTTGCCCCAAAGCGGTGAGGTCTTCAATGATACCGAAAAAATTTGGCGACTGGATAGCTACCGCTGCCAATCCTTCAATATCCGCAAGACCGGAAAGATCGGTTCGGCCGTTTTTATCCACCGGCAGCTCAATCAGTTCATAATCCGTCGGATCGAGGTATGTTTTGGCTACATCACGATAATGGGGATGTACTGCCCTTGAGACGGCAACTTTCGTCTTTTTCTTGCCGATCCTGAGGCCCATCAGCAGCGCCTCCGCCAGGGCGGAGGCACCGTCATAAATAGATGCATTGGCCACATCCATTCCGAGCAGTCTTGCCGTCAGGGTTTGGTACTCATAAATGCCCTGCAATGTTCCTTGCGCCATTTCCGGCTGGTAAGGTGTATAGGCAGTCAAAAATTCCGATCTTGACATGAGACTGCCGATTGTTACCGGAATATTATGATGATAACTCCCGGCACCAATCAATACCTTATATTTATGGTTTACCCCCATTGTATCAGCAAGATCACTGATATGCTCAGTCAGCGACCATTCGTTCAACGGTTCCGGCAAATCCATTCCCCCTTCATACCGGCATTCATCAGGCACCGAACAGAAGAGTTCATCCAGGCTTTTTCTGCCTACTACGTCCAGCATTTCACGAATTTCCTGGTCAGTATGAGGTAAATAACGCATCGCTTTATCCTTTGAGTAACTCCCGATAATCGGCCACTGTAAGAAGCTCTTCAAGTTCGCCTGGATCGGAAGGTTTTATCTCGATAATCCAATTAGTGTAAGGATCCTGGTTGATCAGCTCCGGGCTGTCACCTAGATCTTCATTGACCGCAACAACTTCGCCGCTTATCGGCAGATACAATTCGGAAACTGCTTTTACCGATTCGAGCGTGCCGAATTCTTCACCTTTCTGAAAAGTTGTGCCTACATCCGGTAACTCTACATATACAATATCGCCCATCTGATCCTGGGCATAATCACTGACCCCAATTCTGAGCGTATCTCCCTCTTCCGTCACCCATTCATGATCGTTGGTATAACGCACCCCTTCTTTGAAAATTACCTCACTCAAGTCTTTCACGGCACATTCCTCCCTTAGATATTTTTGAAAATCAAGCCAACATAGCGCCTATCGAATTTCTTGCTGTCCTTCCCGGACGAATATCTGCCCGTATTTCAACTTTTATTTTTCTTTTTCCATCACTCAGTATTACCTGCTCTCCCGGGGAATGGTTCCTGTCGAGCAAAACAAAGCCGCAGCAAAGTCCTTTAGCCTGAAAATCCTTATCCCCGGCAACACTGACTATTTCCCCATCCATCCTGCCGATGGCCATATCCGTCGTGCAGGTAAGAATTGTGCCAAGCCTCTCACCTGTTGACGAGATAACAAAACTTTCGTCGTCGGCGGCAATTTTCCGGGGATCGTATCCTGCAAAGGGCAGGGTGTATTTATTCCATTTTTCCTGCAGCAGAGCAGTTTTTCCGATAAATTCTTTGCTGAAACTTGTATTGTCATCATTAAAGGGTAAGGCAAACGGCCAGGGGTTGTTCAAAAAAGGCCAGGGACCGATGTCCTGATGAGAAAGCGGCAGGACGGCACCTGCCCTGAGAGAATCCCTGGCAGCCAGTCCGCAGGCGATTACTCCGCTTTCCTTTCCCGCTTCAAGTACCATTGTCCAGAGGGAAGCCAACTTTTCGACAGCAACAAAAAGCTCGAAACCAAACTCTCCGGTATACCCGGTTCGGGAAAGCAGCATCGGAGTTCCATCAATACATTCTACAGGAACGGAAGTCTGAAGCTCACCCACACCACCTTTAAAAGAAAAATAGACCATTCGATCAAAAACAGCCTGTGGATCTTTAAGGATTTTTTTTAAGACCCGGGCTGAATCCGGTCCCTGAATATCCATTTTTCCAACACGACCGGTGAGGTCCTCTACCGTTACTGCAACTTCTCCGATATTTTTCTGCAGATGGGCAGCGATTTCTCCTCCCATTCCCGCATTGACGACTACCATGAAGGAAGTGGGCTGCAATTGGTATACAATGGCATCATCGATAACCGTGCCGTCAGGGTTGAGAAAAACACCATAGACACATCTGCCGTTTACCAGCTCTGTTTTGCCCTTACCGAGACATGAGTCAAGATCCTTACTCAGGCAATATTGAAGAAGTGCTCTTGCCCCTTCTCCTGTAACCGATACTACAGCCATATGGCTGGTATCAAAAATGCCCGCACCACGTATGACTGCTAAATGTTCAGCCTTTACCCCCGTCTTATACCAGAGCGGCATGTCATAGTTGGCAAATAGAGCCATATTGGCTCCGTTCTCCACATGCCAATCATGCAATACAGTCCTTTTCGTTGCATCCATTTTTCACCTCAATTTTAGGAGCCGTTACGAAATAACCCGGTCATTTATATCCATTTCGTTACGGATCCTTATGGCGTTCCGAGCATTCTTCCGGCCATGTTATTTTTTGACAACGCCTTTTTATCCAAACACCAAGGTCAATCCAATGTTACGGAAGTGTGAGAGGCACCTTCAGGTTAAAGCTTTTATAGACAACGAAGGTTTCCACTGCCCGGACATTTTCCAGTTTTGCAACCTCTTCGGTATAGAACTTCACCATCGGAAAGTCTTTTGTAAGCAGCACGGTAAGAATAAGATCAAAACGGCCGGTCACCACGCAAACGGAAGTGACACCACGCAACCGACTGAATTCTTCACCTTTTTTGACTAAATCCATGTCTTTCAGGCGGACTCCCACCATAACTATATTCTGATCAGGCAAAGATTCCGGGTCAACGAGTGCGGTAATATCAAGAACACCCTCCTCCTTGAGCTTTTTCACTCTGGCTCGAACTGCTCCCTCCGAAAGCGCCAGTAAATCGGCGATTTTCTTGAACGGCATCCGTCCATCCTTCAGATGATTGATTATCGCCAGGTTTAGTTCATCGATCAGCACGCCCAACACCACCTTTTCGTTATGCCATATTACCGTCTTAAAAAATTCACATACGATGCAGTTAACATACGTAATAATAGATTACGAATACACTAAAATCAATCATATATTTTTACGATATTCGTATTTACATATCAGATTTACTATTGTTGCATATCACTTTATGCACTATTCTTGCGAACACCACCGGGAAAAGGAAAAATGTGCTGCTTATGGGCTATGGTCGAAATAAGCAATTGTTGATCTATATCGGGAAGTAACTGTTCATCCGAGAGTTCGCAACACCAGATAACCACCAATAACCCTTGTCAGGGTAGTGAGCAGACAGATGAAACCAAAAACAGAGGCCAACAGGGGAAAGGAGGTAGGAAAAATACAAAAAAGGATAAAAAAGAGAAACGTTTCCGTCCCTTCGGCTAAGCCGGTCAGGTAATAGATTCTTTTATGCGGATAAACGATATTTTCTATTCCACGCTTCTCGGCCATAATAGCAAAAGCCAAAAAGCTGCTGCCGGTACCGACAAAACTGAAAAGAAGAAATGCTGCAGCAAGACTATTGACCTCAGGAGATGCCACAGCAAATCCCAGGACCACCAGGGAATAGAAGATGAAATCCAGGACTATATCAAGAAACCCTCCGGCATCGCTTGCCCCAGTCATCCTTGCCAGCGCTCCGTCGAGGCCGTCCCCCAATCTGTTGAGCAAAATACAGACCAGAGCCAACCAATACATTTCAAGATAAAGGGCAGGCAAGACGCCTATCCCTATACAAAATGAAGCAAAGGTAATTTGGTCAGGTCTGCAGCCTAGTCTTTTCAATCTTAAGGCAACAAGGTCCAGGGGCTTTTTTACAAGTCGTGAGGTCCAGCGATCAAACATGTACCTTTCCCCCTCCTTATTAAAACGACGCCATCTTTAAAAACGTTCAAGAAATTTCTGCTCTGCTTCAGTTGTCCCGATAAGAATCAGGTCATCCATACCATTCATGGGAATAAAAGGATCTGGTCCAACTATCAGGTTTCCGGATGACTTCATGGCAATGACCGAACAACCGGTTTTTTCCCTGATTTTACTTTCTACAAGATTTTTACCAACCAGTTTGGTAGGCATCGGCCGGATAAAAATATTCAGCCCTTCTGTAAACATTGATATTTCGTCGCTTTTCAAAATATTGATAATGCTGTTGGCACCCATTGAAGCATACGACATAACAAGATCAGCTCCGGCCACATGCAGCTTCGAAACACTTCGTTCGCTGGTTGCCCGGCTGATAATCTGAATTTCCTTTCGCAACTGACGACAGTAAAAGGCCAGATAAATGTTCATTGCATCATTATGGGTCGTGATAATGACAGTCCTGGCTTCCATTATTCCAGCTTTTTCCAAGACCCTAAGATCTGCTGCATCTCCTTCTATAAAATTTTCTCCTTTCCCATTTGTCAGAATCGAGCGTTTCTCGATAATCCGGTAACTGATATTATTTTGCTCCAGCATCTCAGCAGCAGCAATCCCAACACGACCGCCTCCAAGAATAAGTACCGGAGCATCCGGTGAATAAGCCCTGCCGGGAGTAGCATAATTATTTTCGAACCTATCCAACTGCTTACTGGTACCAGCCAAAAGCAGCAATGTCGTTGAATTAATTATTGTCTGGGGATGCGGTACTTCAAATTTGCCTTTTTCCCAAAGCCCAACCACCGTCACTCCCGTTTTCTCCCGCATTCCAATGTCCGCGAGACTTTGCCCACCAAGCGAAGTTTGTGTTGCCGATATTTCTGCAATATGTAGCTTGTCGAAACTGCTGACAATATTCACCGGTCTACCGAGTCCGAATGTCCTATTTCCCAGGGCCTGACCGAGCATCTTGGCGAACTGGAATACATGCATGTTGCCGGGAAA
Organism: Desulforhopalus sp.; assembly: GCA_049645845.1. Lineage (GTDB taxonomy): Bacteria > Desulfobacterota > Desulfobulbia > Desulfobulbales > Desulfocapsaceae > Desulforhopalus_A. The sequence goes on along the minus strand of JBARUR010000344.1, from coordinate 5,442 downwards.
TTGTAGAATATCGAGTGAATTTTGGTTATTAGCGCTGGCGACAATCGGTACTTCTCTGGTTATTTCTCTTATGGTAAAAGCAACCGAGGTATTTCTCAAATCATCACCGGTTGCCACGACCAGTGCTGCATCCTTAATTTGAAGACGATGGTAGGTTTCCGGATCATCAGGTTCACCAATGACTACTTTATATCCAGCATCGTAGAGTTCCGATGCTCTCAGCAGTTCATCAACCACAAGTACATATTGAAAATTTCGTCTCCTTAATTTAGCAACAAGTTTTTCAGTAATTGGATCGAGATGGGTGATAATGATATGACCCGAGGTTCCTTCCGGTAATCTACGAGGAGTGCGGCTCTTTGACTGTGCCTCCAACCAGGGAGAATAAAAAAACTGGATGAAAGTGAACGGCAGCATTATCAGCAGCAGGATTATCCCCGAACCCAACACCAGAATGGTAAAGACCAGCCCCATATCTGTAGTGAACGTTATATCACCAAAGCCAAGAGTGGACATGACGGTAAGCGTCCAATACAAGCCGGTCACCCAGCTGTACTCCCTGCCCTCATGAACCATGAGCATATGAAAGACAGTACTGTATAGAAGTATTATGACGAATATAAAAGAGAGAAATTTCGTCAATAACACCATATTTTTTTTGGTTGTCGTATTTTGAAAGAAAAACATCAATTGGGATGGCAGGAATTTCATATTTAGCAATAAAGGACGAATGTATTTTTTAAAATTTTGATAATCAGGGCAATTTTGTTGTCCCGAATTATATTTGAAAAAGAGGAAATGAAATGAGCATTATTTTTTTTACATTTTTTGCACTTTTGCAACCGCTTATCTGGAATAGCAAAATGCTCACATAAATTGAGACTTAATATGTATTTAGCAAAACTAAAAAATGGCTCAAAAATCAGCTATCAGATCCGTCAATCATACCAGGCTGAGAATCGATCTGAAGAGCAATCCTACGATTACCGGATCGTCTATGAACTCGGCACCAATCCTAACCTATTAATCAAAATCTTTGAAGACCATATTATTCTATTTGACGACAATCTGATTGAAGCTGTCTCCGCCTGCTCTACGGGCGAAGTCGAAACAATACTCGAACAGCTGTTATGGGATTTTCTACCGAAGGAAACAAAAAGGCGGCTCTCCATTTTCCAATCCCGCAGTAAGCAGAGGTTTGGCCCTTTAACTGAGAATGACCAGGAAGCAATTGCCCGCCAAGTGCACATATTTGATCGCCGAAGATTATATTATCTTCGATATGGTGCTGTTGACCAGAGTCGGCTTTCCAGACTGCATGAAAAGTGCTGCCGCCCTCTTCTCGGTCAGAGCCGTGATGAGCGGGAATATTATTTAACCGTCGAAGAGAAAGCTCTTCAACCCGGCAACTATCTCCAGTATGTTTATGCAATTTTCAATCTTCAGAAATATTTTTCTGAGTCCTTTGCTCCATGGTTACCGGAATCTCTTGCCGTAGATGAGATGGCAGAACATTTTCTGAAAGAATTGTGCTGGTTAAACAGAGACCCCAGATTTTGGCAAGAAGAAAAACCGACTGATTCGCTGCACGCCCATCTCATTCGCTACCTCATCATGTTTTTTGATTATACTCCTTCAACCCGTTCTTTTTTTGACGACTTCGCCAGGCAATTCATGGGTGATCATCGAAAGTTCCGTTGGCCGGAAAGAAAATCGAGCCACTCCCCCGAAAAAATCAGCCAAATATTTATGGTCTCGAATGAAGAACTGAACGGGATGACCAGGGAACAGCTCAACCGGCTTTACCGGCAAAAGGCCATGCAACTTCATCCAGACCTGGGTGGAGATCATGACCTCTTCATTGAACTGACCGAGATATACAATGAGTTGCTGCGGTCGAAGTAACCACAAGTTCATATCAAACAGCTCTGCCATAAGGCAAATTCAATTCTTCAAGCCGTCGCCCAACCTCATTAATCCCCTCTTTTGTGCAGAAATAAAGAAATCCTTTAATAGAAGTTTTTATGGATCAAAAATAAGGGTTGATAACTGTTTTGCAACTTCGTACTCTTCCCATAATAGTTTTCCCGTAACCGTTCACCTGAAATAAAAAGGTTTAAGTATGATGGATACTAAAGTTAAAGACCAAAGCAATTCCCCCGAGAAAACCATTGAGCCGGATGAAGCTGGAAAAGTCATGAATGATGATGAGTCCATCGATAGGGCATTAATACAGATGGGACTGATCTACAAATCACGGTGCATCCAACCACCTCGTGGATCAAACGTCACTATTCGAGAGATAACTAAAGACGAATAGCGCATTACAGCTCTATTATTTTCATACTTGAAGAGAATGGTGTTTTAACAAGGAGCTCAGATGGGTTCAAAAAAAATAGGTGTCCTGATCGGCGGCTCGGGTCTGATTGGCGGAACAATAGTCAATTTTTACAAAACCCATTTTCCAAATACTGTTGACATTCGAGCACCAAGCAGCAAAAAGCTCTCTATACGGGAAGAAAATGACATCCGCCGCTACCTGAAAGAAGTCACCCCCGACTTTATCATAAACGCCTCCATGGCCAATCTCGGCTCAGACGCTCAACTGGCTTTTGAAGTGAACTATCAGGGAGCGATTAATCTCGCCAGAGCGGCAAATAGCCTGAAGGTACCTTATATTCATATCAGTTCTTCGGCAACCCTGCCTTCCGGAGAAAACCTGCGTGAAGAAGATACCCTGCCGATTTCCCCCAACCTGAGTAATTACGCCAAATCGAAACTTATGGCCGAAACAACTTTAAAACTCATGGCGGAAAAAGAGGGCCTGGATTTTTCCTGCGTCCGGCTGGCTATTGTATACGGGGCTCATGATCACAAAATTCAAGGCTTTCACAGACTGTTTTTTTCTATAGCCGACGAATCAATGCCGGTACTCTTTACTAAAAAGCATACTCTCCACTCATACAGCAACGCCAGGAAGCTCCCGCATTTCATCCACCATATGCTTGAAAATCGAGCGGAATTCGGCAACAGAACCTTTCATTTCGTGGATAAGAATCCGGTAGACCTGGCAACGCTCATCCTCACCATCAAGTCTTATCTTCATCTGAGCCAGCCCAAGGCAATCTACGTTCCCTACTGGATAGCCAATTCAGGGAAAAACAGTTTGAATATTCTGCTGCGTATACTGAGGCGAATCGGCCTGAAAGCAACCCTGCCGCCGGAACTGATGTTCCTTGACAGTTTTTATAAACCTCAAACACTTTCTTCAGAACGTCTCAGGAAATCCTCGTTTATCGATCCCATGCCCGAGGAAACCATTTTTACCAGACTCCCTGAACTGGTAGTCTATTATCTCACTCGCTGGAGCCACGAAAATCTGATTTCCACCTATAATCTGGAAATTGAAAAACCAGTGGAACATAACTTTATGAAAAATCCCCAGCAATTGATAAACGAAATACATACACGTGGCATCGGGCCATTTGATGACATGCTTGCCAAATGAACATTCCCGGACAACCTCCTAAAAAAGCCGATGGACAATCCGGCCATCGAATATGGTCATGTCAATTTTTGTGTCAGGGATGACAGAAGAAGGCAATGTAAGGATGTTTTGGCCGAGAACGGCCAGGTCGGCCAGGTTACCAATAGCTATAGTACCTATATCGGTGGCATTATGGACCGCTGCCGGTGTCGAGGTGTAGGCGCTGAGTGCCTCGGCAATGCTTACCCGGCATTCCGGATGCCATCCATGCTTCGGAGTTCCGTCAAAGCGTTGGCGTGTCACCGCAGCATGAATAGCCGGCAGCGGGTCGGGACTGCATACAGGACAATCGGAGCTGAACATGACGGGTACCCCTGTATCCATGAGTTGCCGAAAGGCATAGGTCCATTTGCCTTTCTCTCCTACTGCGCGGTCGATAAGATTGATATCGAGGATCATATTGACCGGAGTGACGCAGAGAGCCAGGTTGAGATTGGCAAGCCGCTTTAAATCTTCAGGGCGGATCATCTGTACATGTTCAATGCGATGACGAAATTGCGTCGCTGGCAACGAAGCAGGGTTTTTACTGCGATTGATTTCCAGCTTTTCAAAAATGTTGACAAGCTCCCGATTAGCACGGTCCCCTACGGCATGTACCATGACAGAGAGACCTGCCTGATCGGCTTTTTCGATATCTGCAGCCAATTCTTCCATATCAATCAGCGGCATGCCATATTCGGCATCAAGATAAGGATCGATCATCCAGGCGGTACGAGCACCCATGCCGCCGTCGGAAAAAAACTTTACATGGCCGATCCGCAGCCTGTCACTGCCGAAACCCGAACGAAGGCCAAGGCCGATGGTCTCGTCGAGTTGATGACCGGGCAGACTCATCCAGCAGCGTAGATCAAGAAGATTGTCCTGTTCGAGCTTCTGGAAACAGCCAAAAGACCGTGCTCCATCATTATCCTCCATCAGGCGTATATCGTGAATACCGGTGATTCCAAAGCGATGAAGGGCTGCCATACCGTCTTTGAAAGCGTCAGCGACCAAGCCGGCATCCGGTTCGGCAATAGCCTGTCGTACCAGATTTATCGCCAACTCCCGCAGAATGCCGGTGGGTTCTCCTGCTGCGTCCCTTTCAATTCTGCCTTCCGGTGGATCCGGAGTGTTTCGATGAATACCGGCAAGGCGCAAAGCAGCGGAATTGACGACAGCCAGATGAAGATCACACCGCCACAGCAGCACCGGATTTTTCGGGGCGACCTTGTCGAGATCCAGACGATTCGGCTGGTGTGGTATACTCCAGTCGGTTTCGTTCCAGCCCTGTCCCATGATCCACTTGCCGGGTTCTAGAGAACCTGCTGTCTTTTCAATTCGTTTCAGCAGCTCTTCAAGACTGCCAAGATCGTCTAGCTGAAGGTCCCGAAGTTTAAGAGCCCATTCGTAGAAATGAATATGGCTGTCGATAAATCCTGGAACTATCAAACGTCCGCCGAGATCAATCTTTTCGGTAGCAGGCCCAGCCAGATGAAGCATATCATCATCTTTGCCAAGAGCCATAATACGCCCCTTGGAAATGGCCAGCGCCTCTCCACCTGAAAGAAGAGGGTTTTCGGTATTCCATCCATTGCCAATGGCAAAACATGCGTTGTATAGAATAATTTCAGGCTGGGTAATTTTTTTCATGGACGTTAGAGTAAGAATCCTTGCTGAAAGGGATCACCAGCATCAAGAACAAATCTATGATAGCCGGTGATTGTTGCGCTCCCTCTTAACTGGCCGATTATACCTCTGAATTCACCGGAGTCGCCGATGGCCAATTCACGGACGATCCTGCCCTCGAAAAGTGTCCCAAGCGGACTTGTGTTGCGATACATCCCGCCCTTGCCAAGTTTTCCCTTATGATGAAGCAATGTCATCTTCGCTGTAGTACCAGTACCGCAGGGAGACCT